>DASVWT010000102.1:0-13201 GCA_036393055.1 Steroidobacteraceae bacterium
CGCAGCGAGGTGTTGAATGTCGAGCCGTCGAGCTTGCTCGCCCAGCCGGCCATGTAGCGCAGGTGCGCGATGGCGCCCGGCACATCGATCAGCCGCGCCATGGCAATGGGCTTGCCATTGTCGAGGCTCTCGAGCTCGGCGAGCTGCGCGGCGTGCCGCTCCATCAGGTCCGCGAGTCGCCACATCAACCGCTCGCGCTCATCCGGCAGCATCTGCGCCCAGGGACCGCTCTCGAACGCCGCGCGCGCGGCGCGCACCGCGCGATCGACATCCTTGGCGTCCGCATCGGCGATTTCCGCGATCTGGCGCTCCGTCGCGGGGTCCATGACCGGGATGCGGCGTTTGCCGTGCGCCTCGATCCATTCGCCATTCACCAGCAGGCGTGGCTTACGCTTCAGGAACTCGGTGAGAGCACCCGACAGGGCGGGCGGCTCAGCGATCGCATGTGGCGCGGGCACGGCGTTCATGATGGACCTCCGGGATATCGCGGGCGCACCTTCAGATGAACCTAATGCGCCCGCTGCTGCGATACAAGCGCCGGAAGGCGAGTTTCCGTTCACTGGGGATCGTGCCGCTTCCGCCGGGCAGGAGTCAGGTACGCCCGTGAATCCTCGATAGCACGGACCTCAGCCTCGCAACCGAAGCGCCCTTCGCGTTGCGCACGCGCCAGGCGACGAAGCCGTCGGGACGCACCAGTACGCAACCTTCCGGCTCGATCGCGTGTGACTGACAGAGGCTGCCGGCCGGATCTTCGAGGCCCTCCGCACCGGGACGGCAAATATCCAGCTCGATGCCTTCTTCGGAGGATGCGCTGCGGGCGCAGCGGCACCAATCCTCCGCGCCAGGACCGCCGAGCAGCACGGGCCGGAGGCCGTAAAGATCCAGGGACGAGAGGCGCTGGCCCTGCCTTTCCAGCCAGACATGCGGCGCCCGTGTTCCGGGACGGGCGTGCGACTCCCGCGGGCTCATGTGAGCCGCGCCATCGTCCGGCTCCTCCTCCATCACCGCGCCGGAGCGGTAGACATATCCGAGCTCGATATCCAGATCGCTCACGAGAGGCTCGCAGTGCTCGCGGCCGAGGCTCGGGTCGGTGCGCAGAACGTAGCGCGTGCGGGCCTGCTCGACGGAGAGTGTCGCGACCGGACGGCGCTCGGCCTCGTACGTGCGCAGCAGGGCGGGTGGCGCTTGCGCTTTGAGCACGCGCGCGAGCTTCCAGGCCAGATTGTGGGCGTCCTGAACGCCGGTGTTGCCGCCGAACCCGCCGGTCGGCGGCATCACGTGCGCCGCATCCCCGGCGATGAATACGCGATTGGTCTGCAAACGCTCCGCCACCTGGGCGGCGGCTTCCCAATGCATGATGCTGTCGATGGTCACCGGTATGTCCGCCGATCCGAGAGCGCACGCCACGAGGCCGCGGGCGCGCTCGGGCGTCAGATCCGTGGAGACGTCGGTTACCGGGTGTGCCGGATCCCCTGCGGTATTGACGGCCAGAAAGGCGCTGTCGAAGGGCTTCTCGAAGCGGAAGAAGCCGCGCAGACGCGGGTTGTTGACGTACACCACCGCCCACTGTTTGTCAGCGAGGAGCGAGCGCAGGTCGGCGCGGAAATAAATGGTGATGCTCTTGGAGAACGCGGGCGGCCCCTGCATTGCGATGCCCAGCTGGCGCCGCACCATGCTGTGCGCGCCGTCAGCCGCGATGAGGTAACGCGATCTGACCGTGGAGGTCGCTCCGCTCGCCCGATCGCGCAACAGTGTCGTGACGCCCGTGGAGTCCTCCTCTATCGACGTCACTTCGGTGGAGAACCGCAGGTCTGCGCCGAGTTGTCGTGCGCGCTCCATGATGAGCGGCTCGAGAGAGTTCTGCGAAAGGAAAACGCGCTCGCATGGACTCACATCCCGGACGCCCGCGTTGAGGTCGGCTATGAATTGTCGCGTCGCCCCGCCGAGCAGCGTCTGCACTTCGACGACTCCGCCGTCCTGGACGAACTGCTCGGTTGAACGCTCCCGAATGGCTGCCTCGAGCCCTGCCGAACGGAAGATCTCCATGGTGCGCTGGGTCGCGTGCGCCGCACGCGGGTGGATGGCGGTCCCCGAGTGTCGCTCGATCACGAGTGGGCGGATTCCATGCTGTGCGAGCAGCAGGCCCGCCGACAATCCGACGAGGCTGCCGCCGACGATCGTCACGGGGACCTCGACATCACTCACGGTCTCACCCTCGGCTGCAGGAAATTCGATAAGCGAAAGAAAATGCGATATACGAAATATAGCTTGACGCAGAGGCGCGGCGGAGGCAAGGGGTGCGGCAGTGCGGCCGAAAGCTTGGACGGCGACTTTTCTCGAGCGATCGGCTTGCACTCGGATTACAGTCCCAGGGTGATGCCAGATGCCAATGCCACACGGCTGCAATTCAGCCGATATGTTCGCCCCGGGGACCGGATCGTCTGGAGCCATGCATGCGCCGAGCCGACCAGCCTCCTCGAGGACTTGATCGGGCAGGCCGAGGCCATCGGTCCGCTGGCGGCGTTTGCGGCCACCAGTTTTTCGGGTGTGCTGGACGCGGCGGCCGGGCAGCGGATGGCGATCTCCAGCATCGGCGCAATCGGGTCGCTGCATGAGCTCGCGCAGGCGCGGCGCCTCGCCATCGTGCCCTGCCACCTGAGCCAGGTGGCACCGATGATCGATCAGGGGTTGATCGGTTGCGACGTGGCGTTGGTGCAGGTCAGTCCTCCCGATGGGGACGGCAACCACAGCTTCGGCCTCACCGGCGATTTCATCGAGGCCGCCGTGAAAAAGGCGAGGGTGGTCATCGCCGAAGTGAACGAGCGCGTTCCATTCACGCTGGGCGATGCGGTGTTGCCGGCCGGGCGGATCGACTGCGCGGTCCGGGTCGATCGCGATCCGGTGGAGGTGCCGGCCGCGAAGGCCGGGGAGAGCGACCTGCGCATCGCAGAGATCGCCTGCAGCTACATCAATGATGGCGCCACGCTTCAAGTGGGCATCGGCGCGGTACCGGAGGCGATCCTGCGGCTCCTGCGAGACCGGCGCGATCTGGGCATCCACTCCGGCATGATCGGCGATGGTATCGTCGATCTGGTCGAGGCCGGGGTCATCACCAACGCCCGCAAGCCGATCGACCGGGGAGTATCCGTTACCGGATCCCTGATCGGCACGCGGCGCCTGTTTGCTTTCGCCGATCGCAATCCGGCGATCGCGCTGCGCAATTGCGCCTATACGCACGAGGCGGCGGTGCTCTCCCGGCTGCCGCAACTGGTGACCATCAACTCGGCGATCGAGGTGGATCTCACCGGACAGGTCAACGCCGAGCAGAGCGGCTCAAATTATCTCGGGGGGACGGGGGGACAGGTCGACTTCGTGCGCGCTGGCGGGCGCTCGCCGGGTGGCCGCTCCATCATCGCGCTGCCCGCAACCGCGCGCGGCGGCAGTGTCAGCCGGATCGTCGAGCGCCTCTGCGGGCCCGTCACCACCACGCGCACCGACGTGGATGTCATCGTCACGCAATTCGGCGCGGCGGAGCTGAAAGGCCAGGCGCTCGCCGAGCGCGCCCGCCGCCTCGCGGCCATCGCCCATCCGGACTTCCGGGAGGGGCTGCAGCGGGCGGCTCACGCCATCCAACAGAAGGGATTTTGAGGACGCACGCCGGGCGCCTGGCACAGGGGCCGCGAGCGCGTCACGATCTCATCGCGGCATCGGCAGGCCGGCGAGCGCGTGGATGCTCTCATCGAGATACTCGATCAGGCGCTTGTCACGCTCCGATTCCTTGTGGGTGAGGAAGCTGACCGCCATGCCTTCGAGCACGTAGTGCACCAGATCGAGGGCGATGTCGAACTTCTCCCCGCGCCCCTTCCACTCCGGAAATACTTCCACGGCCGCCTCGTACCATTCGCGCTCGAACGCCTCCTGCGCCGGGCGGAGGATTGCCGCCAACTCCTTGTCGGTCCGGGCCGCCACCGCAAGCTCGAAGAAAGCCACGAACATCGGGTGGCGCACGTGGGCCCAGTAGGCCTCCAGGCTCTGACGCAAGTGATCGTGCCCGGCGGTGGGCTTGGCCACTGCCTTGCGGAATGCCCGCAGGCGCTTGGCATGCAGGTGCTCGACGGCGGCGCTGACCACCGCAAGCTTCGAGGGAAAATGGTGCAGCATCGCTCCACGCGACAGCCCCGCTTTCTCGGCGATGAGCGTGGTCGTCGTCTGCGAATATCCGTATTCCACGAAGCAGCGGATGGCGGCCTCGGTGATCTGCGTCCGGGTATTCGCGCTTTTCTGCGCCTGCCATCCGGATTCTTCGGGTTCTTCCGTCGGCGACCTGGGGAGCGTTGAGGAGCGTTGCGTACTCACGAAGATATCCCTGATTGGGCCAGCATGCGCGCCGGGCAAAAAAAAGTCAAAGCTGATTGAAACAGGATGAGCTGACTGGTAGTTTGGCCTGCAGGCCCATCCGGGGCTTTTGCGCATTTTAATCAATCATGAACCGATTGGCCGGCAAAGTCGCCCTCATCACCGGCGCTGCCTCCGGCCTCGGCCGTGCGGATGCCCACGCGATGGTCGAGGAGGGTGCCCGTGTCCTGCTCACGGACGTCAACGAAGGCGCGGGTGCGCAACTTGCCGCGGAGCTCAACGGCTCGCGGACCGGCTGTGCCGCCTTCATGGTCCACGACGTACGCGATGAGCGCCGTTGGGGTGAGGTGGTTGCCGAATGCGTCCGCCGTTTCGGAGCGCTGCACGTGCTGGTCAACAACGCCGGTGTCGTCGTGATCGCCACTCCCGAGACGACCACGCTCGAGCAATTCCGCTTCGCCAACGGGGTGATGGCGGAGGGCGTGTTCCTCGGGTGCAAGGCCGCGATTCCCGCGATGCGGGACTCGGGCGGCGGCTCCATCATCAACATGTCCTCGGTCGCCTCGCACCTCGGATATCCGGTCTTCTTCGCCTACAGCGCCGCCAAGGGAGCGGTGCGCGCGATGACGAAATCGATCGCGGTCCACTGTCAGATGAGCAAGTACGGCATCCGCTGCAACTCCATCCACGCCGGGGCCATCGAGACGCCGATGGTGGAGCAGGCGAACGCCGCCTTAGGGATGAAGATGCAGGACTACGAGGCGGCGCCCTGGGGGCTCGGCAAGCCGCAGGATGTTGCTCATCTGGTCGTGTATCTCGCCTCGGACGAGTCCCGCTTCGTCAATGGCGCGGAGCTCGTGATCGACAACGCCCTCACCGTGCAATGAGGGGAGAAGGAGCGGGCCCGCGGTTGCACCATGCGCTATTTCGAGGACCTGATCGAGGGTGAGGAGCGGCTGTCGGGCGCGCGCGAGGTCAACGAGGCCGAGTTGCTCGAGTTCGCGCGCAAATACGATCCGCAGTACTTCCATGCGGACCCGCAGGCCGCCAAGCGCTCGGTGTTTGGGGGCCTGATCGCCTCCGGCATCTTCACCATGGCCGTCTGGCGGCAGCTCGATCACCAGATCTGCGGCGACGTTGCCTGGATATGCGGTGTCGCCTGGGACGATGTGCGTTTCCCAAAGGTGGTCCGCTCGGGTGATGCGCTGCGCGCGCGGGCGCTGTGCCTGAGCAAGCGTCCGTCTCAGAAGGATCCGCACCGCGGCGTCGTGGTGTTCGAGTACACCCTGCTCAACCAGAAAGGGGAGACGGTATTCACCTGCCGCAGCACCAACCTCGTCGAGCGCCGGCCGGGCGCGTCCGGCGGTCAGTCCTCCCGATGATAGCGGCGCCAGGCCGGCAGGCTCTCGGGGTAGTCGGCCGGTCGCCGGTCGCCGTAGACACGCACTCTGAGCCGGCTGGCGAGACCTTCGGCGTATTCCTCGACCGGAAGATAGTACAGGAAGGACAACAGCCGCCCGGCGAAGCGCCAGCGGCCTTCATGGCGTCGATAGCGGTCGCGGTAGCGCAGCGCCGCGACGAACACCCGCTGGTTGCGGCAGACCTCCGCGTGGGAGGTCACCAGACCTTCCGCCGCGTCGGGGTCCGGGCCGAAGTCGAGGATCTGCTCATGGGCGATGTGGTTGGTCGCCTGCAGGGCGGCGAAGCGCCCGTGAAACTGCTGGATGACGGCCTCACGCCCGAGCGCGCTCATCACGCCGTCCACGGAGGAAAACGAGCCGTCCGGGGTGAAGAGCTCCGTGAGCGCATCGATGTCACGATCGTCGACGGCGACGCCGTAGCGGGCGATCAGCTCGCGCAGCTCTGCCCGGTCTTCCAGGACTCGGATTCGCTTCTCGAGGGAGGCCATTTCATCGTTCATGGGTTGGTCCTTCCGATTGCGTTGGGTGGAGGCTTGTGGCAGTGAAACGCGTCGCTGACAAGGTGGCCGTCGTGCTCGGCGCGGCGGCGCGGGACAACATGGGCCAGGCGATCGCCAGGCGGCTCGCGCAGGAGGGGGCGCGGGTGGTGGTCGGTGGGCGGCACGAGGAGCCGCTGCGGGAGATCGCCGCCGAGATCGGTGGACGCTTCGCGCTCTGCGACATCACCCGCAAGGGGGACGTCCAGGCGCTCGCGCAATGCGCGGCCGATGCCTTCGGCAAGGTCGACATCGCCATCAACTGCACGGGCCTCGGGCTCATCGCGAAGATTCTCGAGACCACCGAGGAGCAGATCGACCGGCTCATGGACCTGCAGTTCAAGGGCTCATTCTTCTTCCTGCAGGTCTTCTGCGAGACAATCGCCCGCAGCGGCGGCGGCTCCGTGGTGCTCACCTCGTCGGCTTCCGTGCGCGCGCTCCTCTTCCACCATGCCGCATACATCGGGACGAAAGCGGGCTCCGAGGCCCTGGCACGCTGCTTCGCGAACGAGTTCGGCTCGCGCGGCGTGCGCGTCAATTGCATCGCGCCCGGGCTCACTGCAACGCCCATGACTTCGCGGGAAGTGGCAATGCCGGGGCTCGAGGAAGCCTTCGTCCGGGAATACCCGCTGGCGCGGATCGGCACGGTGAAGGACGTCGCGGATGCGGTGCTCTGGCTTGCGGGCGAGGAATGCTTCATGACCGGCGAGACGCTGCAGGTGAACGGCGGGCTGACCCTGCGCCGCAACCCGCTGCCGCGCGAGATCAATGCGAGCCTCGCGGCAGCCGGTGCCGGGTCGAATAAAAAAAACAGTCAAGCCTGATTGTATTTTACCCGTCGACGCCTATAATTCCAGCGCAATCCTCATTCGAAGGAGAGTGCGATGGACCTGGGTCTCAGGGGAAAGAAAGCAATCGTCACGGGTGCCACCAAGGGGATCGGCCGTGCCGTCGTCGAGCTCCTCGCCGTCGAAGGCGTGGACATCGCTCTCTGCGCGCGCACGGCGGAGGAAGTCGAATCCACGGTGCGCGCTCTCGAGCAGAGGGGCGGCAACGTCATCGGCGAGGCTGTCAATGTGCGCGAGGGCGATGCCTACAAGGCATGGCTCGAGCGCTCGGCGCAGGCACTCGGCGGCTGCGATATCTTCGTCCCGAACGTGAGTGCGGGCGGTGGCTTCGATAGCGAGAAGAACTGGACGCGCAACTTCGAAGTCGACGTGATGCACACGGTGCGCGGCTGCGAGACGCTGCTGCCGCACCTCGAGAAGTCCGGGTCGGGGTCCATCGTCATCCTCTCCTCGACCAACGCCCTCGAGACCTTCGGCGTGCCGCAGGCGTTCAATGCGATGAAGGCCGCGCTCATCACCTATTCGAAGCAACTCGCGCAGCACGTCGGGAAGAAAGGCGTGCGGGTGAATTCCGTCTCTCCGGGCCCCATCTTCTTCGAGGGCGGTGCCTGGGAGCTCATCAAGGGCACCATGCCCAAGCTGTTCGATTACGCATTGCGGCAGATCCCCTGCGGGCGCATGGGAACGCCGGAAGAGGTGGCGCGCGTGGTCGCATTCGTCGCGAGCCCGGCCGCCAGCCTCATCACCGGCTCCAACATCGTGGCGGACAACGGCTTCACCAAGCGCGTGCAGTTCTGATGGACGACTTCTGGGAGCGATCCAAGGCGCCGCGCTTCACGCCGGTGCCGCGCGGGAAACCCGAGGATAGCCCCGGCACGCCGCTCGAGAAGGCACCCGATCCTGACCTCGGACATGGCGTCATCGACCAACGGCGCTACTTCTCGCCCGAGTTCATGCGGCTCGAGTGGCAGCGCATGTGGACCAAGGTGTGGCTACTCGGCGGCCGCGAGCTCGACATCCCGGAGGCGGGCGATTATCTGGTGACGGAAATCGGCCCCGAGTCCATCCTCATCGTGCGCCAGAGGGACGGGTCGGTGCGCGCGTTCTACAACGTCTGCCAGCACCGTGGCAACCGGATCCGCGGCTGCGGGATCGGGACCACCGGCGAGTCGCTGTCGTTCAAGTGTCCCTACCACCACTGGGAATACGAGCTCGACGGCGGCTATCGCCGCATCCCGGACATCGACACCTTCCCGCAGGGCAAGCCGCCGCACGGATTGCCCGAGGTGCGCTGCGACCGCTGGGGCGGGCTGATCTGGTACTCGCTCGATGAGTCGCCGCCGCCGCTGCTCGAGTACCTGGACCCGCTGCCGCGACACCTCGAGCCCTACAACCTGCACAAGATGGTGCAGACCCGCGACATCACCGTGGAGTGGAATTGCAACTGGAAGACCTCGGTGGACGCCTTCAACGAGACGTATCACGTCCAGGGCATCCATCCGCAGCTCCTCTGGTATCTGCACGACCTCGACGTGCAGATCGACTGCTACGAACGCCACAACCGTTATCTCATCCCCTTCGGCACGCTGTCGCCGCGGGTGCGCAAGCCGCCTTCGATCCCCGAGCCCATCAAAACCATCATGAAGGCCGCGGGCATGGATCCGGCCGACTATGACAAGCCGATCGGCGAGATCCGCCGCGACGTGCAGCAGCACAAGCGCGCGCACGGGGCGAGCCAGGGCAAGGACTACTCGAGCCTCAGCGACGATCAGCTGACCGACGACTTTCACTACTTCATCTTCCCCAACCTGTCGCTCAACGTGCATGCGGACGACTTCTGGATATTCCGCCAGCGGCCGCACCCGCACGATCCCGATCGCATGTTCTACGACATCATGACCTTCGAGCTGGTGCCGGACGGCAAGGAATGGCCCGAGCGCGCCGAGCACAAGCAGTGGAAGCATGGCGACAAGTCGATCGGCACGGTGCTCGATCAGGATGCGCAGAACCTGCCCGGCGTGCAGGCGGGAATGCATTCCAAGGGCTTCGAGGGACTGTGGATCGGTGCGCAGGAGCTGCGCATCCGGCACTTTCACAAGGTGCTCGATGACTATGTCTATGGGCCGCAGGGCAAGCCCGCCGGGGCGCTGTAGGGGAGGCCGATGCCGCTCGAGAAGTCACGCCTGCTCGATGCCTACCGGCGCATGAAGACGATCCGCGAGTTCGAGGAGCGTCTGCACGTCGAGATCGCCACGGGCGAGATCCCGGGCTTCACGCACCTCTATGCGGGTCAGGAGGCGGTGGCGGCCGGTGTCTGCGCCGACCTCACCGATCAGGACTACATCGTGAGCACCCATCGCGGCCACGGGCACTGCATCGCCAAGGGATGCGACATCACCGGTATGATGAAGGAGATCTACGGGCGCCGTGACGGCCTTTGCAAGGGCAAGGGCGGCTCGATGCACATCGCGGATTTCGACAAGGGCATGCTGGGAGCCAATGCCATCGTCGGGGCCGGTCCACCGCTTGCGGTGGGCGCGGCGATCGCCTGCAAGCTCAGGGGCGGCGCGGGCGGCGAACGCCATGTCAGCGTGGCGTTCGGCGGGGACGGCAGCTGCAATCAGGGCACGGTGTTCGAGGCCATGAATCTCGCCGTGGTGCTCGCAGCGCCCGTCATCTTCGTGTTCGAGAACAACGGCTACAGCGAGCACACCGGTGCGGACTACGCGGTCGGCTCCAAGGACATCACGGCGCGGGCCGCGGCTTTCGGCATGCCGGCCGAGAGGGTGGACGGCTCTGATTTCTTCGCCGTACACGCCGCCATGGGCAAAGCGCTCGAGCGCGCCCGCTCGGGCGGCGGGCCGGGTGCCATCGAGGCCATGACCACGCGCTTCTACGGCCACTTCGAAGGCGATCCGCAGAGATACCGCGCGAAGGACGAGGTCGCGCACCACCGGGCGACGATGGACTGCCTCGCGCGCTTTCGCGCCAGCGTGACGCAGGATGGCTCGGTTACCGGCGATGAGCTCGATGTGATCGACCGCGAGGTTCTCGAGCAGATCGATGCGGCCGTACGTGCGGCTCGCGCGGCGCCTCTGCCTTCCGAGTCCGACCTGACCACCGACGTTTATATCAGCTACTGACCGGGACGGGCATGCCTCAGCTTTCGATGCGCGATGCGATCAATCAGGCGCTGCACCAGGAGATGGAGCGCGACCCGCGGGTGATCGTGTTGGGAGAGGATGTGTCGGGCGGCGCGGGCGGCAGCTCCGGCGAGCGGGAGGCTTCGGGCGGCATCTTCGGGGTCACCAAGGGGCTGTTGCCGCGCTTCGGCGCCGAGCGCGTCATCGATACGCCGATCAGCGAGTCGGCCATCGTCGGCGCCGCGGCCGGCGCGGCGCTCGCGGGACTTCGGCCGGTCGCCGAGCTGATGTTCGCCGACTTCGTCGGCGTCTGCATGGACCAGATCTACAACCAGGTGGCGAAGTTCCGCTACATGTTCGGTGGCAAGAGCCGCTGTCCGGTCGTGATCCGCATGGCGATGGGGGCGGGCATGAGCATGGGCGCGCAGCACTCGCAGTCGATCTATGCGCTGCTCACGGCGGTGCCGGGCCTGAAGATCGTGGTGCCGTCGAACGCACGCGATGCGAAGGGGCTCCTCATCCAGGCCATCCGCGACGACGATCCTGTCGTCTTCTTCGAGCACAAGGCGCTCTATCCGCGCAAGTCCGAGGTGCCGGAGGCGCCGTACACCGTACGCTTCGGTGAGGCGAATCTCGTGAGAGAAGGGCAGGATGCCACCGTGGTGGCCTTCGCGCGCATGGTGCCTTTCGCGGAGAAGGCGCTCGATGCGTTGGCGAAGGACGGCATCACTTGCGACCTCATCGATCCTCGCACCACCTCGCCGCTCGATGAGGAGACCATTCTGGAGAGCCTGGAGGGCACTGGGCGCCTCGTCATCGTCGACGAGTCGCCGCCGCGATGCGGCCTGGCGGCGGATATCGCGGCGCTCGCGGCCAGTCGGGGGTACCGTTTGCTCAAGGCGCCGGTGATGCAGGTGACTCCGCCGCACGCGCCCATTCCATTCTCGCCGGCCCTCGAGCGGGCGTACGTGCCGGGACCGCAGCGGATCGAGGCGGCCGTCCGCCAGGTGTTGGGGCGCGCATGACCGGGCGCATCCAGGCGGTCACGATGCCCAAGTGGGGCATCGAGATGACCGAGGGCACGATCAGCCGATGGAGCGTCGAGGAGGGGCAGGCGGTCGAGAAGGGCGCGCCGCTGCTCGATGTGGAAACGGAGAAGATCGTCAACACCGTCGATGCTCCGGCGAGCGGCACGCTGCGGCGGATCGTCGCGGCAGCCGGCGATCTCAAGCCGGTCGGCGCGCTTCTCGCGGTGCTGGCGCCGCCCGAGATCGCGCAGACCGAGATCGAGCGGTTCATCGCCGACTTCAAGGGGGCCGTGGTTTCGTTCGAGCCGCAGTCCGCCGATGCGGCGGATCGGCAAGCGCATCCACAGGCAGGTAGGCAGCCAGACCCACAGGGGAACGCGGGGGATGACACGCAGCGCGCGCTTGCGGCACCTGGGGCCGAGGAGGAGGAAGCGCGCATCAGTCCGCTTGCCAGGCGGCTCGCAGAGAGTCTCGGCATCGACATCACCGGGATCCGCGGCACGGGACGCAATGGCCGGATAACGCGCGAGGATGTGGCCGCGCACGCGGCGCGAGTGACTGCAGGGCAGGGCTCCGGGACGGGAGGCCCATCCGCGGCCCCGGGGGTACCGGGCTCCGCGGCGGCGCGCCCGCCGGTGAACGCGCCGAGCGGGCTGCCGAATGCGCCGGTGCGCAAGCGCCTCTCCCCCACGCGCTCGACCATCGCGCGGCGGCTCCTCGAGTCGAAGCAGACCATTCCTCACTATCGGCTGAGCCTCGATGTCAGGTGCGAGGCGCTGCTCGCGCGGGCCGCGGCGGCAAGCCGCGACGGCGGGCGGCGCATCACGCTGAATGATCTGCTGTTGCGGGCGTGCGCGCTCGCACTGCGCGCCCATCCAGGAATCAACGCCTGGCTGGAGGGCGATGAGATCCTCGAGTTTCCGCACGCCGATATCGCGGTCGCGGTGGCTGCCCCGAGCGGCCTCATCACACCGGTGGTGCGTGCCGCGGATTTGAAGAGTCTGGCGCAGATCGCCGCGGTGACCGCCGATCTCACCGCGAGAGCGCGCGCCGGCAGCCTGACACGCGAAGACATCACGGGTGGGACTTTCACTCTGTCGAATCTCGGTATGTACGGCCTTTCGCGCTTCGATGCCATCGTCAATCCGCCGCAGGTGGCAATCCTCGCTGCGGGCGCAGTGGAGGATCGCGTGGTGGCCCGCGACGGAGCGCCAGCCGTCGCGAAGGTCATGACAGTGACGCTCTCGGCCGACCATCGTGTCGTCGATGGCGCGGCGGGAGCCGGGTTTCTCGCCACGCTGCGCGAGCTCATCGAGGCGCCCGAGCGGCTGTAGGGGCTGGTTCGTCGACATAGGGGGTTGCTGCAATGCATCGATTCGGGGTGACGCTCGCGCTCGCAATGTGGGCAGCCGTCGTGTCCGCGCTCCCGGCCGCGGCGGCCGGAATGCCGCCCGCCGCGCACGCAGAAGCCAATCCCGACACTTCCCCCGGCGCCAGCCTGTTCCGCCAACACTGTGCGATCTGTCATCAGGGGCAGGCTCCCGGGGCGCCCGCGAAGGTGTTTCTGCAGATGATGTCGCCGGCCTCCATCCTGGCGGCGATCACCACCGGCATGATGAGCACCGAGGCAAGCTCACTGAATCCCGCGCAGAAGCGGCAGGTGGCCGACTACCTCGGCGCGCAGAACATCGGAGCAGGCGATGCGCATGCGCCGCCGCTGTGCCGGGGCAGCGCGGCCCGTTTCCAGCTTGGGCAGGCACCGGTGCCCTACGGCTGGGGTCACGATAATTCCCGCAGCATCCCGGCGGCGGTCGCACAGCTTCCGGCGGGGGAGGTGCCGCACCTTGAGCTGAAGTGGGCATTCGCCTT
>DASVWT010000103.1:0-10058 GCA_036393055.1 Steroidobacteraceae bacterium
GAACGTCCGCAATGCATCCCGCGAGGAATGCGGCTTCAGCGCAATTCACTCCGTTGAGGAAGCTGATCCACACGGAGCTGTCTACGAGGATCATCTCCTGTCCAGACGATCTGCGCGGAGTGCATCGAGATCGCCGACCCAGGGGACGTTGCCGCGCATCGCCAGCAGGTCCAGTCGCTTGAGCTTGCGCAGATACTCGGCGAGCGCCGCATTGATGGCTGTCTTCTTGCTCGGGAATTTACCCATCCGCATGATTTCCTGCAGAACCCCGGCATCGACGTCGACGTGTGTTTTCATCGCAATCGCATGGCTCCAAGCTGAGGGTATCAGTGTACATAATTTGAAGTGAACCTTGTACATAGGGGCCGGTCGAAATGGGCTACCGATAATTCACCCTGGGTTCAGCGCCACCGGCGGAAAAATGGCTCATGTGATCGGCGGAACGGGTTTAGCGTTGCCAGCATGAGAGCGCGAGCTTTATCGGTCTTCGGCGCAATTGCCGCGGCAGTGCTGATCTGCATCTCGCCCCTGGGCACGGTGCTCGCGCAGGATGAGCCGCAGGGGGATGACTGGCAGGAGGTGGCCAGCACTCAGGATGAGCAACCCGCGCCGAACGAGCAATCCCCGTCGGCGCCAGCCGAGACTGGCAATCCACCCGGACGGGCCGCGCAGCTGAGCTACGCCGAGGGCAGCGTTTCCCTGGAGCCCGCCGGCACCGGCACCTGGACCAGCGCCACGCTCAACCGTCCGCTCACTCTGGGCGACAGGCTGTGGACCGACCAGAATTCCCGCGCGGAGCTCGACATCGGCGATGCCGTCATCCGTCTCGGGAGCACGACCGGATTTTCCTTCCTCAACCTCGATGAGCAGACCGCGCAAATGCAGGTCAGCGCCGGGACGATCATCGTCCACGTCCGCTCGCTCGCGAGCGGCGAGCAGGATGAGATCGACACGCCCAATCTCGCTCTCACCCTCGAGCAGCCGGGGACCTATCGGGTCGAAGTCAGCGATACCGGCGACACCACCATCGTCAAGGTGGACGACGGCGAGGCGCTCGCGACCGGCGGCGGACAGTCCTATCCCGTCACGGCGCAACAGAGCGTAACTTTCACGGGGACCGGCACGCTCGCCGCCGATTACGCGAGCCTCGGTGCGCCGGACTCGCTGGATGACTGGTCGATGCAGCGCGATCAGCAGCAGCAGCAACAGTCGGAGGTGGCGCGGCAGTATGTTCCGCCGGAAACGGTCGGGGCGGATGATCTGGGCTCGTACGGCAGTTGGGAGAGCACGCCGGACTGGGGCTATGCGTGGTTCCCGTCAGTTTCGGCCGGTTGGGCGCCGTACAGCCTCGGCTCTTGGGTGTGGGTCTCGCCGTGGGGATGGACCTGGGTCGATGCGGAGCCCTGGGGCTTCGCGCCCTTTCACTACGGGCGCTGGGGCTACTGGCACCGCCGCTGGTGTTGGATTCCTGGTCCCCGGCGCAAGCGTGCGATCTATGCGCCGGCTCTGGTCGGGTGGGTGGGCGGACGACGCGGTGGTCCCCGGGAGAGGATCGGACCTCATGTCGGCTGGTTCCCGCTCGGCCCGCGCGACGTCTACGTTCCCAGCTATCACTCCAGTGCGGCGTACGTCCGCAATATCAACGTGACGAATACCCGGCTCGTCAATCCGACGGAAGTTGGAAGGGTGTATGCAGGGCGTGCGGGCACTGTTCGATATGCCAACAGCGAAGTGCCGGGCGCTGTGACGGCCGTTCCGCGCAACGTATTCACGTCGGCGCAGCCCGTCGGGCCGCACCGTGTGATCCTGCCGCACCAGACCATAGCAGGCATGCGCCCCACGACTGCGGCTCCCGCCATCATCCCCGTGCGGCAGAGTGTTCTCGGAGCCCATTCGGGGAGGGCTGTCAGGGCGCCCCCGCGGACGCTGATCGACCGTCCGGTGGTAGCGCGAATCGCTCCGCCTCGAGCGCCGGTGTCCTTCGTGCGGGAGCAGGCCGCCATCCGAGCGAACGGCGGCCGGCCGCTGCCGGCGGCGGAGCTTGCGCGCCTGCGCCCGAATATACCGGCCGCACCGGTACGACTCGTGCGTCCCCAGGCTCGAGGTCGGCAGGTAATCGAGCTGCACACGGCGCCGGAGAATCGTGCGCCGCCCTTCGGTACCGGCATATCGGCCCGGGAGCGGCTGCTGCAACAGCCCACCTTGCCACCGGCGCGCGCGCCGAGAAGCGATCGGCCGGGCTGGGCACAACAGCAGCCGTCGCAGCCGAACGTCTCCAGAGAGCTCCCGCATCCCGAAAGACACGGGCCGCTGCAATGGCGCGTGCCACCGCCGCAGCGCCCGGCTGCGCCGCAGCGTCAGGCACCGCAAGTAGAGCGTTTCGCTCCGCCGCCGCGGCAGGTTGCGCCGCAGCGTCAGGCGCCGCAGGTAGAGCGGTTCGCTCCGCCGCCGCGGCAAGCACCCGTGGAGCGATGGGCTCCGCAGCCGCAGGCGCCCGAGCGGAGATTTGCTCCACCGCCCCGCCAGGTGCCGCAGTTTCGTACTCCCGCGCAGCGCTTCGCCGCGCCGCCCGAGCAAGCGCCGCAGCAGCGTATGACGGCACCGGAGCGTCGGATGCCGGAGCAACGCTTCGCGCCGCCGCCGCGCCAGGTCCCGCAGCAACGCTTCAACCCGCCCGAGCGTCAGGTGCCGCAGCAGCGGTTCACGGCTCCCCGCGATAACCCGCCGCCGCGGTCTTCGCCTCCCATGAGGCCGGCGGAGCGCCGTCCGGAGGGGCGACCGCCTTGACCGCGCCTGCAGGGGCGAATACACTTTTGCCGTATGAGTAATACGATCACGGTACGCCTTCCGGAGGACTTGGCCGATTGGCTGCGGTCCATTGCACGCCGGCGCGGCGTATCACAAAGCCAGGTGGTCAAGGACCAGCTGGAGAAGGCACGCGGCAGCCAGCCGGAGCGGTCTTTCATGCGGCTGGCGGGCGCCATTCGCGACTTGCCGAGCGACCTCTCTCAGCGCAAGGGCTACTCCCGCTCACGCTCGTGAAGGGCATCGCCGATACCGGGTTCTTGGTCGCTTTCCTCAGCCTCAACGATCGCTATCACGATTGGGCGGTCGGCGTTGCTGAAGACGTGACGGAACCGTTGCTCACGTGCGAAGCGGTTCTCTCCGAATCGGCTTTCCATCTCGGCAGTTGCGCAGCGGTATTCAATCTGCTCGCACGAGCCCTGATCACGCTCGACTTCGGTTGTGCGGAGCATCTTGCGCAGCTGGAGTCGCTTGCCAAACGCTATGTCGATCGCAAGCCGGATCTGGCGGACCTGTGTCTGATCAGAATGAGTGAGCTGCACCCCAAGTACAGTGTGGTCACGATAGACGGGGATTTCCGGGTCTACCGCCGCAACAAGCGCGAGGTCATTCCGCTGATCTGCCCGCCGGACGTATAGCTCGCGGAGACGGGATCGGCTTCCATCGGGCGGATTTTTCCATGCGGTTGGCCGTTGCCCGCTGAATTATCATATAATTCAGTCATAGAGGCCGCCAATCGGGAAAGCCAACGTGTCCAGTCTGCGTCTGCCGGGTGATCGGAATCTCACCTACGGGCTCGTCGAGTCGCTGGGCCGGTCCATCGTTGCCGGCAAGTTCGACGCCAAGCCGTTCCCGACGGAAGGGGAGCTCGCGACCCAACACGGCACCAGCCGCTCGGTGACCCGCGAGGCGGTCAAGATGCTGACCGCCAAAGGGTTGTTGCGGGCCCGTCCCCGCCAGGGCACGAGCGTCACCTCGGAGTCGCACTGGAACCTGCTCGACCCCGATGTGCTGCGCTGGCTGCTCGAGCGCAAGTTCTCGCTGCCGCTCCTGAAGGAGTTCACCCAGATGCGCCTCGCCATCGAGCCGGCGGCGGTGGCGCTCGCCGCCGCGCACGCCGATGCGGCCGCGCTCACCCGGATCGAGGCGTGCCTGGAGCGAATGAGGGCCGCCGACCGGGGGGAGGGTGATGCGGTCGAGGCGGATATCGCTTTCCATACCTCCCTCCTCGGCGCGTCCGGCAATCGCTTCTTCGCCAACCTCGATCAACTCGTCAATACCGCGCTGCGGATCTCGATCCGCTTCACCAACAGCGTCAAGGGACGCGCCGCCAGCATTCCGCAACACGAGGAAGTGCTGAACGCGGTGCGCGCCCATGAGGCCGAGCGCGCCGCCACCGCCATGCGGGTACTGATCCTGGACGTGCTGGAGCTGGTCTCAGCCGCCGAGCCGCGCAGCGCCCGCGCCAGCCCGAGAGCAGGCCGCCGCCGGGCCTGATGCGCTCGCGCCGATTGGGGAGACCGGCCTGAGGCCCTGGCCTCTCACCACTCTGCCACGCTGCCGTCGGCGTGCCGCCAGAGAGGATTGTGCCAGTCCGGAGGGTTGCGGCTGCGCTCCACGACCTTTGCCTCGTCGATCTCTATGCCGAGTCCGGGTTTGGTCAGTGGCAGCATCGAGCCCCGCTCGAGGTCGAATGCCTCCCTGTTGAGCACGTAGTCCAGCAGCTCGCCGTCGGTATTGTAGTGAATGCCCATGCTCTGCTCCTGCAGCATGGCGTTCCAGCTCGAGAAATCCACGTGCGAGCACGCCGCCAGCGCGATCGGCCCGAGCGGGCAATGGGGCGCCAGGGCGACATCGTAGGCCTCGGCCATCGCCGCTATCTTCGTGCATTCGCTGATACCGCCGGCATGGGAAAGATCGGGCTGCACGATCGATATGCCGCCGCGCTCGAATACATGCTTGAACTCGAAACGCGAGAACATGCGCTCACCCGCCGCAAGTGGGATCGCCGTCTGCGCCGCCAGGCGTGGATAATATTCCGCCTGTTCGGCCAGCACCGGCTCCTCGATGAAAAGCGGCCGATACGGCTCCAGTTCGCGGATGAGCGTCTTCGCCATCGGCGCGCTGACGCGGCCGTGAAAATCGAGGCCAAACTCTATCGTGTTGCCGAAGGCGCTGCGGATCTCGGCGACCTTGGCCACCGCAGCATCCACCGTGCGGCTCGAATCGACCATGCGCATTTCCTCGCAGGCGTTGAGCTTGAACGTATCGAAGCCGAGCGCCATGCGCCGGCGAATCTGCTCGATGATCTGGCCCGGCCGGTCGCCCCCGACCCAGCAATAGGTCTTCAGCCTGTCGCGCACCAATCCACCGAGCAGCTGATACACGGGCACGCCGAGCCTCTTGCCCTTGATGTCCCACAGCGCCTGGTCGATGCCGGCGATGGCGCTCATGAACACCGCGCCGCCCCGGTAGAACGCCCCGCGATACATGGTCTGCCAATGATCGTTGATGCGCGCCGGATCCTTGCCGATCAGCTGCTCGCCTATTTCGGCCACCGCGGCCTCGACGCTGCGCGCGCGGCCTTCCACCACCGGCTCGCCCCAGCCGACCACGCCTTCGTCGGTTTCCATCTTGAGAAACATCCAGCGCGGCGCAACGCGAAAAGTCTCGAGTCTCGTGATTCTCATGCCGGAATTCCCGATTCCTCACTTCGTCATGTAACTGTCAGGCTCGACGGTCAGATCGCGGTAGCTCGCCTTCGTATCCACCGCGACCAGCCCTGCCTGCCCATTGATCAGCGCGAAAGTCCGCTGGCTCTGCACCGGCGTGCGCGAGTTCCCGTCCAGGGTGAATGTGTAGGTGCTTCCGTTCTTGGTGCATGCCAGCGAGTGCGGCTGCGTTTTGTCGAAACCGGCCGGCAAACGGCTGTCCTGCCAGCCTCGATCGACCCCTGCCACAACGGCGTGGGTCACCATCACCCGGTGAGCCACGTCGAGAAGGACTTCCGCATG
The DNA here is from genome assembly GCA_036393055.1 of Steroidobacteraceae bacterium. Lineage (GTDB taxonomy): Bacteria > Pseudomonadota > Gammaproteobacteria > Steroidobacterales > Steroidobacteraceae > 13-2-20CM-66-19. The sequence goes on from DASVWT010000103.1 coordinate 5,820, forward strand.
ATTACCCGCATCGTCGTAGGAGCAATAGATGCCGTACTTGGGGAACCGCTGGGAGCTTCCCGTGGCCTTCCATTGCACATCGACACGCACCCGGAAGTTGCGCGGGTTGGGATTTCGCCGCGCGAAGATCTGGTCCCATGCGCCTCCGGTGGAGCTCGTGACGGTGTTGTCGCCGGTCCGCGTCCATTTGCCGACGATGTTCCCGGATGGCGCGCCTGTCGCTGCATCGCCCCATGCATTGCCGTAGTCGGCCACGAGAGTCCGCCCGGAGGGAGAGCCGTGTTCCCCGGCGGGATCCGTCAGGGCCACCCCGGGATCGACCGGATAGCCCAGGATCGGATACCCCGCGGAGTCGAAAAACATACGTTGCATGCGGACATCGCGGCAGTCGTACGCAGACACTGCGCAGGCACCGGAGGTGCTGTCGATCGCATGGTATAGCACCCAATGCTCCGAGCCGTCGACGGAAGGGACGAACACCACGCTGCCTGGCCCGTAGGCAAGACCGTGGCTGTCGAAGATCGGGCCACGCTTGCGCCATTGCGCGGGGTCCAGGATCTTCGCCTTGGTCGTGTTGGTCAGAACGCCCACCGCGTAGTCGGCCGCGACCCAGGAAGCGCTGGCGGAAAAGGTGATATAGGTATTGCCGTCGCGGGTGTAGCCGACAGGGCTTTCCTCGATGGGCTGGGTGCGGGTCTCCCAATAGCGATCCGGGGTGGAGATCCGGACGGTGGCGCCGCCGATCGTGAGCGCATTGCTCATCGGCGCCAGGCATATGTTCTGCGGGAAATCGGCGTTTGCCTGGCTCGTGCAGGAGAACACGATGTATAGCCTGCCGTCGGCCGCCGTAAAGACATTCGGGTCGATCGCCCAGACGCCGCTCCTCTCGCGCAGCCGCCCGTGCGGCAGGCCGGTGCGGCCATCCACATAGCGGCCGAGCGGGTTGTCCGAGCTCGCCTGCAGGACAAAGAGGCGGTGATCGTCGTTGTTGCCGTCATCGGCGGCGTAGTAGACATACCAATGGCCGTCGATGTAATGGATCTGCGGCTTCCAGATGTCGCTGCCGTTCGGATCGGTGGCCCGGCTGCGATTCCAGATGCCGACCCAGGGCGCGGAAGCGAGCCCGGTCAGGGTGCGCGAGGACTTGACGCAGATGTCCGCTATGCCGCAATGCGATCCGGAGTAATAGTAGGTCCCGCCGACCAGGGTCACCCACGGATCCTGGCCTTTGAAGACCGGATTGGTGAACGTACCGGCCGCGCCGGCGGCCTGCGCACGCCAGGAGCCGGCAAGCAGGAGAATCCCTGCGATCAGCGCTGCCCGCCTCGAGCCATGCCTGCCAAGAAGCGATCCTGCGGGCTTTCCATTGCCCGCAGGATCGACAGGGCGCTGTCGGATGGAGCCGGCAGCGCCTGCGCCTCGCGTTAGAATCTGAACCTCACGCCGAGGCCGTAAGTCCTGTCGACGAATTCCACGTTCTGCGGAATATCGGTCCGGCCCCAGTACGAGAGATTGTTCTCGCCCGTCAGATTGGTCGCCTGGACGACCACCGTCAGGTGCTCGTCGATATCATATCCGATGGACAGATCCAGCTTGTTGGCGGGCTTGTCGATGACATAGATGCCGGCCACGTTGGGCGTGGCGAACCCCCCGATGTACTGTCCCCGATAGCCGTAGGCCAGGCGGGCGTCGATGCCGTACTTCTCGTAGAACAGCACTATGTTGTAGTTGTTCTTCGAGACGTTCTGCAGCGGCCCGCTGACGATCGGACCCCCGGCGGACTGTGCCCCCACGGTCGAGCCGGTGATGTAGGTGTAGTTCACCTCGGTGCCCAATCCGCTCCACGGTCCGGGGAGAAAGCTGTAACTCTGCTGGTAGGCAGCTTCCACGCCTTCAAGATGCCCGCTGCCCGCGCTCTCCGGCTGGCTGACGGTGATCTCGTAGCCGTCGACCTGCTCGCGGGTGTTGAACTGCTGGACATAGCCGTTGATCTGCCGATAGAAGAGGCCTCCCGTCAGCGAGCCCAGCTTGGAGAAATACCATTCCAGGGTCGCATCGGTGTTGTCGGACCTCGTCGGCTGCAGATTGATGTTGCCGCTGCTGCCGAAGCCTTCGGTGTTGATCTGCGGCGGGGTGAAGCTCAAGGACGGATTCAACTGCGCGAAGTCCGGATAGCTCACGGTCTTCGCCCAGGCAAAGCGCGCCTGCAGGTCGTCGGTCAGGTGAACGACGGCGCTGAAATTCGGCAGGTACACGTGCTCGCTGGTATGGCCGCTGAACGGAGCATTGACCCCGGTCTGCGGGTTGTATTGGGTCGTGCCGTTGTACGCCCAGGCGTCGATGCCTCTTCTGAGGGTCTCGGCGCGAATGCCGACCAGGCCGTTGACCGGTATGCCGAACGCGTCCACTGCGTACGAGGTCTGGAGGTATCCCGCCCAGCGCTTCTCCTCGATATCGAAGAAGTTGCCCGCGACCGGGTTGAACGGGTAGAGACCGGTGGGCAGGCCGTAAAAGGTGCGAAGCTTGTCGGCGTTGCTCAGGATATAGTCGCGGCAGGTCGACAAGTAGGTGGGCGCCAGCGATGTGCCCGGTATCAGGCACAGCGAGTTCGGGAATGCCGCGTTGTAGTTCGGCACCGGATTGGGGGGCATGGTGTAGCCGTTGTTGCCGGAAATGTAGTCGGCTGTGTGGTCCGCGTAGCGCACGCCGAACTGCAGATCCTTCAGCGGGCCGGCGTTCATGCTCCACACGCCATCGGCCCGCCACGCGTTCTCGGTGGCTTTCGCCTGGTTCCACGGCTCGAACAGCCCGCTCAGATAGAAGCTGTCCGGATTCAGCTGCGGCGCTCCGCCCAGATTCCAGGTGAGCTCCCGGCCGTTGCTGCTCCAGTTCGTGGTCACCGACCCGTTCAAAGGCGTGTCGATGCCGAGCATCTGCCAGTTCGAGGAAGACAGGGTGCGGCTCACCTCGGTCGAGAGGTGCAGCGAGCCCTCGTGCCACTTGACCCCGCCGGTGTACTGCCTGTCGGCTCCCCAGTCTTCCGTGGCGTGCGGGCTCGAGTCGGCAAAATTGTTGCCGACGAAGGTCGCACTGGCGAGATTGCAGATGGTCTGCCCGTAGAACTGGCCCTGGAGCTGATCGGGGTAGCAGCTGTTGGAGACTTTGTAGGTGGTCGGAGGAATGTTCTGCGCCACCGGCTGGGAAAAGAAGAACGAGTTGTTCAGCTTGTCCTCGTACCAGTCGGTCACGCCGGTGAGGTAGAGCTCCGTATTGTCGTTGGGCCGCCATTGCAGGGCCCAGTTCAATTCCGGCCGCGTGCGATAGCCGATGTTGTAGTTGGAGCCTATGTTTTGCGGCGCGGCGATGAGGTCGCCGCTGGCCGTGCGGATCGGGGTTCCGGTGGCGTCGTTCATCACCTGGGGAATGTAATCCCAGACGACGCTGTCGTTGTAATGCTGGGCGGTTTCGCCGAAATTGACCAGCGCGCCCACATCGCCGATTCCGGTCGACCAGCGATCGCTCAACAGCAGGCTGCCGGAGGGATCGGCGTGTCCGGCGTAATCGGAATACGTGCCTGTCAGGGTTCCGGCGATCTTGGCGCCCGGGAAGTCGAAGGGCTTGAACAGTTGCATGTCGACGTAACCGGCGATGCCGCCGAGCGGGAGGCTGGCGTCGCTGGTCTTGTAGACCTTGATCACCCTGACGGCCGTGGCGGGCATGTTCTCGAAGGCGTAGCTGCGGCCGATGCCGCTGAATATCTCGTTGCCGTTCAGGGTGGTCACCACGTTCGGCAGCCCGCGGATGAGCACGGTATCGGTCTCACCGCCTTGATTCTGCTGAGCGACCTGCACGCCGGGTATGCGCTGCAGCGCATCGGCCACGCTGACATCCGGGAGCTTGCCGATGTCTTCGGCGACGATCGAATCGACGATCATCTGCGAGTCCTGCTTGATCGTCTGCGCGCTCTGCAAGCTGTACCTGATGCCGGTCACCGTGACTTCGCTCAGTTCGGCGGGGCTCTGCGCGTCGGCTACCGATGTGGTCGTGGCGGGCGATGCGGAGTCGGGAGCGGACGCATACGCCGCCGCTGGCAGCAATGCTGCGGCGGTCGTGGCGGCAAACAAGGTTTGCTGAAGACGAAAGCGATTCATTCGAATACCCCCTGTGAAGGTGTGATGCCCGTGTGGTAAGGCGGCGCCGAGCCGGTTCCCCTCAGCTTTCTGCGCGGCTTTGCAATTA
>DASVWT010000104.1:0-3065 GCA_036393055.1 Steroidobacteraceae bacterium
TATTCCTCATCGTCCTCGAGAACAAGTCTTTCGAAGCCACCTTCGGACCCCACTCGCCCGCGCCCTATCTTGCCAGGGCCTTGCCGGCCAGGGGCGCTCTGCTCACGCAGTACTATGGTGTCGGCCATTGGAGCCTCGACAACTACATTGCCCTGGTGAGCGGGCAGGCGCCGAATCCCGCGACCCAGAACGACTGCCCGCAGCCGGTGGAGTTCCAGCCGAGCAGCCCCAGCCTCGATGCTGAGGGCCAGTTACCCGGAGTCGGGTGCGTGTATCCCGCGATCGTAAAGACGGTGGCCGACCAGCTGGAGCCGGCAGGCCTCACGTGGAAGGGATTCATGGAAGACCTGGATCGCAACCCGACGCGCGATGACCCCCAGACCTGCACCGCCGGCAGGATCGGCAAGACCGATGCGACCGAGCGGGCCGCGGCCGGCGATCAATACGCCTCGAAGCACGATCCGTTCGTTTATTTCCACACCATCCTCGACCGCCCCGTGCGCTGCGCCGCTCACATCGTCAATCTCAGCGAGTTGCGGATCGATCTGCGCCGGATCGCCACCACCCCCAACTACTCCTTCATCACCCCCAACCTCTGCCACGACGGCCACGATTTGCGCTGCGCCAACGGCGAGGTCGGCGGGCTCGCGGGCATCAACCGGTTCCTCAAGAAATGGGTGCCGGTCATCACGCGCTCCCCGGCATTTCGCAAGGACGGCCTCCTCATCATTACTTTCGATGAGTCCGATGGAGTCACACCCGACGCCTTCGATGCGTGCTGCGACGAGAAGCCGCTGCCCGGGTCACCCGTGCAGTCGGGCTTCCGCGGACCGGGCGGCGGCCGGATCGGGGCGGTGCTGCTATCGCCTTATATCCGCCCGGGCACCGTCTCCACGGAGTCCTACAACCACTACTCCCTCCTGCGTACCGTGGAGGACATCTTCGGCCTCGGGCACCTCGGCTATGCGGCGGCGCCGGGGCTGCGGCCCTTCGGTGCCGACATCTTCAATCGCCGGACCGCACCGCCTATCGGAGCCGGCCGCGGCGCAGCAGATTCAGCAGGCCGACCAGGACGACGGCCCCCAGCAGCGACATCAGCACGGCGCTCAGGCTGAAGAACCCCTGTCCGCGGGTGCCGCCCAGCATCGGCGCGAGCAGCCGTGCCGCGAGCAATGCACCGGCGATGCCGGCTGCGGTGGTCAGCAGCGCACCGCGGTCGGCATCGGATCGCATGATCAGGCTGCCGAGATAGCCGATGACCACACCCAGGATCAGCCAGACGATCAGGCTCATTGAGGTCCTCTCAGGGATCTTCCCGTAGGGGTATTCGCCCACAGTAGCATCGGCCATGCCTGGTCACGCTCGCGGCCCCGCCGGCAGCGGGGCCCGCCCCGCCAGGATTTCAGGCAAACTGGCGCCCTTAGAATCCCCAGGACTTGGCCATTATGTGCGGAATCGTCGGCGCCATCGCTGAGCGCAATATCGTCCCCATCCTCATGGAAGGCCTGCGCCGCCTCGAGTACCGCGGCTACGACTCCGCCGGCATTGCGGTCCTCAATGGCACGGGCCAGCTCGCCCGACTGCGCACGGTCGGCAAGGTGCGGATGCTCCAGGAGGCTCTGGAGAAGACGCCGGCCACCGGCAAGCTGGGCATCGCCCATACCCGCTGGGCAACCCACGGGGTGCCCAGCGAGCGCAACGCCCACCCGCACATCTCCCGCGACGGCCTGGCGATCGTCCACAACGGCATCATCGAGAATCACGAAGAGCTGCGTGCGGAGCTGCAGCGCCGCGGCTACAAGTTCTCCTCGGAGACCGACACCGAGGTGGTGGCGCACCGCATCCATCATCACCTGGAGACACTCGGCGACCTCTTCAAGGCGGTCCGCGCCACCGTGGCGGAGCTGGAAGGCGCCTACGCGCTGGCGGTCGTCAGCGAGAAAGACCCTGACCGTGTGGTGGTCGCCCGGCAGGGCTGCCCGGTCGTCATCGGCTTGGGCGTGGAGGAGAACTTCGTCGCCTCGGATGTCGCCGCGCTGCTGCCGGTGACTCGCCGGTTCATGTTCCTGGAGGAGGGCGATGTCGCGGAAATCCGGCGCAGGTCGGTGCGCGTCATCGATGCCAACGGCAACACGGTCGAGCGCCCGGTGCGCGAGAGCGAGCTCAACGCGGATGCGGCGGAGAAGGGGCAGTACCGCCACTTCATGCTCAAGGAAATCCACGAGCAGCCGCGCGCCGTCGCCGATACTCTGCAGGAGCGCGTCGCCAACGGCCGCCTGCTCGAGGCCGCCTTCGGCCCCGCCGCTGGCGAGATCTTCAAGCGCACCACGGGCGTGCACATTGTGGCCTGCGGCACCAGCTTTCATGCGGCCGCCACCACTCGCTACTTCATCGAACAGATCTGCCGCATCCCCTGTGCGGTGGACATCGCGAGCGAGTACCGCTATCGCAGTCCTCTGGTCCCTCCGGGCTCGCTGTTCGTGACCATCAGCCAATCCGGCGAGACGGCCGATACTCTGGCGGCGCTGCGCCTGGCGAAGGAGTCCGGCTATCTGTCGACGCTGGCCATCTGCAACGTCCCGGAAAGCTCCCTGGTGCGGGAATCCGAGCTCGTCATGCTGACGCGCGCCGGCCCGGAGATCGGCGTCGCCTCCACCAAAGCCTTCACGACCCAGCTCACTGCACTCTCCATGCTCGTCATCGCGCTCGCCCGCCATCACGGCGCCGACGCGGAGCGGGAGCACGGTCTGGTGACACGCCTGGTGGAGTTGCCCGCGATCATCGAGAAGACACTGGCGCTCGATCCCATCATCCACCGCCTGGCGGAGCGCTTCGCCGACAAGCACCACACGCTCTTCCTCGGCCGCGGCGCCCTGTACCCCATCGCCATGGAGGGGGCGCTGAAGCTCAAGGAGATCTCCTACATCCACGCCGAGAGCTACCCCGCCGGAGAGCTCAAGCACGGCCCGCTGGCCCTGGTCGATGCCGACATGCCGGTCATCGCCGTAGCCCCCAACAACGATCTCCTCGAGAAGCTCAAATCCAACCTGATGGAAGTCCGCGCC
>DASVWT010000105.1:0-3942 GCA_036393055.1 Steroidobacteraceae bacterium
CCGGCGTCCTCGAGCGCATAGAGCCTGTCCTCGAGGCGATCCTTGGTGATCACTTGTCCGGGGATCCGGATCAGCTCCTCGAGCAGCGCCGCCTCGCGGCGCGTGAGGTCGAGAGACTTGCCGAAAGCTGCCGCCTCCCGCGTCACCGTGTCGAAGGTGACACCGCCGAAGGAGTAGGTCGTCCCGCGCGGACTTCCGGCGCGGCGCAGCACGGCGCGCAGACGCGCCTCGAGCTCCAGGAGGTTGAAGGGCTTGATGATGTAGTCGTCCGCGCCGGAGTTGAGGCCGAGCAGACGATCATCGACGCTATCGCGCGCCGTCAGGATGATCGCGGGAAGCTCCGGATGAGAGGCGCGCAGGGAGCCGAGCACCTCCATGCCGTCCACGTCGGGCAGGCCGAGGTCGAGGATCACGGCGTCCATCCTTGCGACCGCGGCGGCGGCCAGCGCGTGATCGCCGCGGCCCACCGCATCGACGGCAAAGCCGCGCTCCTTGAGATGATCGGCGATCATCTCGCGCATCGCCCGGTGATCTTCGACCAGCAACACCCGCATTTGGCTTCGGCCCGGCGCGCAATGCGCCAATAGCGATATTATCGCCCCAAGACTGACGAAGAGCTGACTGGCGGAAAAGCACCCTCACTCGTCAGGACTTGGTCAGTATCCACCGCCATGCTTGCCGCACCAGGCTCAAAGGGGCCCTCATCAGTGCGATCCGGGTATTTACGATTCCATGAGCGACCGGCCCCGAGGGGCGTGGCGCGCCGCCTGGGCGCGCTCGCGACGGGGGCATGCGCCGCACTGCTGAGCGGCTGCGCGCTCTACCACAGCCTGCCGCTGCCGAAGCAACCGGACCTGGTCGGGCAGCTCAGCCAGCTGCGCACCGGGTTGCCTGCCGTTGCCGGCGAGGCGCAGCGGACCATCGCGATCGACGGGCCGCTCGACATCGACGACATCGGACTGCTCGCGGTCCTCAACGATCCGGACCTGCGCGCCGAGCACGGCACCCTCGATGTCGCCCGTGCGGGGCTGCTCCAGGCATCACTGCTGCCCAACCCTTCGGCAAGCGTGAGCTACACGCCGATTCTCGGCGGCACTGACATTGCGCCTGCCTGGGCGGCGTCCCTGACGGAGGACGTCAAGGCGATCCTGACGTATCACACGCGCAAGAAGTCGGCGCGCTACCAGCTCGAGCAGGTCAACGCGGACCTCCTCTGGCAGGAGTGGCAGGTGGCCCAGCAGGCGAGGATTCTCGCCCTCGATCTTTACTGGGGCGGCCTTTCGGTCTCCCTCGCCGACCGCCAGGTGCAGCTGCTCGACAAGGAAGTGCGGGAGGTTCACGCCGCCACCCAATCCGGGGCGCTCGACCTCACGGCGCTGGCGCCGCTCCTTGCCGCCAAGGCTAGCGCCGCGCAGGCCGTCGCCTCGCTCGATCTGGCGCAGCTGCAGGGCTGGCAGCAGCTCGATGCGTTGCTCGGGCTGAAGCCGGACGTCCGCTTCGCGATCGCGCCGCCGCGGGTGGCGCCGCTGCCGGCGGATCTCGATGAGCTGATTGCCCAGCTTCCCACGCGCCGCCCGGATCTGGTGGCCCTGCAGCTCGGATACCGCTCCGCCGACGAGAGCGTGCGCGGGGCGATCATCGGCCAGTTTCCCGCGCTCACCGCCGGCTATCAGTGGGGGCAGGACACCACCAACGTGCGCTCCGGCGGCGCTACCGCCACCTTTGACCTGCCTCTGTTCGACCGCAATCAGGGGCAGGTCGCCCAGGCGCGCGCCACGCGCCTGCAGCTGCACGAGCAGTATCAGGCGCGGCTCGATGCCGCCGATGGCGCGGCCAAGGGTCTGGTCAGCCAGATCCAGCGCCTGAGCGGGGATACGCGGCAGGCGCAAAGCGCGGCCGCAGCGGCCGAGGCTCAATCGAAAGCCGCCCGGCAGGCTTACGCGCAGGACGCGCTCGATCAGCGCTCGCTGGCCGATTTCGAGACCACTGCCCTGCAGCGGCGCATCGAGGCGATGACGCTCGAGCGCTCGCTCGGCGAGGCGCGCATCACTCTGACCGTCGATCTGGGGCTCGGACTGCCGCAGACGCGGATCGTTCCGCTCGGGAGCTCGAGGAAACCATGACTCGCAGATCGATTGCCTGGGCCGCCTCGCTCGCGGCGAGCGCGGCACTGATGCTGACACTGACACCAACATCCGCTCGTGCCGACGGCGGCGGTGATTCCAACACCGAGCAGAGCGTGCTGGTCACTCTCTCTCGCCTGAAAGAGGGCAGCCTGCCGAGCGTCGTCGTCGGCTACGGCACGGTGGGCGCCGCCAACTCGGGACGCAAGACCATCATGGCGCCGCAGTCGGCGGTGATCGGCCGGATCTTCGTGCGCCTCGGCGAGCAGGTTCCCGCGGGGGCGCCGCTTCTGGAGCTCGCGCCGAGTCCCGCAGCGGCCGCCTCGTACATGCAGGCGAAGTCGGCCCTGACCGTGGCCGAGCAGCTCGTGACGAGCACCAACCGGCTGGTGGCGTTGCATCTGGCCACCGCACAGCAGGTGGCGGACGCCAAGAAGGCGGAGTCGGACGCGCGCGCGCAGCTGAAGGCGCTGGAGACGGTCGGGGCGGCAGGGCCCAAGATCGTGCGTGCCCCGTTTCCCGCGATCGTCACGACGCTCGCGGCTACGCCCGGCGCGATAGTCGCGGAGGGAGCCGCGCTCACGGATCTGGCGGCCCCGGGGCAGCTCGTGCTCACCGTCGGAGTGGTGCCGAGCCAGGCGGCGGCCATCGCCCCCAACGACGCTGCCACCGTGACGCTGGTCGGCAGCACCGAATCTTCCACGGGCAGCGTGACGGTGCGCGGTGCCGTAGCGGAGGCGGACACCGGGCTCGTGCCGGTCGACATCGCGCTGCCACCCGGCAGATTCTATCCGGGAGAGATGGCCGAGGCGGTGATTACCACCGGTCAGGTGCATGGGTATGTGGTGCCGCACAGCGCAATCCTGGTGAATGACAGCGGTGCGCCGTACGTCGTGCAGGCCATCGACGGCACGGCGAGGAAGGTCCCGGTGCGGGTCGTGGGCGCTCATGGGGATCAGGATGTGATCACCGGCGCGCTGAACACCCGTGCGCCGATCGTGCTCGCCGGGAATTACCAGCTCGATGACGGCATGAAGATCCGGCTGTCGGATCCACCGACGGCCAAGCGCGAGCCATGAGCTTCACCGCCTGGGTGGGGGCGCACCGCCGCTCCCTGCTCACCGTCGCTTTCGCGCTCGCGCTCGCCGGCGCAGTCGCCGCGATCTCGCTGCCCGTCGGGCTGTTCCCGGTCACCAGCTTCCCGCGAATCCGCGTCGAGGTCGATGCCGGCGAAATGCCCGCCCGGCAGATGCTCATCGACGTGACCGAGCCGCTCGAGCAGGTGGCACGCGCGGTGCCGGCGGCACAGGATGTCACCTCGACGACTTCGCGCGGCTCCGCGGAGATATTCGTCAATTTTCCCTGGGGCTACGACATGAATCAGGCGTTGCTTGCGGTGGATGCCGCCTTCGCCCAGAAATTGCCGACGCTCCCCCAGGGCACGAGCTACGACATCATCCAGATGAGCCCGAACGTCATCATGCCGTTCGTCTCCTACGCGCTCATCTCGAAGAGCGTCTCGCCGTCGGATCTGAAGCAGCTCGCTCAATATCAGATCGTCCCCCTGCTCACGGGTATTCCCGGCATCCGCAGGGTGGGCGTCATGGGCGGACAGACCCCGGAGGTGGAAGTCTCCGTCGACCAGAACAAGCTGCGCGCCTACGGCCTCACCCTGGCGGATGTCTCCAACGCCCTGTCGCAGACCAACAGCATCCAGGCGGTGGGCAGGCTGGAGGACAACGACCTGCTCTACCTGGCGATCAACAACAATGCCTTCACCTCGATCGGATCGGTCCGCAACGTCGCGTTGCATACGGGC
>DASVWT010000106.1:0-14501 GCA_036393055.1 Steroidobacteraceae bacterium
GACATCGTGACGGAGCGCAAGCTGGCGCGCCTGCGGCAGGAGCGCTATCAGCGCTGGGACAGCGATCTCGGCGCCCGCATCGAGAGCGGCGCGATCGACCTCGCGACGCTTGCCGACCTCGCGGTGGAGAAGGGCTTCGACCCGGCGCCCAAGTCAGGGCGGCAGGAGCTGGCGGAGAGCCTCATCGCGAGGCACTGCAAGCATTGAGCGCCGGGCTCAGCCGCTGAGCGGCCGCGATAGCGCGGCTTCCAGCGGCTGCGGGGCGAGCATGCTCGCCAGCTCGAAGCGCAGCTCCTTGCGCCGGTAGTCGATCGAGACGCGGGAGAATCGCCGCAGGCAGTCCATGACGAAGAGCAGCGCCGGCTGCGCGCTCAGGCCCCAGACATCGAAAACCTCCAGCGGCGCGACCACCAGCGGCGTGTAGGTCAGATGCAGGTCACCGACACGGATGTCATCGACGTTGAGCGCGCGGCCAACGATCGTGCCGCCAGTGATGCCGGAAAGTCCCACCTCTGCGCCGACGACCTGATGATTCGCGGCGCGCTGCAGCAGCGCAGCGTAAAGCGCCGGATTGCTCACGGAGACCTCGGCGCCGGTATCGACGAAGGCCGCCGCCCGCACGCCGTTCACCAGGCAGTCGGTCGCCCGCAGCCGCCCGGAGCTGCCGAGCGTGCGGACGATGGCTTCATCACTGCGCGCCCACAGCGCCGCGAAGAAGCCCTGCGGTCTCGTCACCGTGAGCGTCCCGGCGCGGAAGTCGAGAACGACTCTGTGCCTGTCGAGCACGTCGAGCCCGAGGTAGCCATCGACGTTCATCATCGCGCGCGGCAGCACCGGCGCCTGCAGGGGTGCACAGACGAGGCTTCCCATCCGGAGGCGCTCGATCTCGACGAGTACCGCCGGCTCGCCGCGCGTGATGCCCTCGACCATGACCCTGCGGCCGCGCGGCAGGGCGAGCCGGGCGGCAATTTCCGCCGCGATCAGCGTTCTTTCGGCACCCGTATCTACCAGGAAGCGATAGGGTCCTGCGCCATTGATGTAGACGGCGGTGGTCAGGCGGTTATCGGTCTCGCTTGCAGTTCGCACGGCGCCAGAGCCGGCGTCGGTGCCCGGCGTTCCTGCGCTGCTCGTACGGGCCTGCGCAGCGGCATCAGGCGCGTGCCTGATAGGGAGAGCACCTGCCGTGCGAGCGAGCGTTGGCGCAGTGGCGGCGATCGCGAGAAGACTTTGCGCTACCCGCCGCCGTGACTGGCAGACGCAGTTGCCCTCCCCCGGGGCTTTTCGCCGGACAGAAATGATCATGTTTCCGTCCATGGCAGCTCTGGGCGCCTCTTGGTAGCCACCCTGGCCGCGAGCATGCTCCTTCGCCAGCGCCCTGTCACGGTCCACTATCCGACTGGACCATTATCCTGGCCGGCGCCGATTCGGCGCTGCTGCGGCTTCGGCTCAGGCGCTGCGCAGCATGTGCATGACCCGCGCGCGGATGCGCGCATAGTTCTCCGGCTTGAGCGGCCCGAGCAGACCGTGCTGCTGCGGCGGCAGGTGCGCGAGCGGATGGCCGCCCGTGCGGAAAACGTAATGATCGAAGAATGCCTTCCACGCCTGGCGCTCGGCGGCCGGCCGCTCGCAGATCGCGATCATGCTGAGGAGCATGCTGGTATAGGGAGCGTCGGGACCGGCGCCGAAGGCATCCCACCAGTAGTTGACCAACCCATTGATCGGCGCCAGGGACTCCACCTTGTGCCACCAGAGCTTCGGCAGGTAAAGCGCATCGCCCGCCTCGAGCTCGACTCTGAGCGCCTGCTCGCGGATCTGCTCGAACAGCGGAAACTCACCCTCCTGCGGCTCCGCCGAGGCGGCGAGACTCACCGGCGCGCCCGCCATCGTGTTGTCGATGGGGCCGACATAGAGCTTGCCGATCAGCTCCGGGGCGAACAGGGTGAAGCGGCGCCGGCCCGCGATCACGCACGCCAGATTGTCGTAGGTATCGTGATGACAGGAGACATTCGACCGGGTGCCGAGCCAGATGCGGGGGCTCACGCCCTGCCCGAGGAGCGGCATCGCATTGGCGGCCGCAAAGCCGGGCAACGAGTCGCCCGTCGGCACCGAGCCCACATAGATGGACGGTGCCTGCGCGCTGTCCGCCGACTCCACCATGGCCTTCAGCGCATCGAGCAGCTTCATCGTGCGCCGCTCGAAGTTGAATCCCTTGAAGTCGGGCGCGTAATAGTACTTGCCGGCGATCGCCTGGCTGCCGAGATACGCCTCGACCCGGGCGCCGACATCGAATGCGGCCAGGTAATCCCTCAGCCGCGCCGGGGAGCCGCCCGCCGCCTGCACCACCGGCCACTCGGCGACCAGTCCGCGGATGGCGACGGGCTGACAGCCCTCGACCACCTCGCGCTGGAAGCGCTCCGGCGTGAGGTCCCGGCCGGCGATCTCTTTGGACGAGAGAGTCATGGGGGTGACCGCGGAGATCGCCGGCGGGAGTGAGAAGTCAGCCGAGAGATGCCGTGCGCACGCCGGCCAGGCCCTCGGTTGCCTGCAACATGCGGCCGTTCTTCTTGCGCGCCAGCACGGGGAACTGCTTCAGGGACGCGATCATGTAGTGGATGAGGCGCATGTAGCCGCGGCGGAAGAGCTCCACCACCGCCGCATCGGGCAGCATGCTCAGGGTCTCCTGGTTGACGGTGTAGAGCCCCTCGCAGTTGATGATCCGCCCGTCGTCGAATTCCGCCTCGACCTCCACCGGCTCGATCAGCTTCAGCTCCAGGAGCCGCGCGATGAAGTGGCGGGTCACCTCGATGCCGGGCTTGAGGTCCTCGAATGCCCAGATGATGCTCTGCAGGTACCGGGAGGGTTGCCCATGCTCCGTGAAGAGCGCTTTGCCGTCCTCCACACCGACGCGCGGGTGATCGAGGTCGATGGCGAGCTCCGGCCCATGCGCGTAGAACGGCACGCGCTGCAGGCTGAGCGGCCGGTAGAACTGCAGGTCGCGCCACTCCTCGAGATAGAGGTTCTCCCCCTCATCGAAGCCGAGCATGGCCCCGCAATAGAACTCGCCGGTATTGCGGTCCTTGGAGAAGAGAATCGGATAGTGCACCACGAGCTGCGGAAACTCGTTGACGATCACGTGCGCGAAGCGCTGATTGTCACCGTAGGCGGCGCAGGCGCGCGCATCGACCTTGAGCGACTTGTGGGCCTCTTTGTTGAGCGGAACGATCTGAGTCATGTGCGAATCCAGGACCTGCACGGACCTCAGACGGGCTGCAGTCCGTACTCGTATATCTTGTTCAGCAGCTCGCGGTTCTTCGGCAGCCGCACGCGCATCTCGCCCGTCACCCGCTCCTTCTCCCTGACGAGCCGCGAGGCGGCCAGTGCCGTATCGGCAGTGTCCTCGGGGGCGACTTGCGTCTGAAATCCCATGCCGTAGAGCACGTACTGATAGCTCGCCGCGGGGAAGACTTCTTCCAGCCGGTCGAGCTCGTCGAAGAACCATGGCGACTGGTACTTCCACAGAGTGAGGAGGTCGCGCAGCCGGTCCGGCACGGTCGCCGGATCCACGTTGTCGCGCCAGAACGCCGTGTCGGTGCGCCTGGTGAGCACGTAGTGGAGCTTGAGGAAATCCACGATCCGTCCGAAGCGGTACATCGTCACGTCGTTGAAGCGCTTCGAGATGATGTCCATCACTTCCCGGCAGGCCGGCATCTGCTCGGCAATGAGCTTGGCGGAGAGCTCGACCAGCACGATGGCCGAGGACTCGAGCGGCTCGAGAAATCCGCTCGCCAGCCCTACCGCGACGCAGTTTCTCTTCCAGAACGTCTCGCGATGGCCCGCACGGATCGGAATTTTGCGGACCGGCAGGTCCTTGTGCTTCGAGCCGATATACCGCAGCAGCGTCTCCCGTGCCGCCTCTTCGCTCTGATGGCGGCTCGAGTAGACGTAGCCGACGCCTCGCCTCGCAGGCAGGCAGATGTCCCAGGTCCATCCCGCCTCTTGTGCCGTCGAGACGGTATGCGAGGCCATGGGTGCATCCGCTGCATCGAACGGCACTTGCACGGCAAGCGCGGTATCGCAGAAGAGAACATCGCCGCACCCCTTGAATCCCACACCGAGCGTCTTGCCGATGAGCAGCCCGGAGAAGCCGCTGCAGTCGACGAAGAGGTCCCCCGGGATCTCACCGGCCTGCCTGGTCAGCACGCTCTCGATGTCACCGCACTCGCGCTGATTGACCTGCACGACATCGGCGAGCACGTGGCGCACGCCGAGCTTCTCCGTGCAGTGCCGGGCGAGGAATGGAGCGAACTTGCCGGCATCGAGGTGGTAGGCGTAATTGGCGAGCCCCCGGTATTCCGCGTGGGTGATCGTCTTCGGCGCCAGCCCCTCGTCGCAGAGCCTGCCCTGGGGGCTCACGAAATCGCAGAAGCTCCTCCCCTGTCCCTCCCGCAGCCAGTGCGGCACGAGATTCACCTGGGAGAAGCCCTGCGGGATCATCAGAGGATGATAGTAGAAATCGTCCTCTGCTCCGGTCGTCCAGCCGGTGAACTTTCCTCCCTGCTTGAAGGCGGCATCACACTCCCGGAAGAGCGCGGTCTCCGATACGCCGATCCGTTCCAGGGATGAGCGCATCGTCGGCCACGTACCCTCCCCGACGCCGACGATCTTGATGTCCGGAGACTCGATCAGCGTCACGGAGAAGCCGCCCGCCTTCATCCGAGCTTGATGGCGGGCGGCGATGATGCCTGCGGTGAGCCATCCGGCGGTTCCTCCGCCGACGATCACCACCGCTTTTACGGACTGAACCATCCCTACCTTAGAACTTGGCGCGTACCCCGATGGTGTACGACCGTCCGTAGTCTACCAGGTTCAGCGTCTGGTTCTTGAACCGTCCGTAGGTGTGATAGATGGTGTCCGTCAAGTTCAGCGCCTCGAAGTAGACGTTGACATGGCTGGTCAGGTCGTACTGGGTGCTGAAATCCAGGTTGGTGCTGGAGGCCAGATAGACCGGCTCGGGCGCGAAGGAGCCGCCGTTCTGCTCCTGACCCGCGAGGGAGATGAGCTCATCGCCCTGCCAGTGAACCGTCAACCGCGCCTGCAACCCATGCTCCTGGTAGAAGAAGTCGAAGTTCGCGGAGTTGCCGATGCCGGGCAGCGCGAACTGGCTTCCCATCAGCTCATAGTTGTTGAAGTTGCGGTTGGTGTGGGCGTAAGTGCCGTTCAGCGTGAAGCCGAAGCCCCAGAAGAGCATCTGCTGCCAGGTCGCCTCGATGCCGGTCACATTGGCCTGCAGGCCGTTGACCAGAGTGCTCTCCGAGAACGTCGCCGGCTTGCCGAAATTGGCCGAGGTCCCGGCCGTCACGTCGATGCCCGGGACGGTGATGGTCTGCTCGCTCGTGACCGGGAACTGCGTCACGTGCTTGAAGAAGCCATCGACCGACAGGTAGTCGTTTCTGGCGTAGTACCACTCCGCGCCGAGGTCGTAGTTGTCGGAGAGGTAAGGCAGCAGAGCCGCATTGTGACCCGTCGCCGTCAGCGCATCCACACGTCCGCCGTACGTGGTGTTCGGAATCAGATTGGCGTTGTTCGGCGGGCTCTCGGTGCGCGAGAAATCGGCACGCACCTTGATATCCGGACGAACCAGGAGATTGAGATCGAGGGACGGCAGCACATAGTGGTAGCTGTTCTTCACCTCAGTCCATGTCGGCGACCCAGACACGAAGCTGTAGGCCGTCGGATCTCCCGGGGCCAGCCAGATCAGCTGCTGCAGGGGCGCGGAGAGCCCGGCGATCGTCTCGTCGGTCCTCACATACCGCAGTCCGGCGTTGACCTTCAGCGTCATGTCGCCGATCGGAACATTCTGCTGCGCGGTGATGAAGGGCGCGTAGTTCGCGCGATCCACGTGCTGCACCGAGCCGTTGCTGAGCGCCAACGCGGGGTACACCCCATTCACGTAGGCCGGATAGCCGTTCTTCACCGCGTTCGCGTTCTGATCGGGGTTCACCGGCTGGTTGATCAGATAATTGAGCACCGTGTACGCGTTGTACATGAGGATGTTCTGCGGCAGGTTGCCATTGCCGCTGTAGCCGGGCATCCAGGTGCCGACGTTGAACTCCGAGAACATCGAGGGTTGCAGCGGCACACCCGAGGTGTTGTTCGAAGCCGGTCCGTAGCCCGACCAGAGCTGCCAGTAGTTGTTCGTGAAGGTGTCGCTCGACTTCGAGTTCCAGGTGTCATCGACGAACTGCATGCCGAAGTTCACCTTGGTGCTGCCCGCGTGCCAGGTGGCATCCAGCTTCACCTGGTTGATCTTGTCCGAGTTCTGCTGGCTGACGATCGGCAGCACGTGCGAGCCGATGATGAACGGATTCAACCCGTTGTAATCGGCCGGGGTCGCGCCCGATGCGGTCGGCGGGGCGGCGAGCCCGGGACCCGCGCCGCCCGGACCGTAGGCGCTCCAGTAGGGCAGCACGTTCGGATTGGCGCTCAGCACCAATCCGTAATTGGTGTTGTTGGCCGCGTCTCCGTAGCCCACGTCGACGTCGAGGTTGCTGTAGCTGCCGTTCGGGTTCAGCTTCGATACGGATTGATCGGCGTCCAGCTCCGCGGTCCAGTCATCGTTCACGTCCCACAGCACGTTGATGCCCGGAGTATTCGTGACGATGTAGTCGATCGACACGTTGGTGTTGAAGTCCGTCGGCCCGGTGTCCGAGAAGTTGGTAACGGTGCTGTTTCCATCCAGCGTGACGTCGGTAGCGCCGTTGGGAAATACACCGAACCAGGTGCTGCGCTGGAAGCGCTCCGTGTGCTCTTCATCCGAAGAGTAGTTGTCATCGAACGTCACCACGACGTTGTCCACCGGACGCCATTGCAGGGCCACACGCCCGTCCTTGCGCCGCGAGTCGGTGCGCTCCAGATACATCGCCATATCCTGGGGGTACCAGCTCTGTACGGCGGCCGCGACCTGCGGCGGCGTCGACTGGCCCGCGGCCTTGGCGGCTGCGGCGGCGGCGGCATCGGCCGCCGCGGCGGCCGAACCGACCAGCGCGCATCCGGTATTGCCGAAAGCGGTGTCGTAGTTCTGGTTGAACGACGAGCACGGCAGAGCCGCGGCTTTCCAGCCGACGACGTCTTGGTGATGGCCGAGAATGTGCCTGTCGGTATAGTCGCCGTCGATCAGGATGCCGAACTTGCCGTCAGCGAAGGTATCGCTGAAGAGAGCGCCGAATGCCGGACGGAAGCCGCCGTCCATGTCGTCATCGTTGGTCGAGACGAATCCCTGCACGTGCATGCCGGGGTTGTCGAAAGGATTCGGGAACTTGACGTTGACCGTCGCACCGACCGCACCGGAGGAGAGGCTGAAATCCGGCGTCTTGTGGACGTCTACCTCGCCGATGTAGTTGGCACTCATGGTGCTCCAGTCGAAGCTCTGGCCATTGCCGGAGGCAAGCGGCCGGCCCTCCACCAGAAGCTCATTGAACTGCTCGCCGAACCCGCGGACGGTGATGCCCGTGACCGAGCCAGTCGCCGTCGGCGCGCCGGCCCCGCTCATCTGGTTGATCGACCCGCGGTCGACCGTGACGCCCGGGATTCTTCCCACCGCCTCACCGATCGAGGAGTCCGGAAACTGGCCGATGTCCTCGGCAGAGATCGCATCGACGACGCCGAGCGACATCCTCTTGATCTGCAGCGCGCGCTCGAGGGAGCCGCGGATACCGGTGACCACGATCTCCTGCAGCTGGTCGGCGCTGTTGGTGGGCGCCGGCACGTTGGAGTTCTCCGCCGACGTCCCCGCCGGAGAAGTTTGCGCCAGGAGACCCGCGCCGTTCTGCGGCAGCGCCGCAGTCGAGGCCAGGCGGGTTACCTTGGAGCGCAGCGTCTTTGCCTGCTGCGCGACGGGAACGGACTTCGGCTTTGCGGAGCTGGTGTTTGCGTCCTTCGCAGGCGATGCATCCTGGGCATGCACCGCGCCAACGATCGCCATGGAGCCCAGCGCCAGGCTGGACAGTCCCAGCGTGCTGTAGGGCAGGCGCAGCGCAGGTGTGCGCTTGGCCTCGGCGGCGTTCTTCGAAATGTTTCGCCTAGACTTGCGGCTCATCGACATCTCCCCCTCGAAAGATACGGACGTTGCGATAAAACAACAAACGGCACGGCCGAGCACGGCCGATGCCTGGAATAAAAATGCGGAAGCCCCCTTACGCCCTGGCGCTCTTCGCTACCGGCCTTATATGGTAGCGCTACCTTGATGCGGCCCGAGTATGTGCCTCCTATTCGGCCCATGTCAACTCCCGCTACATGCGGGAAAGGCCCACGGAGCTTCACCAGAGGCATGATTGCGCGAACACTCCAGCGCTCGGCCAAGGTAAACGAGGTCGCCACGGCGCAGGCATGCGGCGGACACCGCATTTGACCCGAGTCCTGCGTTGTTCTGGAGCCACGTTGCCACCATGCCCGATTGACAGCGCTATCATTGCTCAGCGAATGACACTTTGCAAGTTGGACGGGACCGTGCGCCGCCACGCTCCGGTCCGCCCAGCGCAATTGACAGCGCTATCATTCGGTGTGATTCTCCGGCGCCACATGAAAACGCTAAGCCTCCGTGGGCCTCACGGATTCCCTGCATCGGTTACGGTGCTGGTCGCCGCTCTCGCGATTTCCCTCCTTTTCCCAGCCTTTAGTCTCGCCGGCGCGGCCGAGAGGCCAGCCGCCATCCATCCGCAGCTCTGGCCGCAAACGCGGCCGCAGTTGCCTCCCGATCCCGCGCTCGAGCGCAAGGTGGACGCCCTGCTCGCCGGCATGACGCTCGGGCAGAAGGTCGGGCAGATCATCCAGGGCGACATCTCCACCCTGACGCCTGCGGACCTGCGCCAGTACCCGCTCGGCTCGGTGTTGAACGGCGGCAATTCCAAGCCGGGCGGCAACACCTTCGCGCCGCCTTCCGCATGGCTCGCGCTCGCGAACCAGTTCTATCTCGCGTCCACGACGCCCTCCCACGGCCCCCATCCCATCCCGGAGCTCTGGGGCATCGATGCCGTCCACGGCAACAACGATGTCTACGGTGCGACCATCTTTCCGCAGAACGTCGGCCTCGGCGCGGCGCACGATCCCGCGTTGCTGCGCCTCATCGGCCAGGTGACGGCGCAGGAAGTGCGCGCGATCGGCCTCGACTGGACCTTCGGACCGACGCTCGCGGTCGTCAGCGACGAGCGCTGGGGGCGAAGCTACGAGAGCTATTCGCAGGATCCCGCCCTCGTGCGCGCGTACGCCCGCGCCATGGTGCTCGGCCTGCAAGGCAAGCCGGGCACGCCGCAATTCCTGGATGCCTACCACGTCATCGCCACACCTAAGCACTACCTCGGCGACGGCGGCACCCGCGGCGTGGACCAGGGCGACAACATCGAGAGCGAGACGCAGCTGCGTGATGTCGATGGCGCGGGCTATCCCGCGGCGATCGCGGCCGGCGCGCAGTCGGTGATGGTCTCCTTCTCCAGCTGGCACGGCATCAAGATGGCCGCCAATTACGGCCTGCTCACCGGGGTGCTCAAGGACCGCTGGCACTTCGACGGCTTCACCGTCGGTGACTGGAACGCGCACGGCCAGGTGCCGGGCTGCACCGATGCGAGCTGCCCGCAGGCGGTCAATGCCGGGCTCGACATGTTCATGGCCCCCACGGACTGGAAGCAGCTCTATGCCAACACGCTGGAGCAGGTCCGCTCCGGACAGATCCCGCGCTCCCGCCTGGATGATGCCGTGCGGCGCATCCTGCGGGTGAAGCTGCGCGACCGCCTCTTCGAGGAGGGGCCGCCCGCCTCCCGGCCGCTCGCCGGACACTTCGACCTGCTCGGCTCGCCGCAGCATCGCGCCATTGCGCGCCGCGCCGTGCGCGAGTCGCTGGTACTCCTCAAGAACGAGGACCATCTGCTCCCGTTGAAGCCTCACGAGCGGGTGCTCGTCGCCGGCGACGGCGCCGACAACATCCCCAGGCAATGCGGCGGCTGGACTCTTACCTGGCAGGGCTCCGGAACCACCAACAAGGACTTCCCCCACGGGGAGTCCATCTGGCAAGGCATCGCCAGCGCCGTGCATGCCGCGGGCGGTGAGGCCGAGCTCAGCCCCGAGGGAACCTTCAAACAGAAGCCCGATGTCGCCATCGTCGTCTACGGCGAGCATTCGTATGCGGAGTTCCAGGGCGATGTCCCCAATCTGGCCTTCAGCCCCGGCGACGATACCGATCTCGATCTGCTGCGGCGCCTGCGCGCCGCGGGCATCCCGGTCGTCTCCGTCTTCATCTCCGGCCGGCCCCTGTGGGTGAACCCGCAGCTCAACGCCTCCAACGCCTTCGTCGCGGCCTGGCTGCCGGGCTCCGAGGGCGAAGGCATTGCGGATGTGCTCTTCCGCAAGCCCGACGGCTCCATCCACTTTGATTTCCACGGCAGGCTGTCGTTTGCCTGGCCCCGTACTCCGATGCAGTTCGGCACCGACACTGCGGGCAAGCCGCTCTTCCCATTGGGCTACGGATTGCGCTACGCGAGTAATGGCAATCTGCCGCCCCTGCCAGAGGCATCCGGCCTTGCGTCGGCTGCCATGGTCAACAACAACGTGTTCTTCGCGTCGGGTAACACTGGCTCCGGCTGGCATTGGGCTGTAGCCGACGACGCCGGCGCTAGCCCAGTACCTCACGGCATCGGCGCGTCCGACAGCAAACGCCTGATCCTCACCGCCATCGACAAGACGAAGCAGGAAGACTCCCGGCGCCTGCGCTGGTGGGGCACGGGCCACGCCACAGCCGAGATCACCGGCGCTACCGCCATCGACCTCACGCGCCAGACCAACGGCCAGCTCTCACTCGGCTTCGATTATCGCGTGGACGCGGCGCCAACCGCCGCGGTCACTCTCGGCATGGGCTGCGGCGCCTCCTGCAGCGGCACCGTAGCCATCACCTCAGCGCTCGCCGCCGCACCCCGGGGCCGGTGGCAACACTTGGATGTTCCCCTCGCCTGCTTCGCCGCCGCCGGCGCGAGCATGAGCCGGGTGCGCACCCCCTTCGCGCTGCAGACCGCCGGCAAGCTGACCCTCGGCATCGCGAACATCCGCCTGGAGAGCGGCACCGCCGGGAACCTGCGCTGCAGTCACTGAGCGCGCGCGGCGCCCGGCTCCGGGCGGCGGATCATCGCTCCTGGATTTCGACCTTCAGGTGGCGCACGCCGGTATCGCTGAGCAGGTCGGGGTCATTCCACATTTCCCGCTCCGCGAGCTGCGCGAGGGTCCGCTCGAGCGTTTCGGGGCCGTGGGAGGTGCGGCGGCGCTCGCCACACGGCGGTTTCGACGCGCTCGCCCAGCGGGGTGTGCCAAACCCCACCGCCTCATCGCGACGCTGCTGCACGAGACAAGGAATGGAAGAGGTCTCCGAGCAGGCTTCCCGCGCGCGCGTAACCTCCTCCTCGAGGACGGGCACCACCGCCGCCGAGGCGAAGCTCGAGCGTACCTGAGAGGCGACTTGCTTCGCCGACACCGGATCGCCGAAGAACCCGAGCCGTAGAAAGAAACAGGAGCGGCTCTCACGGCGGCTCTCGACCGCATAAAGCGTATACGGCTTGAGCGCCGCGAGCGCCGGCACCCGGCCCGGATCGATTTCGCGTGTCGACCACTGGAGCTGTACGGCGAAGGAAACCGGCAGCCCTTGAACGACGGCCTCCTTCAAAGCGCGCCGGGTGCCGGTGTCCTCGGGGCGAAGCAGCTCGATCTGCCCGCCATCGCGCTCGTCCAGCTCGTTCAGCGCTCCGGCAAGCCGGCGCATTTCCAGAATGTTGAGCACTTGCGTATCGGTGAGCGATTTATTCTCCACGGGCGCGCCGGGCTGCCAGCGGGGCGAGTCCGGCTGCGGATCCACCGGCTGCGGCGCGTCGCAACCCGGCAATTGCCACAAGGCAAACGGCGCGACGGATGCTTTCGCGTCCGGATGTCGGCCGCGCACGGCCCGAGCCCACCGATCGGCACAGGCCAGGGTCTCGAAAAATCCCATGTGCAGATACAACGGCTCGCTGCCGTCGCGCTGCGCCGCGCGGCTGGTGAAGAAGGTGAACGGTTTGAGGCGGGGGGACTGCGGCGGGCGTATCGAGACCGGCTCGACCAGCCGACACAGCGTCAGCATGAATGGGCCGGTGCTGGCCTCCCCCCGATGCACGATGTGAGTGCCCGAGGTTCCAACGGAACTCTCCGACGTCGCTGCCATGGGGCCTCCCCGATAGTTGGTTCCAGCCGCTGCGGGAGAGCGCGAGATCCAATGCAGTCGAGCTTGCACGCTCACACTCTGGAGTGGAGTGGCAACCCCGCTGTCATAGGTTGTTACGCCCTTAGACCGGTAGCTTTGCGTCCCCGCCTTTCGGCGGGTTTGCCCTTGGAACCAGCATGGTCGCCCGGGCACGATATGTCCAGTAGCAGAACCGTCGCCTTTCGGCGACCTGCGGCTCGCCGTAGACGATCGTCCCTTGGCGTTCTTGCCTCATTTGAGCAATAATGACTGCTCATATGAGAGATGGGAGCAACGGCCATGAGCGACCCCCGCTCGCCCGGCGGCGCTGATCGTCTGCGGTGGAATGCCGTCCGCGACTCCGCGGGCGCGTACTATCGAGCGAATCCGTTGGACCGCATCGCTATCATCCGTGGACGGGTACCCGCAACGTACGTCGTTGCGCTGACAGAGAGCATGCAGATACCGCGGGAGCGGCTCTACAGCACCCTCAATCTCGCGCGAGCCACCGTGGATCGAAAAATCCAGAAGCGTCAACGTCTCAGTCAGGAGGAGAGCGAGCGGATTCTCGCGGTGGTCCGGCTCATCGGTCAGGTGGATACCATGGTTCAGGAATCCGGAGACCCAGCAGGATTCGATGCGGCGAAGTGGACAGCCAGGTGGCTGCAGGATCCCAACCCCGCCCTGGGCGGGCGTGCCCCCGGCGAGCTGCTGGACACTGCCGACGGTCGGGGGCTGGTGTCCGACCTTTTGGCTCAGCAGCAGTCAGGCGCGTACGCATGAGCGCGGCACGGGAGGTCTGGCGTATTGCGCCGGACACCCCTGACTACGGAGCCGACGACCTCTCCGGAAAGGGTGCCGAGCGGACCGGCGGACGCTGGAATCGCAAAGGCGCGGCGATGCTCTACTGCTCATCGACCATCGCACTCGCCTGCCTGGAGACTTTCGTCAATCTCTCCGGGGCCGAGCCGCTGCCGCTCAACAGGTACCTCGTAAAGATCACGATCCCCCCGGCAATGTGGCGGAATCGCACCGTGCTCGAGACGGATGATCACATAGGTTGGGACGCGCAGCCCGCGGGTATGGTCTCGCTCGAGTGGGGCAGTAACTGGTCAGCCTCGGGGCGCAGCCTGATCGCCGAAGTCCCCTCGGTCATCGTGCCCGAAGAGGCAAACATACTGATCAATCCCCGGCACCGCGATGCACGGCGATTGCGGGCTCGCAAGGTGCGCCGCTGGATGTACGACCCCAGGCTCGCCCGAACGCGGCACAGGGCTCACTGATGGGACGGGTCGCCACTCGCGGATCCTGCACTGAGCGGGCGAGCAGCCTCCTTCTGATGAGCCTGCCGGTAAACCCAGGTGAGACGCCGAATCAATGTTGCGGATCTCCGTACACGATCCCGCGCCCGTCGGTTCCGACATACACGCGCCCGAAGACGCGCGGGTCACCGGCGATGCAGCGGAACCGGCGGCCATACTCATGGGCGGCGTCGTTGATGCGCACCCAGGAGGCACCCTCGTCGTCGGATCGCCAGACCGCGTTGGTGGTATCTCGGACTCCGAGAGCGTACATCGCCGGGTAGCGACTCCCCGGCGGAGATTTGCCGAAGGCGAGATGCACCACGTGAATCCCGCCGTCCACGCGCGAGAACGAGCGGCCGCCATCCGTCGAGTGGAACAGGCCCTGCCGGGAGGCCAGCCACAAGTCCCCGCGTTTTGCCGGCGTCGCCATGAGCGGCCACTGCCACTCGGGCGAGGTCGGCAGGTCCTGCGCGAGACCTGCGGGCAACCCGCGGCTCGCCACGGCGCGAAACGTCCGGCCGTCATCCGTGCTCACGTAGAGCACCGACCGGCGGAAATCGAGGGCGTAGAAAGTTTCCGGCGCCACCTTGTCGGAGATCGGGTGCGCACCCGGCGGCAGTCCGCGTACCGCCGCCCATGTCTCGCCACGATCGAGAGTGACCCGCGGCGACCGCGTCATCGCGATGAACGCGCTGCCGTCCGCCGACACTGTAATTGCCGACGCTGCGCCCGGCGGAGAGAGCGGCTGCCAGGATCGTCCGTAATCCAGCGAATAGGCCAGCGTCGGCGCACCCGGACTGGCGTGCGGCGCGGGCGTGCCACCGCGAACGATGACTGCAGGCTTCAACCCCGCGTAGTCGATTTCGTCGGTGTTGGAGAACACAGGGTGCGTGAACTGCTCGTCAGGGGAGCGCGACAAGTTCTCATGCGCGAAACCACTGATGTCACCG
>DASVWT010000107.1:0-3961 GCA_036393055.1 Steroidobacteraceae bacterium
GCTTCAAGCGGTACGCGTCCAAACGCCGCCACAACCTCGGTCACAAGGACCGCAAGGTCAAGCGCCATGCCCGCTCCGGCGGCACGAGCCTCGTGCACGAGACGGATACCGGCCGTCTCGTACAGCTGCTCCCGTACCACAAGTAACGCGCGCCCGAGGTAATCCAACATGGCAAGAGTCAAGCGTGGCGTGACGGCCGGGCGCCGTCACAAGAAAGTTCTCGGCAAGGCGAAGGGCTACTACAACGCCCGCCGCAAGGTCTATCGCGCAGCGAAGCAGGCCGTCATCAAGGCGGGGCAGTATGCCTACCGCGATCGGCGCGCGAAGAAGCGCGAGTTCCGCGCGCTCTGGATCGCGCGC
Source organism: Steroidobacteraceae bacterium (assembly GCA_036393055.1). GTDB lineage: Bacteria > Pseudomonadota > Gammaproteobacteria > Steroidobacterales > Steroidobacteraceae > 13-2-20CM-66-19. The sequence goes on from DASVWT010000107.1 coordinate 361, forward strand.
ATCAACGCGGCGGCGCGCCTCTACGGGCTCTCCTACAGCCGCATCATCAACGGCCTGGGCAAGGCGGGCGTGGAGATCGACCGCAAGGTGCTGGCGGACATCGCGGTGCACGACGCCGAGGCATTTGCCGCCATCGCGCAGCAGGCGAAGACCGCGCTCGGTATCGCCTGATCCCCGCCGGGCCTTGCGTCGTGCAGGACCTGAGTTCCCTCATCGCCGAGGCGCTGGGTGAGGTCGCGGCCAGCGCCGACCTCGGCGCGCTCGATGAGGCGCGGGTGCGCTGGCTGGGGAAGAAGGGCGCCCTCACCGAGCAGCTGAAATCCCTCGGCGGCCTGCCGGCCGCCGAGCGGCCTGCGGCTGGCCAGCGGATCAACGAGGCCAAGGCGCACGTGCAGGCCGCCCTCGAGGCGCGGCGCGAGGCGCTGGCGAGGGCGGAAGTCGAGCGCGAGCTCGCCGCCGGCCGGATCGATGTGACTCTGCCGGGACGCGGCGAGCAGCGCGGCGGGCTGCATCCGGTCACTCTGGCGCGGCTTCGCATGGAGGAGATCTTCCGCCGCGCCGGCTTCGAGGTCGCCACCGGGCCGGAGATCGAGGACGACTTCCACAACTTCGAGGCGCTCAATTTCCCGCCCAACCATCCGGCGCGGGCGATGCACGATACGTTCTATTTCCCGGACGGGCGGCTGCTGCGTACGCATACCTCGCCGGTGCAGATCCGCGCGATGCTGAGCCAGGGGGCGCCGATCGCCATCGTGGCGCCGGGACGGGTGTATCGGTGCGATTCCGACATGACGCACTCGCCCATGTTTCACCAGGTCGAGGGACTGAAGGTGGATGAGAACGTGAGCTTCGCCAACATGAAGGCGGCGCTGCACGGCTTCCTGCAGTCGTTCTTCGAGCGTGACCTCGCGATGCGGCTGCGGCCTTCATTCTTCCCGTTCACGGAGCCCTCGGCGGAAGTCGACATGTCGTGCGTGTTCTGCGAGGGCAAGGGCTGCCGCACCTGCAAGTACACCGGCTGGCTCGAGATCGCAGGCTGCGGCATGGTGCACCCCAACGTGCTCATGGCCAGCGGCATCGATGCGGAGCGCTACACCGGTTATGCGTGGGGCATGGGCATCGACCGGCTGGCGATGCTGCGCTACGGGGTGAGCGACCTCAGGCTCTTCTTCGAGAACGATCTGCGCTTCCTCGAGCAGTTCCGGGCGCTCTGAGTCATGAGGATTCCGTATTCCTGGCTGACCGAGTGGGTGAGCGTCCCCTGGACGCCTCAGGAGCTGGGCTCGCGCCTCACCATGGCGGGCCTGGAGCTGGAGGCACTGGAGCCGGCCGCGCCGGACTTCTCCGGGGTGCTGGTCGCGGAGATCCTCACCGCGGAGAAGCACCCGCAAGCCGACAAGCTGCGGGTCTGTCGCGTCTCGATAAGGCGGGGGGAGCCGCTGCAGATCGTCTGCGGCGCGCCCAATGCGCGCGCGGGGTTGAAGACCGCGCTGGCGATGGTTGGCGCGAAGCTGCCCAACGGCCTCGATATCAGGGCGGCGAAGCTGAGGGGCGTGGAATCGGCGGGGATGCTGTGCTCCGCGAAAGAGCTTGGGCTCTCGGACGCATCGAGCGGCATCGTGGAGCTGCCGTCCGATGCCGCGGTAGGCAAGTCGCTGCGCGAGTATCTCGCACTCGACGATGTGATCCTCGAGCTCAACGTCACCCCCAACCGCGGCGATGCAATGTCGATCATCGGTGTTGCGCGCGAGGTGGTGGCGCTGTCAGGTGGCGCGCTGAAGAGGCCTGCCACACTGGCGGAGCAGACGGCGCATCCGCGTGTGCCTGTGCACGATACTTTGCGCGTGCATTTGGATGCGCCGAGTGGGTGCCCTAAGTTCGTTGGGCGCGTCGTTCGCGGCGTCAACAACAGCGCAGAAACGCCTGTATGGATGCGGGAGCGCCTGCGGCGTGCTGGCGTACGCTCCATCAGCCCCGTGGTGGACGTCACCAACTATGTGATGCTGGAGCTGGGTCAGCCGATGCACGCCTATGACCTGGCGAAGGTGAACGGCGACATACACGCTCAATTTGCCCGTGCGGGCGAGAAGATCACTTTGCTCGACGGGAAGACCGTCGAGGTACAACCAGACGTTCTGCTGATCACTGATGGGGCAGGTCCGGTCGGCATTGCCGGCATCATGGGTGGACAACGGACGGCGGTCAGTGCGGAGACTACGGACGTTTTTTTTGAAGCTGCGTACTTTGCCCCTGATGCAGTCATTGGGCGCGCCATGCGATGGGGCCTGACGACGGATGCCAGTCAACGCTTCGAGCGAGGCGTGGATCCATCGCAGCAGGAGCGGGCAGTGGAGCGGGCGACGGAGCTGCTGGTGGCCGTGGCGGGCGGACAGGCCGGTCCGGCGTCGCTGGAGCAGTCCGCAGAGCATTTGCCGGCGCGGCCGGCTGTCAGCCTGCGGCGCCGGCAACTGGCACGGCTGCTGGGTGTGGGCTTCGATGACAATCGGGTGCGCGCGAGCCTGGAAGGACTGGGGATGGACATCGCCGCGACCGAGGAAGGCTGGCGTGTCACGCCTCCGCCCCACCGCTTCGATATCGCGATCGAGGCGGATCTGATCGAGGAGGTCGCGCGTATCGTCGGGTATCAGGCGATCCCGGAGGCGGATGCGGCGGTTCCACAGCGGTTCGGCAGCCTGCCCACCGCGCGAGCCCCCGAGCGGGACCTGCTGCAAACGCTGGCGGTGCGCGGCTACCAGGAAGCGATCACCTACGCCTTCGTGGATCCGCAGCTGCAGGGGCTGCTCTTCCCGGATGCGGCTGGCATCTCGCTCGCCAACCCGATCGCGAGCGATCTTTCCGTCATGCGCGTGTCGCTATGGCCTGGCCTGCTCAAGGCGGCCCTGGAAAACCAGCGGCGGCAGCAGGATCGCGTGCGCCTCTTCGAGCATGGCGCGCGATTCCTGGTGAGCGAGGCGGCCGCGGGAGCGGCCTCCGGCACGCGGGAAGTCGATTCGCTGGCCGGCATCGCATCGGGCCATCGGCTGCCGGAGCAGTGGGGTCTGCCGCGCGAGATGCGCGTGCCGGTGGATTTCTTCGACGTGAAGGGAGACCTCGAGGCGCTGCTCGCCGCGACCGGCGCACGTGCCGAATTCACCTACGAGCCGCACGCGCTCTCGTGTCTGCACCCGGGCAGGGCGGCGCAACTCCTGCGTAACGGCCGGCCGGCTGGCTGGCTCGGGGAGCTGCACCCGTCGCTGGTGAAGGCGCTCGAGTTTACATATCCACCGGTGCTCTTCGAGCTGGACGTCGAGACGGCGCTGCGCATCGAGTGGCCCGCCTACCGGGAGGTTTCGCGCTTTCCGCAGGTGCGCCGGGACCTCGCGGTGGTGGTGGATGAATCAGTGGCTTTAAGTAGGCTCACCGAGCGTGTAACCTTCACCGCTTCGAGCCTTTTGCGTGATCTCCGCGTTTTCGACGTGTATCGCGGCCCAGGCGTAGAAGCAGGTCGAAAAAGCGTCGCTTTGGGCTTGATTTTTCAGGACATTTCTCGCACTCTTACCGAGGACGACGTGGCCGGTCTCATGGCGGCGGTCGTCGCGGA
>DASVWT010000108.1:0-7583 GCA_036393055.1 Steroidobacteraceae bacterium
GGCAAGGGGATGCGCGTGGTGCACGCGCGGGAGGAGCTGCGCGATGCCCTGACCGCGGCACGCCGCCTCGCCGAGAGCACCTTCGGCGACGGCACGCTGCTCATCGAGCGCTATCTGCAGGAGCCGCGGCACATCGAGGTACAGGTTTTCGCCGACGCTCAGGGCAACTGCGTGCATCTCGGCGACCGCGACTGCTCGGTGCAGCGCCGGCATCAGAAGTTGATCGAGGAGGCGCCCGCTCCAGGGCTACCGCAGCCGTTGCGCGATGCCCTGCACGCCGCGGCGGTGCTGGTGGCGCGCAACATCGGCTATCGCAGCGCCGGCACCGTGGAGTTTCTATTCGACGGCCGCGACTTCTATTTCCTCGAGATGAATACTCGCCTTCAGGTGGAGCACACCGTCACGGAAGCGGTCACCGGGCTCGACCTCGTCGAGTGGCAGCTGCGGGTGGCGGCGGGCGAGCCGCTGCCGCTTACGCAATCGCAAATCCAGCTGCACGGCCATGCCATCGAGGCGCGGGTCTGTGCGGAGGATCCCTGGCGCGATTTCCTGCCGAGCGCGGGCACGCTGCATCTGGCGCAATGGCCGCGGGGCGAGTCGCTGCGGGTGGATGCCGGGTTCGAGAGCGAGGATGCCGTGCCGTCCGTGTACGATTCCCTGCTTGCCAAGATCATTGCGTGGGAGCCCACGCGCGAGCAGGCGGCGCTGCGGCTGGCGCATGCACTCGATCATACTTTTCTCGCCGGCATCCGTACCAACGAGCGCTGGCTCGGGCGCATCCTGCGCTCGAACGTCTTTCTCGAAGCACGGCACAGCGTATCGCTGCTCGATCGGCGCGCGGCGGACTTTTCCACCCCGGTGGAGGCGACGCCGCCGGAGCTCGCTCTGGCGGCACTCGCGGCCCGGCAGGCTCCTCACGCCGAATGGCTCGCGGCGCACGCGGCCGGCCCGTGGGAAGTGCGCGACGGATTTCAACCCAACCTTCCGGCGCGCATCGAGCTGACGCTCTCTTCGGGCGGGCGGACACACCAGGTGCGACTCACGCTCGAGGACGGTGAGGCCCGCGAAGCGCTGCTGCCCGTGCCGGCGGCCGGGAGTGCGGAGCGCGGCAGCGGCGCGCGGCTCGAGCTCGCGGGCGTTGCGGTCACGCGCGATACCGTCACCGCCATGGTGAGCGGCGTGCGGCTGAGCGCCCATTGGCTGCTGCGCGAACCCCGGCTCCATCTCTGGATCGGTGAGGCACATCACGATTTCGAGCTGGAGGATCCGCACTCGCTGCAGTTCACCACCAGCGCCTCATCCGGCGGGCTCACCACGCCGCTTCCGGGCGTGGTGGCGGCGGTCGCGGTGCACAAGGGGCAGGCCGTCGCCGCGGGCGAGGTGCTGATGGTGATCGAAGCGATGAAGATGGAGCACAGCATCATCGCTCCCCGCGATGGCGTAGTGCGCGAAATCCATTTTTCTCCCGGCGATCGCGTGCCGGAAGGCAGTGAGCTGCTCTCTCTGTCGCAGCCGGGCGACAGCACGGGTTAGTTTCCATTCAGCAAAGCTTGGCTACAATCGCCCTCTCTCAGAGGAGGCATGACGACGATGAACAAGTCTCTGTGGATAGGCGCCGCGGCTGGCGTTGCGGTGGCCGTGGGCGCAGGCGCCGTGGCCAGTCTCAAGCTCATTAACAAGGGTCCGCAGTACGCCGATGTGGTGCAGGTCACACCGCTCACCAAGACGATCCGCACGCCGCGGCAGGACTGCCACGACGAGTCCGTGGTTCACCAACGTCCCTCGCGTGACGATCGTCACATCGTCGGCACCGTCGCCGGTGCGGTGGTGGGTGGGTTGCTCGGACACTATGTGGGCGGCGGCACGGGGCGTGACATCGCGACGGCCGCGGGTGCGGCGGCGGGTGGCTATGCCGGCAACCGCATCGAGAATCGGATGCAGCGCGGCAACACCTACACGACTACCGAGAAAAAGTGCGCGACGGTGTACGAACGCTCGGTCAAGCGGGAAGGTTACGAGGTTCGCTACCGGCTGGGCGACAAGGAAGGCACCGTGCGCATGGATCATGACCCCGGCCAGCGCATCCCGGTCGACCACGGCCAGTTAGTGCTTGGCGATAGCTCGCAAACGAGCTGAGATCTACTTCTTCCGCGCTCTACGGACGGGGTCCGCCCCTGCGGACCCCATTGGTCCTGCGCGCAGCGCATGAGAAGACACTGTAGAGACATAAGTCGAGTCCTGATCGTAGAAGCGCCACGGACGGCGCGCCCACTTGCCGGCGTAGTCGACGCCGACGCGCTCGGCGGTGGCGATCCGCACCCGGCGGCGGGCGGCGCCGGGTGCCCGCTCCAGCCAGAGGACATCGCCGCAGAGATCGGTGCCGTTGAGCTGCCTGTCGATGTGCATCGCCCGGCAGAGCAGGCCCGGCCCCCAGGTCTTGTCCTCGATCCCGCTCACGGGCTCGAGCGCCCGCAGCAGCACCGCATGCGGCACTCCCTCTGGCTCGGTGACGACATTCAGGCAATGCCAGAATCCGTAGATGAAATAGACGTAGGCATGCCCGGGCGGGCCGAACATGACCTGCGTCCGCGGCGTACGGCCGCGGGAGGAGTGGGCGGCCAGGTCCTCGGGACCCTGGTAGGCCTCGGTCTCGACGATGCGTCCCACGCGCAGCTGGCCATCCTGGGCATGCACCAGGCGCATGCCGATCAGCTCGCGAGCGACGGTGAGCGTGTCCCTGGCATAGAACTCCCGAGTTATTTTCCGTGACGGCGGCATGCGATATGCATGTTACAATAGGGGTAGCGCCCGATCGGGCGAAGGTTTGCGGGAACGGGACCGATGATCAGGCCGAAACGTCGAAGCTGTAGCTCGGGCTGGGCCGCCGGCATATTGCTGGCGGCGGGGATGCTGACTTCTTTGCTGGTCTCGGGCAGCCAGGCGGCGGTTTTCACGTTGCCGCCGGAAGGCGGATCGCTGATCGGTCAGGATCAGCAGATCCAGTCACAGGCCTCCGATACGCTGCTCGAGCTGGCGCGCAAGTACAGCGTGGGGTACTGGGAGATCCAGGAAGCCAATCCCAAGGTGGACATGTGGCTGCCGGGCCAGGGGACCAACATCACCGTTCCCGGCCGCTTCATCGTGCCGCCCGTGGCACACAACGGCATCGTCATCAACCTGCCGCAGCACCGGCTCTTCTACTTTCCGAAGCCGCGGCGGCATGACCAGCCGATCGTCATCACCTATCCGGTCAGCCCGGGCGAAGGCGATTTTCCAACACCCGTCGGTGTGACGCGCATCATCCGCAAGGTGCCGCACCCCGTCTGGATCCCGACCGCGCACATCCTCAAGGCACACGAGGAGGCGGGCGATCCGATCCCGAAGATCTGGCCCGCCGGCCCCGACAACCCGATGGGGGAGTGGGCGCTCGAGACGACACTCAGCCACGGGGAGATCTACATCCACGGCACCAACAATCCGATGGCGATCGGGATGTCGGTGACCCACGGTTGCGTGCGCCTCTACCCCGAGGACATCGCTGCCCTGTTCCCGGTCGTGCGCGTCGGTACGCGGGTGACCATCGTCAACGAGCCGGTGCTGGCGAGCCTGCAGGACGGCGAGCTCTATCTCGAGGTCCACCCGCCGACCACCAGCAACCATGTGCCCGCGCCGCCGAATTTCGACCAGATCTCGCAGATCATCGACGCCGCGATCGGTAAGAGCGTGGTCGCAATCGACTGGGACAAGGTGCGTCAGGTGGCGACGCAGGCGAACGGCATCCCGCAGCTCGTCGGCATCCAGGCCGACTACAATCCGCCCGCCGGGGCCCCGGCTGGGAAGCAGACGCAGGCGACCCAGGAGACGACGCTCAGCGCGCCCCGCCACTCAGGTAACGAATCTGCCGGAGCAACCTGACGACGGCGGTGGCGCGCGAGAGCAGTGCCACCCCGGTGCTCAGCTTGCCGACCCAGCCGACCAGGCGCCGCTCGCGCATCATGAAGAGCAGCGTGCCGAGGGATACCAGCCATTTGAGAGGGTGAGTGGCGGCTGACGTAGGCGCGCGCCGCGTCCATTGGGAGAGCTGCGCCGCCGGGCTGAGCTCCGCCAACCGGTAGGCGATCTCGAGCCGCTGCTGCTCGCAACGGGCGATGAGCCCACGCCGGCGCGCCTCCAGCTCGTGCAAACGCCTCATCGCGCATCCCCCTCGACTCCGCCCACGCGGCGCTGGTCGCGCTCGAACTGTCCGAGGGTACCGGCAAGAAGCGGTGGGCGTGCCCGGAAAATGCGGGCGCCGATGATGCCGCAGATGACGGCCAGCGCCGCGAGCACGACCATGCTGCCGACCAGCCCTGCCATGCGGTGTGTCGTCCATACCGCGATCACGACCGCCGTCAATGCGAACACCAGCGCGAGCAGCGCACAAGCGACGGCGGCAAATCCCCAGAGGAGGAGTTGCGCGACGTAGACGAGATAGATCTCCGCCTCCACCGCGGCGAGGTCGAGGCGCGTCTTGAAAGAGTCGAGAATCGCAGCGAGCAGGCCCCTGATCAGGCCCGGCCCGCGCGGCGTGCCGGCTGCTCCTTCCTCGGCATCTTCGGTGGGTGGCGCGAGCTCGTCCATCAACGGCGGCCCATCAGCATTCCAAGGAGCAGCGCTACGCCCCCGGCGACCGCAACAGCCGTCCACGGGTTGTCGCGAACATAATCGTCCAGGACTTCCGCGCGGCCCTTCAAGTCGCGCTCGATCGCATCCAGCTGGCCGCGAAGCGCATGCAGCGACTGCTCGGCGCGCCGGCGCGCCTCATCGGTCAGCTCCTCGGCGTTCTCGGCACTCGCCCGCAACAGCGTCTCCGCGTCCCGCGCCAGCGTCTTGATGTCTTCGGCGAGCTTTCCGGCATCGAACTGTGGGCTCATGGGTGCGTCCTCGACTGATTCATCGACATACTACTGCAGCCAGCGTCAGCGCCGCACGCACCATCGGCAGCTCCTCATCGACTGGTATCACCCATACGCTCACCGGGCTGGCCGCCGCACTGATGCGGGATTCGTTGCCGCACGCGGCCTGGTTCGCTGCGGGGTCGAGCTCGATGCCGGCCCACTGCATCCCCGCAAGGATCATCTCCCTCACCTGCGGCACGTGCTCGCCCACGCCGCCGCCAAAGGCGACGCCATCGCAGCCGCCGAGCACAGCAAGATAGGAGCCGAGGTACTTGCGCGCCCGGTAGCAGTAGAGCTCGACCGCGAGCCGCGCCCGCTCCGAGGCGCTCTCGAGCAGCTGGTGCGGATCATCCGGGCTGCCGGCGACGCCGGCGAGGCCGGAGCGCTCGTTCAGGATGGCAAGCACCTGCTCGCCGCTCACCCCCAGCCGCCGCTGCAGGTAGGGCACGACAGCGGGATCGACGTCCCCCGAGCGGGTCGCCATGACGAGCCCTTCCAGGGGTGAGAACCCCATGGACGTATCGCGCGGGCGCCCGCGATCGAGGGCTGCCATGGAGCAGCCGCCCCCGAGCTGCACGGTGATGAGCCTGCCGCCGTCCGGCAGCTCCGGCTGCAGCTGCCGCCAGCGGTGCCACATGGCCTCGTGTGCCAGTCCGTGGAAGCCGTAACGGCGAACGCCAAGCTCCGCTCCGACGTCGGGTGGTAAAGCGTATTCCGCGGCGACCGCGGGCAGGGTAGCGAAGTACGCCGTATCGAACGCGGCGACATGCGTGACGCCTCGCCCGCACGCTTGCCGTGCCGCATCGATCCATTTCAGCGCTACCGGGTTATGCAGCGGCGCCAGCTCGGAGAGGGCAGCGATCGCGTCTCGCGCAGCGTCATCGAGCAGCGTAGGGCCGGTAAAGCGAGTGCCGCCATGGACGACCCGATGGACGGTCGCCGCCGGGGGCTCGTCCAGCTGCCCGAGAAACCCCCGCAAAGTGTGGAGCGGGTCGAGTGCCGTGCCGGTGAGATGCTGGGAGCGGAGCCGCCGTACGGCGGGATCCGCCGCGGACCAGGGGTCCTCAGGCTTGGCCGTGGCCGCGCCCGCTGCTGGAGCCGCCGGGGTGGCCGCCTGGAAGGCGGCGAGCTTCACCGAAGTACTGCCGGTGTTGACGGTCAACACGATCATAACAGGTTTATATTACGCACTAGCCTTGCTCCTGCATCAGCCGGGAGGAACCAGTGGACATAGAAGCGGTACGCGCACGCCTGCTCAAGCGCCGGGAGGAGCTGCAGACGCGGGCGAGCAGAGCCAGCGCAGACCTGAGGCACGAGTCCGACCCCCTGAGCGCGGATTTCGCCGAGCAGGTGACTCAGCGTGAGTCCGACGACGTCCTCGGCGCCATTTCCGAGTCCGCGCAGCAGGAGTTGCGCCTGCTGCAGGCCGCTCTGCGCCGGCTCGAGGAGGGGCGGTACACGACGTGCTCGCTCTGCGGCGAGCCCATCGAGAAGGAAAGGCTGCAGGCTGTGCCCTACGCCGATCGCTGCCGCACGTGCGCCGAAGGGGTGCGGCGCGCGCCCGGCTCCGCCCCACCGCGCAAAGGGTGAGCGCGGTGCACACTTCCGGCGTCATGACCATCACGACAGACTTCGGGCATCAGGGTCCGTTCGTCGGCGTGATGAAGGGTCGCATCCTCGACCGCTTGCCGACGGCTCGGATCATCGATCTCACCCACGAGATCATGGTCCACTGGCCGGCCGAGGCCGGGTTCTGGCTGGCCCGCGCCTTCGCCTACTTTCCCGCGGGCACCGTGCACGTCGCAGTCGTCGATCCCGGGGTCGGGACCTCGCGGGACATCATCATCGTGAGCGCGGCGGAGCACCTCTTCGTCGCGCCCGACAATGGGCTGCTCGCCCCGGTCGTCGCCCGGCATCCCGAGGCTTCCATCGTACGGCTGCGGCCGCAGGGGCTGGCGCGGATCGGCATCCATCACGCCAGCGCCACCTTCCACGGTCGGGACATCTTCGCGCCCGTGGGCGCGGAGCTCGCGGCCGGCCGATGCGTTCCTGCCGAGCTCGGCGAGGCGGCGACAGCGGACTCATTGGTGCCCTCCTGGGTCGATGAGCCCATGGTCGGGCACGCGAGTGTCTCCGGCGTCATCATCACCATCGATCACTTCGGCAATCTGATCAGTAACATCGATGCGGCCCTGATCGAGCGCTTCCGGCTGCCTTGGGTCCATGCGGGCAACCACGCCTTCCCGATGCTGCGCACCTATGGGGACACCCGGCCGGGGGAATACCTGGCGCTGGTCAATTCCTTCGGGGTGGTGGAGATCGCCCGGGCGGAGCAGAGCGCGGCGGATGGCTTGGGTTTGAGCCGCGGAGCCCCTGTTACCGTGAGGGACAGGACCGAATGAATCGTCGGGAGCGATTCATAACGACGCGCGGCGGCGCGTCGGCCCCTGCGGAAGCAGGGGCGAGGCCAGGAGGGCCGAGTAGTAGAGCTCCTCATCCGCCTTGGATATTGCCATGGAGCGCGAATCCGCTATAGTTCGCTGCCTTGCTCCGTGCCCGTGATGCACTTAGCTATTGATTTAACTCAGGATTTGCACCGCTAGATGTCGGAACGAGACAACGAGAGCTTCGATCTCGACGAGGAAT
>DASVWT010000109.1:0-6804 GCA_036393055.1 Steroidobacteraceae bacterium
GATGGGACGGTGCGGATGCGGCAGTAGCTCAAGAACCGGTTGATCGCCGGGATGTCGCTCAACGGCTTGACGTTCTCTTCCATACCCGCTCCCCGAATTTGTGTGGTCATGATTGAGAGAGTGTGTTTATAGGTCGCCCCCCGCAGGCCGCAAGCGTACCGCACGCGGTGCAGCGAAAACCAGAGCCGCGCGTTGTTCCGAGGCGCAAGGTTGGCGTCATGCGCTCGTGAGGATCAAACCCAGTAGGCGGTGCCCGTCATGATACGGGCCGTGTGGCGCATCAGAGCGCGGACTGGACCGGGCAGCTCCGTCCCGCCGGCAGCCCTGGCGTTGGCGCCATGCATCACCTCGTCGGTACGCATCTGCTGCACGATTGCGCGGCTGCGCTGGTCGCCAGGGGGCAGGCGGCCGAGATGCTCATCGAGATGCCCCTCGACCTGCCGCTCCGTCTCGACCACGAATCCGAGGCTGGCGCGGTCCCCCGCGAGGGCGGCCACAGCACCGATGAAGAAGGAGCCCGCGTACCAGAGCGGGTTGAGCAGGCTGGGGCGGGAGTCCAGCTCCTTCAGGCGGCTCTCGCACCAGGCGAGGTGGTCGGTCTCCTCCCGGGCGGCATCGAGCAGCATCCTGCGGGTCGCCTCGGAGCGGGCGACGATCGCCTGGCCGTGGTAGAGCGCCTGCGCGGCAATCTCGCCGGCATGATTGACCCGCATCAGGGCGGCGGCCCGGCGCCTCTCATCGGGCGAGAGCTCGGGTGCGCTCCCCCCTGCGGCGGCGGCGCCTGGCTGAGGAACCGGCCGGGAGGCGTGCGCCGGCGCAAAAAGGGCGCGAAGGGCCCGGTCGGCGGCGCCGATCCACGTGTCCAGAGGATGCTCGGTCTCCATGGGACACGATTATAAGCTCTCGTTTTGCATTGCCGTGCCACCTTCAGTAGACTTGCCGGCCCTTTGCAAGGGTCCACTTTCAGGTATTCCTGGGGCCAGGACAAACGGCCCCGCCGAGGCTCATATGAAGACGGTTTTCGCCAAGTCCGGCAGCGTCCGGGGCGATTGGTTCGTGGTCGATGCCACCGACAAAACGCTCGGGCGGCTCGCCTCGCAGATCGCACATCGACTCAAGGGTAAGCACAAGGCTGACTACAGCCCTCACGTCGATATGGGCGATCATATCGTGGTGCTCAATGCCGGCAGGGTGCGCGTCACCGGCCGCAAGCTGAGCGACAAGATCTATTATCATCACACCGGCTACATCGGCGGCATCAAGTCGATCGCCCTGGAGAAGCTCCTGGATGAGCATCCGGAGCGCGCGATCGAATTCGCCGTCAAGGGCATGCTGCCGAAGAACCCGCTCGGGCGGCGCATGTTCAAGAAGCTGCACGTGTTCGCCGGCGGCGAGCACCCGCACCAGGCGCAGCAGCCTCGGCCGCTCGAGATCTGAGGAAATTGCACCGATGACAGCAGCTCAGCAATTGAACTACGGCACCGGCCGGCGCAAGACCGCCACCGCGCGCGTCTACCTTCGGCCCGGCAGCGGCCGCATCACGGTCAACGACCGCCCGCTCGATGAGTTCTTCGGGCGCGAGACCGGCCGCATGATCGTGCGCCAGCCTCTCGAGGCGCTGCAGCTCGGCGATCGCTTCGACATCAGCGTGACGGTCGACGGCGGCGGAATCACCGGCCAGGCCGGCGCCATCCGCCTCGGCGTCACCCGCGCGCTGATCGAATACGACGAGACGCTGCGCAAGCAGCTGCGCGATGCCGGCTTCGTCACCCGCGATGCTCGCGAGGTGGAGCGCAAGAAGGTCGGCCGCCGCAAGGCCCGCCGCAGCGGACAGTACTCGAAGCGCTAGTCGAGATCTTGCAGCTGGCGCGGGTTCGGGCTTCAATTGCTGCAGGCTCGGACTCCGCCCGCTTCTTGGGGGATCGTCTAGTGGTAGGACAACGGACTCTGACTCCGTTTACCTAGGTTCGAATCCTAGTCCCCCAGCCAAAACGAAAGAGGCCCGCCGCATGGCGGGCCTCGTCGTTTTGGCGCAGGGGGCCTACGTTCATCTGGTCAACCGGGAAAGCGCTTCCCGATACTTCTCGCTCGTCCGCGCGATGATCTCCGCCGGCAGCTTCGGCCCGGGCGCTTGCTTGTTCCAGTCGAGAGTCTCCAGATAATCGCGCACGAACTGCTTGTCGAAGCTCGGCGGGCTGGTGCCGGGGCGGTAGGTATCGGCCGGCCAGAACCGTGAAGAGTCGGGCGTGACCGCCTCGTCGATCAGGGTCAGGGTGCCGCTCTCATCGACGCCGAACTCGAACTTGGTGTCGGCGATGATGATGCCGCGGCTGAGCGCATGGGCCGCCGCGAGCTGGTAGAGCGCGATGGCGGTGTCGCGGACGCGCGCGGCGAGCGGTGCCCCGATGAGCTTCTCGACCTGCTCGAAAGAGATGTTCTCGTCGTGCTCTCCCGCGGCCGCCTTGGTCGCCGGAGTGAAGATGGGCGCCGGCAGCCGCGATGCGAGCGGAAGGTTGGCGGGCAGGGAGACGCCGCAAACGGCGCCAGTCTTCTGATAGTCCTTCCAACCGGAGCCGATCAGATAGCCGCGCACCACCGCTTCGAGCGGCAGCGCCTTCAGGCGCCGCACGATCACCGCCCGGCCCTCGAGCGCAGCGCGATCCGCCGGATCACCGACCAGGTCGGCGAGGTCTCTCCCGGTCAGGTGATTCGGCACGAGGTGCCGCGTGCGCGCGAACCAGAAGTTCGAGATCTCGTTGAGCACGCGCCCTTTGCCGGGAATCGGGTCGGGCAACACCACATCGAAGGCCGACAGCCGGTCGGTGGTCACGATGAGGAGCGCATCGGCGCCCGCCGAGTAGATATCGCGCACCTTGCCCTCGTGCAGCTTCTCCAGGCCGCGCAGGGAAGTGCGGAAGAGCGTTTGGCTTTCCATGCTTGCTACTATAGCAAGCGCTTATGCGCTACACCGGCAAGGTCGTGGGGGGCTTGATCGGCATGTTCCTCGGGCCCCTGGGAGCCCTTGCGGGCGTGCTGCTCGGGCATCAGGTCGATGAGCACCTCGACAAGCAGGAGGCCCTTCCGCCGCCCAGCCCCGAGGAGCTCGCGGCCATAGGCGAGCTCTTCTTTCGCGCCACCTTCCGGGTGATGGGCTATCTCGCCAAGGCCGATGGGTGGGTCTCGGAGCGGGAGATCTCGGCGGCGCGCGCCGTAATGGCCGAGCTGCGGCTCGACACCGCGCGGGTGCAACAGGCCATCGACTGCTTCACGGCGGGCAAGCAGCCTGACTTCGATCTCGATGCGGAGCTCGCCGCCCTCGGTCGTGTCTGCGGTGGCCGGCCAGACCTCGTGCGCGTCTTCGTCGAGATTCAGGTGCGCGCCGCGTTGAGCGGCAACAACCTCGATGGGCCCGTGCGCCCGCAGCTCAACCGTATCGCCGGGCGGTTGGGCGTATCGCCCTTCGAGCTGGCACAGATCGAGGCGGTCCTGCGCATCCGTGGCGGCAGCTTCCGCTATGCACCGTCCGGGGGTGGGGAGCCGGGTTTCAGCGCGAGGCGCAAGCTCGACGAGGCCTACAAAGTGCTCGAGGCCGCACCCGGCGACAGCGATCAGGACATCGTCAAAGCCTATCGCCGCCAGTTGAGCCGGCATCATCCCGACAAGCTGAAGGCCAACGGGTTGCCGGAGTCGATGATCGAGCACGCCAAGCAGCGCACGCAGCAGATCATCGAAGCCTACGAGCTCATCCGCGAGCGGCGGGGGATTTAGACCATTCCTCGATGACCTGCTGAATAGCCGGCAATCCGTCTGTCAGGGCGGCGGGACCGGGCTGCAGGATGATGGCCGACTTGATCTCGCGCACGAACCCGGAGCGCACCGCCGGGATGGCGCTCCAGCCCGGGCGCACCGCCACTTCCTCGGGGCGGAACTTCTTGCCGCACCAGGAGCCGAGAATGATGTCGGGCGCGCGCCGCGGCACCTCGGCAGGATCGGCGATGATGCGCTGCCGGCCGAGGGGCTGCGCCGAGAGCTCGGGGAAACAATCCTCCCCGCCCGCGATGCCGATCAGCTCCGAGACCCAGCGGATGCCGCTGATCAGCGGCTCGTCCCATTCCTCGAAGTACACACGCGGTCTGCGCGGCAGCGCGGCGCCCTTGGTGCGCGCCGTCTCCAGATGCCCCTCGAGGCGCGCCACCAGCTGCGCCGTGCGCGACTCGCAACCGATCATGCCGCCCAGGGTGCGGATCATGCGGAAGATCTCGGCAACGCTGCGCTGGTTGAACAGATGCACATCCAGTCCTGCGCGCGCGAGCTGCGCGGCGATGTCCGCCTGCAGATCGGAGAAGCCGAGGACGAGATCGGGCTGCAACTCCAGGATGCGGTCGATCTTCGCGCTGGTGAACGCCGAGACGCGCGGCTTCTCCTTCCTCGCCCGCGCCGGCCGCACCGTGAAGCCGGAGATCCCCACGATGCGGTGCTCCTCACCCAGCAGGTACAGCGTCTCGGTCGTCTCCTCGGTGAGGCAAACGATCCGTTGCGGAAATGCGTGGGTATCGGCGGGCATGTACGATTCCAGAGTGAGGCGCGGGAGACTCTAACGGAGTGACATCGGCGTGTCAGCCGCTTAACCTTGCCTGAGCATGTGGGCGCGATTCTGGAGCTTTCTCGACTGGTGCGTCTTCGGCCCTGCCTCCCAGGGGTCGCGAGGCGGAGCGCGCCTTCTGCGCGCCCTGCGCTACCCGTATGCCGTCATGCGCGACCTCTCGCGCGGCGACATCAATCTTCGGGCCATGGGGCTGGTCTACACGACCCTGCTGTCGCTCATTCCGCTCGCCGCCTTCAGCTTCGCCATCCTGAAGATCTTCGGAGCGCGTGGTGACCTGCAGCCCGTGGTGTACGAGCTCTTCAGCGCACTCGGGCCGGCCGGTGCCGCCGAGCTGACCTCGCGCGTCATGGAGTTCGCCAACAGCGTGAGCGGCGGGGTGATCGGCTCAGTGGGATTTGCGCTGCTCGCGTGGACACTGGTCGGCACCATCAAGAAGGTGGAGGATAGCTTCAATTTTCTCTGGCGCGTGCAGCAGGCGCGCAGCTTCGCCCGGCGGGTGAGCGAATACATGACCCTGATCGTCGTCGGCCCGGTCATCCTGGTCGTCTTCATCGGGATGTCGCGCCGCGCCCTGGAGAGTGCTCCCATCCGGGTGCTCGGCCAGCTGCCACTGCTCGACATGCTCACCGCCGCGGGCGTGAAGCTGGCCCCGTACGTGATGGTGAGCGCGTTCTTCACCGCGCTCTACCTTTTCGTTCCGAACACACGAGTGCGTTGGCGCCCCGCGCTCATCGGTGCCCTGGTGGCGGGCGTGGCGTGGGCGGCGGTGGGTCGGGGGTTCACCGCATTCGTGGTGCACTCCACGCGGCTCACCATCGTCTATGCGGGTTTCGCGTTCATCGTCGCCGCCCTGCTGTGGACGTATTTCGGCTGGCTGATCCTGCTCGCCGGCGCGCAGTTGTCCTTCTACATCCAGAACCCGACGTACCTGCGGTTGGGGCTGCAGGAGCTGAGACTCTCCAGCATCGAGGTCGAGCAGCTGGCGCTGCGCCTCATGTACTTCGTGGGCCGCGCCTACCTGATGGGCGGCAGGCGCTGGACGGTCAACGGACTCTCCACCGAGCTCGGCCTGCCCGGCATTGCGGTGGCGCAGATGGTGACCACGCTGGAGCACGCGGGACTGCTGGTGATCACGGAAGAGGAAGAGCTGCTGCCGGCGCGCGACATCGGCCACATCCCGGTCGGCGATATCCTGGACATCGCACGCAATCAGCGAAGCGGTCACTTCAGTCCACGGACGGTTTACATCCCGCCGGTGGATCGTCTGATAGCGATGATCGATGAGGCGCGCCGCAGTCGCTGCGGCGAGATGACGCTGCGCGATCTGGTGGAAGAGCCGCCGCTCACGCTGGCGGCCGGCAAGCGCGGTTAGGCTATAGGGTGGTGACGCCCTGGTCGGTTCCGACCAGCAGCATGTCTGCGGGGCGTCTCGCGAACAGACCCACCGTCACCACACCGGCGAGGCCTGCGAGCTCGCCTTCGAGCGCCGGCGGATCCTGGATGGAGAGGCCGTGCACGTCGAGGATGTGGTTGCCGTTGTCGGTGACGAATCCCTGGCGCCATACGGGATGCGCGCCACGCGCGCGCAGTCTCCGGGCGATGAGCTCGCGCGCCATCGGGATCACCTCGATCGGCAGCGGGAAGGCGCCGAGTCCGGCGACGAGCTTGCTCTGATCGATGATGCAGATGAAGCGCGCGGCAGCGGCGGCGACGATCTTCTCGCGCGTGAGGGCGCCGCCGCCGCCCTTGATGAGGTGACGCGCTCGGGTAGCTTCGTCGGCGCCGTCGATGTAGAGCGGCAGATCCGTGACCTCATTGAGATCGAGCACGGGGATGCGCGCAGCATCGAGGAGCGCCGTGCTGGCGTTGGAGCTGGACACTGCGGCGCGCACCAGTCCCGGATGCGATGCCAGCGACTCGATGAGAAAGCGCACCGTGGAGCCGGTGCCGACGCCGAGCACTGAGCCGGCGGGAATATGCTGTAAAGCGGCTTCGGCGGCGCGCCGCTTCCTGCTATCGGCGATCGATGCGGTCACGGGAATACCGCCCTCCGGATGCGAACGTGCCCGCCGAAGCGGGCACGAGAATCGCGAATCTCGTCTTACTCGGCGGCCGCCGAAGCGGCCGCCGAGCAAAGGCCTTACTTCTTCTTCGCAGCTTTCTTCTTGGCCTTCTTTTTCGCCTTCGCCATGTTGGCT
>DASVWT010000110.1:0-2292 GCA_036393055.1 Steroidobacteraceae bacterium
ATCGGCATTGACCAACACCTTCGGCATGATGAAGAGGGAGATGCCCTTCACCCCGGCCGGCGCGCCTTCGATCCGCGCCAGCACCATGTGGATGATGTTGTCGGTGTAGTCGTGCTCGCCCCAGGTGATGAAGATCTTCTGGCCGAAGAGCCTGTAGTGATCGCCCTCCGGCACGGCGCGGGTGCGCACCTGCGCCAGGTCGGAGCCGGCCTGCGGCTCCGTCAGCATCATGGTGCCGGTCCACTCCCCGCTCACCATCCTGGGCATGAACAGCCGCTGCTGCGCCTCGCTGGCGCAGAGCTCGAGCGCATGCGTCGCGCCGTGAGTCAGCATCGGGCAGAGCTCGAACGAGAGGTTCGAGGCGCTCCAGATCTCCTGCACTGCGCTGCTCAGGGATTGCGGCACCCGCTGGCCGCCGAACCGCGGATCGCTGCCGAGCTGCGGCCAGCCGCCGCTCACATACTGCCCATAGGCCTCCTTGAAGCCCTTCGGGGCAGTCACTCCCTCGGGCGTCCAGTGCGCGCCTTCGCGATCGCCGGGGCGGTTGAGCGGATCGAGAACGCTCTCGCCGAAGCGGGCGGCTTCCTCCAGGATGGAGGCGCCGACCTCGTCACTGTAGTCGGCGAGAGCGGGGCAGGCGGCAAGCTGTCCGGTGCCGAGGAGCTCCTCGAGCACGAAACGCAATTCCTCGAGCGGCGCGCGGTACATGAATCCTCTCCGGCGAGGCGGTGAGAGCCCGATGACGGGCCCGATGAGGGCTAGTTTAGCCGCCGCCGCGCCGCAATCCTACTGGCCGGTAACCTGCCTGCCGGCCGGTAGGTTTTCAGGAATCCGCCAAAGCCGGTATGACGCTGGCGGCGAGGAAGTCGACGAAGCGCTGCACGCGGGTGTCCGCCTGCAGGGCCGTGGGATAAAGAGCATAAAGAGCGGCGGCGGGCGGCGGGGTCCACGCCGGCAGCACTTCCTTCAACCGTCCCGTGGCCAGGCCCTGCCGGCAGAGGAATCCGGGCAGGAGGCCGATCCCTAAGCCCGCTGCCACGGCGGCATGCACCACCGCCGGATCGGCGACCGACAGCTTGGGCGCCACCGGGACCTCTGCGCGCTGTGCCGCACGACTCAGGAGCAGCCGGAATTCCGGCAGCTCGGTCGCTTCGGGCGTCAGCAGATCATGAGCGCGCAGGTCCTCGGGCCTCAGCGGGACGCCGCGCCGCTCGAGGTAGGCGGGCGTCGCGCAGAGCACCGCGGGCGGAGCGCCGAGAGAGCGATGCGCAATCGCCGCATCTTCCGAAGGACGCGCGCATACCGCGACATCCCAGCCGCCTTCGGCGCCAACACCATCGAGCGCAACGTCGAGCGGTATGTCCGGAAAGCTCTCGAGGAAGCGCGGCACCAGCGGAGTCAACAGCAGGCGCCCGTATACCGGATCAGAAACGATCCGAAGCGGTCCGGCCGCGGGCGCGTGCAGCTTTGCGATGGCGGCGCGAGCCGCATCGCATTCCTCGACGACGCGGCGCGCGTGCGGGTATAGAAGCCGTCCTGCTGCGGTGAGCGACAGGCGCCGGGTCGTGCGCTCCAGCAGCCGTACACCCAGTGCCTGCTCGAGATCGGCGATGGCGCGGCTGACCGCTGCCTTGGGCACCCCCAGGGCGCGCCCCGCGGAGGAGAAGCCGTTGAGGTCTACGACCTTGGCGAGGACCGCCAGTTGTGCCGGTGCCCAGAGCTGACTCAAGGCGGGTGCAATCCCTCTAAAGTGGGAGCTTATTGTTTCACCCGAGGGGCACACACGCCAGCATTTCCGGGAATTATCATGGCGAGCTCAGCAGTCCCGTCCACCATCCCC
This sequence comes from Steroidobacteraceae bacterium, assembly GCA_036393055.1. GTDB lineage: Bacteria > Pseudomonadota > Gammaproteobacteria > Steroidobacterales > Steroidobacteraceae > 13-2-20CM-66-19. Next base: position 1,841 of record DASVWT010000110.1, read on the forward strand.
CGGGGGGAACCCATGAAGATTTCCGTCCATGCCGTATCCGTCGACCTGCTCGCCAATGGCCTCGCCAATCTCTCGCACCTGCTCGAGAAGGGCCAGGCTCACGCCACCGCCCGCAAATACGATCCGGCCCTGCTCCTCGCCGCGCGCATCGCGCCGGACATGTTCCCGCTCACCCGCCAGGTGCAGATCGCATCGGATATGAGCAAGTTTGGCGTGTCGCGCCTCGCCGGGGTCGAGGCTCCGAAGTTCGAGGACAAGGAGCAGACCGTCGAGGAGCTGCGCGCCCGCATCGCGCGCACGATCGATTTCATCAAGGGCGTGCCCGCCGGTTCGCTCGAGGGCTCGGAGGACCGCATCATCAAAGTGCCGCTGCGCGATCGCACCCTGGAGTTCAAGGGTCTGGATTATCTCGTCCGCTGGACCATTCCGAACGTGTACTTCCACATCACGAC
>DASVWT010000111.1:0-8666 GCA_036393055.1 Steroidobacteraceae bacterium
GCCCGCTCGGCGCTCAACGTCGATCCTTCGCCGCAGACCGCTTCCCTGATCCAGATCGCCACCCGCGATGTCCCGGGGGCGCTCATCGCCTCGGGGAATGTCCAGTGGTTCGCCACCCGCGCCAGCATCAAGGGATATCTCGGCGGCGATGATCAGATGGCGCTGCACCTCTACCACGATGAGGTCGTGGGCGACTTTGCCGCGACCGCGCGCGACCTCAACGGCGCCCCGGCTGCGGCGCGCGACAGGATCGTGCCGGCGCTCGAGGCGGCCCAGGGCGCGTTCGACAGCTCCTACGGCATCATCCAGTCGCGCATCATCAATGCGCAGAAGATGACCATCACGACGGCGGAGCTCTTCTCGGACTCGCGCCAGATCAGCTCGAGCCTGCAGAGCCTCTCCGACCTCGCCTACTCCGCCATGGGCGCGGCGGTGAAGCAGCGGCTGTCGCAGGTCACGACCTGGCGCAACCTGACGGTCGGGATCACGATCATCGCCCTTGGCGTGGCGCTCGCCCTATCCTGGCTCATCACGCGCTCGCTCGCCGCGCCGCTCGCGCAGGCGATCGAGGTGTTCGGGCGCATCGCGGCCGGCAGGTACGACAACGCGGTCGACCTGAGTGGATCGGATGAGGCCGGCCTCGTGCTGCGCGCCCTGGACGACATGCAGGGGAAGCTGCGCACGCAGATCGAGAACGAGCGGCTGGTGGCCGCGGAGAACGCCCGCGTGCGCCAGGCGCTCGACAAGGTATCGACGTCGGTCGTGCTGGCGGATGCGCAGCAGCGCATCATCTACCTGAACGATACGGCGAGCGCCACCTTCACGCGCAACCAGCAGGAGATCCGCCTGAGCCTGCCCGAGTTCGAGGTGCAGCGGCTGCGCGGCTCGAGTCTCGAGGCGCTCTCCGCCGACCCGGCGGGCGAGCGGCGCGAGCTCGACTCGCTCTCCGGCTCGCGGGCCGCCGAGCGCGAGCTCGGCTCCTGCACTTTCCGCACCGTCACCAACCCGGTGCTCGATGAGAGCGGCGCGCGCATCGGCACGGTCATGGAGTGGACCGACCGCACCCAGGAGGTCGGGGTGGAGAAGGAGATGCAGAGCATGCTCGCCGCGGTGGTCGCGGGCGACCTCGGCAGCCGCATCGATGTCGCGGGCAAGACCGGCTTCTTCGAGGCCATGAGCCGCGGCGTCAACCAGCTCGCCGACAACATGGCCGAGGTGGTCTCCAGGGTGAAGCGGGTGGCCGCCGAGGTGCACCGCGGCGCCGACGAGATCTCCGCCGGCAATGCCAACCTGTCGCAGCGCACCGAGGAGCAGTCCTCCTCGCTCGAGGAGACGGCATCGTCGATGGAGGAGATGACCACCACCGTCAAGCAGAATGCCGACAACGCGGCCCAGGCCAACCAGCTCGCCCTCGCCGCGCGCGATCAGGCCGAGAAGGGCGGCACGGTGGTGAGCCAGGCCGTCGCGGCCATGTCGGGCATCAACGATGCCTCGAAGAAGATCGCCGACATCATCGGCGTCATCGACGACATCGCCTTCCAGACGAACCTGCTCGCGCTGAATGCGGCCGTCGAGGCGGCACGCGCCGGCGAGCAGGGCCGCGGCTTCGCGGTGGTGGCGAGCGAGGTGCGCAGCCTCGCGGGCCGCTCCGCCACGGCCGCCAAGGAGATCAAGGAGCTGATCCAGGACTCGGTGCGCAAGGTCGAGGACGGCTCGGTGCTCGTCACCCAGTCCGGCCAGACGCTGGAGAAGATCGTGGCCGCGGTGAAGAAGGTCTCCGACATCGTCGCCGAGATCGCCGCCGCCTCGCGCGAGCAGTCCTCCGGAATCGAGCAGGTCAACCGCGCGGTCATGCAGATGGACGAGCTCACCCAGCAGAACGCCGCCCTCGTGGAGGAGGCGACCGCCGCCTCCCAGGCCATGGCCGAGCAGGTGGGCGGCCTGAACGAGATGCTGGCGCGCTTCCAGGTCGGGATGTCGGACATCGCCACGCCTGCCGCCGTCCCCGCGCCTCGTGTGTCCAAGCCCTCGGCTGGTATTTCCAAGCCGGCGGCTGCCGGCGCCTCCCCACGGGTGGAGCGGCGCGGAGCCAACCGGCCCTGGTCCGGCCGCGGCGGGGCCGCGAAAACCGCGAAACACAAGCCGGCCGCGGAGCCCGCGCGCGCCGCAGCCACACCGCCCGCGGCCGCCGCTGCGCGCGGCAACGGCGCCATCGGCTCGAGCGATAGCGCCGATGCCGAGTGGCAGGAGTTCTAACGTCATGTCAACGATCAAATCAAAGAGCGGAGCGCCGTGATGGCCCGGATACTTGCAGTAGATGACTCGGCGGCGATGCGCCAGATGGTCGGCATCACCCTCTCGGGCGCGGGCCACGACGTGCAGCAGGCATCCGACGGCGCCGAGGCGCTCGAGCTCGCCGAGAGGCAGCGGTTCGACCTCGTGATCACCGATGTCAACATGCCGAAAATGGACGGCATCACGCTGGTGCGCGAGCTGCGTACCCGCGCCACCTACCGCTACGTGCCGCTGCTCGTGCTCACCACCGAGGCGACGCTCGAGCGCAAGCAACAGGGCAAGGCCGCCGGCGCGACCGGTTGGCTGGTCAAGCCCTTCAACCCCGAGCGCCTGCTCGCGACCATCGCGAAAGTGCTCGGCTGATTCTCCGGTTCACTATGTCGACAATGAGGAAGACCATCATGAAGTCCCCGCAGCGAATCCTTGTCCTGGCCGCTCTGTCGGTCGCCTGCGCCGTGAGCCTCCAGGCCCACGCCGATCAATGCAGGCTGCCTCCGGCGCCGAGCAAGATTCCGGACGGCAGCACGGCCACGCAGCAGGAGATGGTCACGGCCATGGAGACCATCAAGCAGTACAACAACGACGTGCAGACGTACCTCAAGTGCCTCGACTTCGAGGCGCGCCAGAACCAGTTGAGCCCCGGCGACCAGACGACGCTGCACAACGCTGCGGTCGATCAGCTCGCGCACGTCGCCGATGCGTTCAACGAGCAGGTACGCACCTTCAAGTCCAAGCACGGCTGAGGCACGAGTGTCTCCGGCGCCACGGGGCGCGCTCCCGGCGAGCCCCGCTGACTCCGCGTGCGACCTGGCATGCGCGGCGGCCACGGCCGCCACGCTGATCGAGCTCGCGCTCGGCGAGTCGCAGCGGCCCGTGGCGGAGCTCGGCGAGGCATTGTCGCGGGTCAGCGCGGCGGTGTCCGCCGGCGCTCCGCCGGCGGCGCGCGACCTCGAAGCATGCATCGAGTGCCTGCAGTTCCACGACCACATGATGCAGCAGCTCTCGCAGGTGCGCGATCTGCTGTCGGCGATCGCCGCCGCGGGATCGGCGAGCACGGCGCCGGGCGGGCGGCAGAGCTGGCCCGTGCTGATGGAGAACCTGCGCGCGCGCTTCACGTCCGAGTCCCACCGCATCCTGTTCAACCTGCTGATGCCGGACGCGGAGGGCTTGAGTCACGCTCCCTCCCTCCACGCCAGCGAAGGCAGCGTGGAGCTCTTCTGACCAACCCCATACAACAACTTGCCGCCGCGGGCGACACGCTGCGCATGCGGGAATTCGCCTTCGGTGAGGAGGACTTCCAGGCGCTGCGCGTGCTCGTCAAGTCGGTCACGGGCATCCACCTCTCGGACCAGAAGCGCGAGCTCGTTTACGGCAGGCTGACCCGCCGCCTGCGGGCGCTGCAGCTGCGCACTTTCGCGGAGTATCGCGAGCGCCTCAAAGGCGATGTGCAGGAGCTCGCCGAGCTCTGCAACGCCATCACCACCAATCTCACATCGTTCTTTCGCGAGCCGCATCACTTTCAGTATCGGCGCGAGCACGTGCTCGCGCCGTTCGCTGCCGGCCCGCGGGGCGGACGCCGGCTTCGCATCTGGTCCGCAGGCTGCTCGACGGGTGAGGAGCCCTACTCCATCGCGATGACGGTGCTCGAGGCACTGCCGGACGCCAGTGAGTGGGACGTGCGTATCCTCGCGACGGATCTCGACTCCGACGTTCTCGAGCGGGCGCGCCGCGGCATTTATCCTCCCGAGCGGACCGGCAATCTGTCGCCGGAGCGCCTGCAGAGATTCTTCGTGGAGCGCCAGGAGGCGGGAGGGGTCTGCCGGCAGGTCGCGCCCGAAGTCGCGGCGCTCGTCACCTTCAAGCAGCTCAACCTCATTCATGCCCTGCCGATGAGAGGGCCATTGGATGCGATCTTCTGCAGGAACGTGGTGATCTATTTCGACAAGGAGACCCAGCGCGAGCTGTTCGCGCGCGTCGCGCGCCTGCAGCGGCCCGGAGATCTTCTCTTCCTGGGCCACTCCGAGAGCCTCTTCAAGGTCTGCGACAGCTATGCACTCATCGGCAAGACCATCCACCGGCGCGTCTGACGGCGAGCCGCCGCCGCCGCTGCGGGGGTTCGAGCACTTCCAGCGCTTCTGGGATCGGGAGAACGGCTGCTGGATGGTGAAGATCCTCCCGGGGGAGTACTACGTGAGCGGCGGTGACGAGGCGATCTCGACCGTCCTCGGCTCCTGCGTATCGGCCTGCGTGCGCGACCCGACCCGGGGCCTGGGCGGCATGAACCATTTCATGCTGCCGGAGGATGCCACCGTCGGTGCCAACGACTGGCTGGATCCGGTCGTGGGTCTCGCCACGCGCTACGGCTCCTACGCCATGGAGAGCCTGATCAACGACCTGCTCAAGCTCGGGGCGGCGCGCGACCGCCTGGAAATCAAGCTCTTCGGCGGCGGCCGCATCCTTGCCGCGATGACGGATGTCGGCGGACGCAACATCGAGTTCATCCGCAACTACATGACCCTCGAGGGCTACCGGGTGGCGGCCGAGGACCTTGGCGGCACTCAGCCCCGCAAGGTCGTCTACTTCCCCGGGAGCGGCCGCGCGCGGCTGCGCAAGCTCCGTCCGGTGGAGAATCGGATCATCAGCCATCACGAGCAGCTCTATCTCGCCAGCCTCGGCAAACAGGCCACCGGCGGCGACGTCGAGCTGTTCGAGTAAGAGATACGATCATGAACGCGCAAACCAGATCCACGCCCGCCGCGAGGCGCCCCATCCGCGTGCTGATCGTGGACGATTCCGCGCTGGTGCGCAGCCTCCTCACCGATATTCTCAAGGCGGCGCCGGGCATCGAGGTCGTCGGCGTCGCGGCCGATGCACACGCGGCGCGCGAGAAGATCAAGCAGCTCAACCCCGACGTGCTGACGCTGGACGTCGAGATGCCGAAGATGGACGGCATCACCTTTCTGCGCAATCTCATGCGGCTGCGGCCCATGCCGGTGGTGATGGTCTCCTCGCTCACCGAGCGCGGCGCCGATGTGACACTCGATGCGCTCGCGCTCGGCGCGGTCGACTATCTCTCCAAGCCCAAGATCGACCTCGCGGCAACCCTGAAGGACTACGGCGAGGAGCTCATCGAGAAGGTCCGCATCGCCGCCCGGGCCAGCGTGCGGGCCCTGGATCCGAGACTAGCGCGCGCGCCCGGCGCCGTGGCGCCCGCGCACAGCGCCGATGCCGTGCTGCCCAAGGCCCCGCCGCGCGAGCGGCCGCTGCGCACGACCGACCGTGTCATCGCGATCGGCGCCTCCACCGGCGGCACCGAAGCAATCAAGGAAGTGCTCATGCGCTTGCCTCCGGACTGTCCCGGGGTCGTCGTCGCGCAGCACATCCCGAAGGCGTTCAGCACCCCCTTCGCACGACGGATGAACGATTGCTGCACGGTTTCGGTGTGCGAGGCGCAGGACGGGCAGCATCTGCTGCCGGGCCACGCCTACATCGCTCCCGGAGACCGTCATTTGATGCTGGTCCGCGACGGTGCCCGCTATGTCTGCCGCCTGGATGACGGCGTGCCGGTCAACCGCCACAAGCCTTCGGTCGATGTATTGTTCCGCTCCGTGGCGCAGAACGCCGGCCGCAATGCCATCGGCGTGCTGCTCACCGGGATGGGCAAGGACGGCGCACGCGGGCTGAAGGAGATGCTGGACTGCGGCAGTCGCACGATCGCTCAGGACGAGGCGACCAGCGTCGTCTGGGGCATGCCCGGGGAGGCGGTCTCGCTCGGGGCGGCCGAGCACGTCGTGCCCCTGGAGAGCGTGGCGGGCAAGGTCCTCGCGCTAGCGGAAGATATGGACATCACGCGTGAATCGCGCGTGCTCGGCGGCGCAGACGATCCGTGAACCAATTTGACGACGCAGATCTCAATTCAGCGCAGGATGTGCCGATACCGCAGGAAGAGGGCGTACCGATGAATAGCTCCGTTGCAGAGAAACCCCAGGGCGTCGGCGATCCGGAGGCCTTCGCTTTCGTGCAGGCGCTCGCCGCCGAGCTGTCCAAGGGCAAGGTGGACCTGCCGAGCTTTCCGGACATCGCGCTGCGCGTGCGCCGGGTGCTCGCGGACGAGGAGGTCTCGCAGGAGAAAGTGGTGCGCGTGGTGGGCTCGGAGCCCGCGCTCGCGGCGCGCCTGATGCAGATCGCCAACTCCGCCGCCATCAATTTCACCGGCAAGCCGATCACCGAGCTGCGCACCGCCATTGCGCGCATGGGCTTCAACATGGTGCGCAGCGCTGCCATCGCATTCGCCATGTCGCAATTGAAGAAAGTCGATTCGCTGAAAGGGCTCGAGCAGCCGCTCGATGAGCTCTGGCACCGCAGTGCGGCGGTGGCGGCGATGTCGCACGCCGTCGCGCGCCGCTTCAGCCGGGTGAACCCCGACACCGCGCTGCTCGCCGGCTTGCTGCATGGCGTCGGCATGCTCTACATCCTCACGCGTTCGAACAGGCATCCCGGGCTCTTCGCGAATCAGACAGCCTACAACGCCATCGTGCGGGACTGGCACGCGCCGGTCGCCAAGGCGCTGCTCGAGAACTGGGAAATGGCCGACGAGATCATCGCCGCCGTGAGCGAATACGAGGATTTCGGCCGCGAGCACGACGGGCCTCCCGACCTGACTGATGCCTTGACCGTCGGTCACCTGCTGACGGCGTTCAAGGAGCATCCCGACACCCTCGAGCTCAACATGCACGACGTCGCCGCCTGCAAGCGGATGCAGATCGACCGAGCAAGCTACGAGAAGCTGATCGACGAGTCGGAGCACGAAATCGAAGCCCTGCGCCAGGCGCTCGGCGTCTGACCGAGCCACCGACCCCGCGAGCCGCCATGCACGCCCAATCCTCCCCCAGCTCTTCCGGCAGTCACCCGGCAAAGGAGGGCGCCGAGCAGGACGTCGCCTTCACCTTCGTGCAGGCGCTCGCCGCGGAGCTCTCCGGCGGCAAAGTGGAGCTGCCGGGGTTCCCGCACATCGTCATGCGCGTGCAACGCGTGCTGAGCGACGACAAGACCGACGCCAACAAGATCGTGCGGGTCATCGGCAGCGAGCCAGTGCTCGCCACCCAGCTGGTTCGCATGGCCAATTCCGCGGCCCTGAATCCCGCCGGAACGCCCGTGACTGACTTACGTGCCGCCGTGACACGCGTCGGTGTCGACGCGGTACGCACGGCAACGATCGCATTCGCAATGCGCCAGCTCCGCGATGCCGCGGCGCTGCGCGGCCTGGAGATGCAGCTCGGTATCCTCTGGCGGCGCAGCGTGCAGGTCGCCAGCCTCTGCTTCGTAGTCGCGCGCCGCCTGACGAGCGTCAGTGCCGACACGGCTCTGCTTGCCGGGTTGCTCCAGGGCATCGGCCGCCTCTACATCCTCACCCGCGCCAGCCGACACCGCTCGCTGTTCTGCGACGCAGCCGCCTATCAGGCGATCGAGCATGACTGGCACCTGAGCATCGCCGCGGCGCTGCTCGAGAACTGGGGTATCGCCGAGGAGATCGTGCAAGCGGTGCACGAGTCGGAAAACCTCGAGCGGGAGCCGCGCGGCGCACCCTGCCTGACGGACATTCTGATCGTGGGTACGCTGCTCGCGGACGTCAACGGCAACTCGAGCGCCCTCGCCGCTCAAGTGCAGTGCGCCAAACCCTTGCAGCGCCTGCGCCTGGACCAACAGGCATGCGAGCGGTTCCTCGCGGAGTCGGCCCAGGAAGTCACCGCGCTGCGGGATGCCCTGGGGTGAGGGCGGTGCCTTCATCGACGACACTTAGCGTGTCGTCGATCCGCCCGAACGCCCGCCCGGGACTGGGCGGGCCGGGTGCCCTGCCGCCATGGATGGCCAGTGGTACGCGCCTAAGCCGCGCCTAACACGCGTCCCGGCCGCCCGTTGGCGTTCCCATACCCCCGCGGCCCATAAGTATCCGATCGCGCCGGCCGCCCCGTGAGCGCATCGAGCATTCCCTCGACCCGCTTCAGCCGCGCCGCGACGATGATGGCGTTACGATCGTTGAGATCGCGGCAGCGCACGGCGCTCGCGGCGCAATCGCGCAGGCGGGAGAGCAGTTTGCCTTCGGGGTCGCACCACGCCATCAGGGCTTCCAGTCCCGTCCGGTCGGCGGAAAATCCGTGAGCGGAGCAAAGCGATCGCCGCTGCTCCTCCAGCCGGGCAAGCGCGCCCATCCTCTCCTGGCGCGCGCGGGTCGTGGTCTCCAGCGCCCGGATGTCGGACGCCTCGAGGACGCGGGACTCGCTCGCGAGCAACTCCTCCAGCTCGGCGAGCAGCTCGGACTCTTCGCGCAGCAGGCTGGTCAGGTGCTCGCGGCAGACGCCCGGGTCCACGGG
>DASVWT010000112.1:0-7545 GCA_036393055.1 Steroidobacteraceae bacterium
CCGGCGCTCTTTCGCCGCGAAGGAGAATACATGCGAGAGCGTGCCGATATAGCGGTTGACGGTCGCGCCGCTGCGCCGGTATCCCTTCGGCGCGATCAGCTCGCCGGTTTTCCTGTCCTTGTGCGGCTTGCCCCGGGTGAAGGTTTCGGCGGCGCACGCATCGCGCCCCTTGGACACCGCATCAGCGGTGATCTCGGCGAGTGCGAGCCCGGAGAACTGCTTCGCCCACCACTGAAGCTGCCGGGCGCGGGTCGCCCTCTCCTTCTCGCCGAACTCGGCGACCACGGTCTCGAGGTAGTCCTTGGCGAGCGCATCGAAGCTCGTGCGCTTGGCGGAGGCGTGCGGAAAGTGCCGTCCCTCGCGGATCGCAGTCTCGATCGAGGCCGCCCAGGCCTGCGCGTCCTTGCGGCTCGGGAATGTCTCGGACTGCGACGGGCGGCCCTTTACTCGGACCTGCGCACGATAGGAAACCTGCTTCGTGAGCGGCGAGACGATGCGCTGAATGGAGGCCATGGGGCGCAGCCCTTCCGCGGTGGGGCGCGGAGTAGCAAAGTGCACGGAGTCTGCACTAAATGACTGGCGCCGGGAATGGGTCTACGCGCAGATAGATAGTAACATACTGATTTATCTCGTATTTCATATGCCGGCTGAGGGACTTGAACCCCCGACCAACGGTTTACAAAACCGCTGCTCTACCACTGAGCTAAGCCGGCGCCGAGGAGGGAAGCCAGAGGGCTCTTCGGAGCCGCGCATTGTCCCGGTCCGGCCGGTCTCAGAGCACGGACGGCTGCTTCGCTTGCTTGAGCACGATGCAGGGTACGGGTCCGCCGCCGCCTGGCTTGCATTGAGGCAGGATCGCGGCCGAGACCGGCGGCCGCCCAGGCGAAACCTTCTGCGGAGCCGGAGCTGCCCGTGCTGGGGAGGCGGACGAGGCCGGTGACGCCGGCGACGCAGCCGGTGTGGCGGGCGCTATGCCGGTAGGGCACGACTGCTCGCTGATTGGCGAGCTACCCCCACCAGGCTCGAGACCCGCCACATCCTTGAGGGGTACGGGAGGAGAGCCGTTCCGAACCGTCAGATCGAGCCAATAGACCGTGCCCGGCAGCATCCGCTCGGTGATGGCGGGCTTGAGCCCCATGGTTCGAACCAGCTTGGCGCGGCGGTCCGCCCGGTCATGATCCGTGAAGAGGCCGAGGGAAATGCGCCGGCCGCCGGCCTCGGGGGGCATGGCCTCGGCATCATCGATTCCGGCGCGCTCCAACTTATGCAGCACGCGCGTCACCGCGGCATCGCCCGCAAAGCCATCCAGATAAACCCAGAACCGGCGGATCGCCGGAGATTCCGCGGCGCGTTGCTGCGGCGCGAAGCTCTTCGTCTTGAGCAGCGCGGCTGCCTGGCCGGCAACGGCGGCATCGTCGAAGGGCCCGACAGAGACGCACTGCGGCGGCGCCGCGGCCAGGGCCATCTTCTTTGCCAGTGCCGCGCGTTTGTCCGCTGGCAACTCCTTGACCAAAGTCAGGCGCGGTAGCCCCGCGATGGAGCTCGCCGGTGGCGGCGCGGGCACGTCGATCCATTCCGCCCATCCCATGTAGAGCAGGTTGGCGAGCAGCAGGGCGAAGAAGAGGACGCGCACGGCCGCGATTGTAGACCACTAAGAGTCCTGACCCTCGGCGCACCAGGCGGCCAGCCCCTCGAGCACAAGGTCGGGTACCAGGACACTCGAGCTGCGGATCAACGGCCGCAAGTCTGGCGCGCCTCCTCCCGTCAGCACGAGCTTTGGCGTGCGCCCGGCAAGCGCCCGCGCCTCGCTGACTGCGCGGTCCACTGCCGCTGCTGCGGCGTAGCGGGCACCCTGCTCCACTGCCGCCCGGGTCGAGCGCCCGAATAGAGCATGGCCCCGCCCGCTGGCGCCACCCTGCGCCCGGCGGCGAATGCCGTTGGTGCTGTCGAGCAGACTCGCCACCATCAGTGACGGAGCCGGGATGATCGCTCCGCCCCTGTGCCGGCCGTCCGGCCCCACCAGGTCGATGGTCATCGCGGTCCCAATGGCGACCGTGCACACGGACCGCGCGCCGAAACGGCGGCGTGACGCAATCATGGCCAGCATCCGATCGACTCCGAGCCGCCAGGGATCGATGTAGCCGACGGTCACTCCACACGCCTGCCGCCGCGAGACAACGCGCTCCGGCTGCGGGGCACCCGCCAGGCGGGCTGCGGCAGCCAGACCCTCGCTGACGGAATCGGCGGCGACATTTGCCACCACGATGCGCTCGATGTCGGAGCGCGAGCCGATGATGTGATGCACGAAATCCTTCGGCCGCCAGCCGGAGTACTCGGCGGCTCGCGCCTTCCCGAGGCGACTCTTCATGAGCCAAGCCCACTTGATGCGGCTGTTGCCGATGTCGACCAGCAAGCTTCTCACTCGACCGCCCTCACGGTCACGTCGCCGGATATGAAGCGCCTGACGCCATTGGGTGTCTCCACGACGAGCGCGCCGTGCAGGTCTATGCCGCGCGCCAGCCCCCGCGCAACACCCTCCAGCGTGTGTACGTCGACTTGGTGTCCGCGAAGGGCGTCGGCATCGCGCCACTCCTCGGCAAAGGGCCGGAGGCCCTCTTTCCCGAAAACCAGCAGCCCACGGATGACCTGAGCAACCAGGTTCGCCGCGAGGGCATTGCGCGAGGGCTGCTTCAGTCCCGCGCTGGCAAGGTCAATGGGCGCAACGCCGGTCTCCCCGATCCGCTCCAGGAGCTTCGCTCCGAGCGCCACGTTGAGCCCGATGCCGATGACGACGAAAGCCGGACCGTCCGATTCGGCACGCAGCTCGATGAGGATGCCTCCAAGCTTCCTGCCCTCGACCAGAAGGTCGTTCGGCCACTTGAGCCTGGCTTCCTCCAGGCCCGACTCGCGCAGCGCCCGCAGCGCGCACACACCGATCACCAGCCCCAGAGCTCCGAGGTCCTGTGGCACCTCCTGGAAGGCCCAGGACAGTGACAGGCAGATGGAGCCGCCGGGGGGCGCTACCCAAGCGCGTCCGCGCCGGCCGCGGCCCGCCGTCTGATACTCCGCGAGGAGCACGTCACTGGTGCCGAACGGAGGGTTGGGGCGCGTGAGCAGAACGCTGTTGGTGGAGTCGAGGGTCCACTCGGCCTCGACGCGCCGAACAGCGTTGCGCACGATGGTGGGGAGAAGCCCGATGATCCGGTTGGCGTCGAGCGCATCGCTGCCCGATCGCAGCCGATACCCCTTGTTTCGAACGGCATGCAGGGTGGCGCCGAGCTCACGAAGCGACTCCACCGCCTTCCAGATGGCGCTGCGGCTGACGCCCAGCTTCTCCGCGAGTTGCTCTCCGGAGTGAAACTGGCCGTCGGCGAGCTCCGCGAATACTCGCGCGACGAGCGGGGCCGCGTCGCCGTCACTGGAGCCCCCCGGCGCGGTGGGGTGGGTCATGTACCGCCGGCTCGCATATCAGCGAGACCTGGCTGCGCCGAGCAGCCATAACCGGCGGGCACGCGGCTCGGTGCCGGCCAGCATTCTCGCGATGTTCCCGCGATGGGTGAAGGCAATCAGGACGGCACTGAGCACGGCGAATGTGAGGAGCGGCACGTGCGGCCCGACATCGCCGGCCGCCGCCGCCACGGCGAATGTGATCGCGCCGAGGATGGAAGCCAGCCCGACGAAGCCGAACAGCATGACCGCCAGCAGCCACACCGCGAGCATGGGAGCCAGGAGGATGGGTGAGGCGCCGAGCACCGCCCCCACGACGGTCGCCACCCCCTTGCCGCCCCGAAATCCGTGCCAAAGGGGATAGACGTGCCCCAACACCACGGCGACCCCGCACACCGCCACGGCCCATGCATGCAAGTGTCCTGAGGCCGAACCGAGCACTGCAATCCGTGCGGGAGCGAGAGCTCCGGTCGCGATCCATCCCTTGCCGATATCGATCAGCAGCACCCAGAAAGCGAACGCCTTGCTCTGCGTGCGCAGCGCGTTGGTGGCGCCAGCATTACCGCTACCCAGGCGTCGAATATCGACGCCGCCCCGCAGCTTGCCCACGAGGAGACTGCCGACGATAGAGCCCAGCAGATAGGCGAGCACGGCTTTGACGATGAGCTCGATCATGACGGCAGAAAGACCTCGGCCAACATGCAGCGGACACTGCCGCCGCCCAGCCGCTCGATGGTCGGGACCGGCACCGCGAGCACCTCGTCCGTGCATGCCGAGAGACGGGTGAGGGATTCCGAGGGTAGCGCGCGCTTCGCAGTTTCCGACATGACGAGCAGACGGTAGTCGCCCAACGCCTCGTCCCAGGTGCCGAGCTCCAGCATATTGCCGGCGAAGCGCTCGATGCCGGCGTAACCGATCTCGATGACCTCCCGCCCCGTGGCTCGCAACCGCTCGATGACCCGGCCCCGATCGGCCGTCAGGATCGCTTCCGTCCCGACGATAGCCGCCTTCTCGCCGATGCACATGAGGACATTGGTGTGATAGAGCGGCACCCCCGCGCGATCGGCGGCGGCGAAGATGATCGGCTCGTATCCCAGCTCCCTCGCCCACTCCTCCACCACATCGGGGTGCGTGCGCGATGATATGCAGGCGTATGCCGTGCGCTCCACATGATCCAGGACGAGACTTCCGGTCCCCTCGAGATACCGGCCGTGCGCCTCATGAGAAGTGAGATCCAGGACTCGCGAGACCTTGTAGCCCAGGCGATCGGCCGCCTGGTCGATGATCTCTCGCCGGCGCTCCCGGCGGCGGCTCTCGGCCTGCATCGGGTAGAGCACCACGGTGCCGTCCTCGTGAAAGCTCACCCAATTGTTCGGAAACACAGCATCGGGTTTCGGCGGCTCGGCGGTATCCTCCGCGACACAGACCCGCACCCCCTCCCCGATCAGCGCCCCGGCGACCCCGCCGAACTCGCTGCGGGCTATCGCAGCATTCTCACCCGCTGTCTCCGCAGGCTGGCGCTGGAACCTGTTGGTTGCAGCGGTTTCCGGGTTGTACCCGAAGCTCGCGGGCCGCACCATCAGCACCGCCTCGGCGCATTGCCGGCGGGATGGGCGCCGCTCGCCGAGAGGCCCCGCAGCCTCAGTATCACTGCTCATGGCGCGATTGTCTCACGATCCGGGCTCCCACCGGACGTGTGGGCTCCGTGGCACCTCGGCCCGCGGATCGCCGCCGCCGCGGCTCGGGTCGTCAGCTCCCCGTCGCCTCGAGCGGGTACCCGGAGGGGTGCTGTACGGTCAGGTCGAGCGGTTGCCCGGTGAGGTAGCGCCGGCACTGCTCGAACGGCGCCGGCCGCGCCAGCAGGAAGCCCTGCGCGTAGGGGCAGCCGAGCTGGCGGAGCTTCTCGAGCTGCTGCCAGCCCTCGATGCCCTCCGCCACCACCTCGATGTTGAGGTGCTTCGCCATGGCGATGATCGCTTCCACGATCGCCAGGTCGCTCATGTCGGTGACCAGGTCGCGCACGAAGCTGCGGTCGATCTTGAGGTAGTCCACCCGCCAGCGCTTCAGATACGAGAGGCTGGAGTAACCGGTGCCGAAGTCATCGATCGCGATCCGCGTGCCGAGCTCCCGCAGGCGCGCGATCGCATCCTGCGAGGAGTCGCCAGTGCGGCTCTCGCGGCGCTCGAACACGGCGCTCTCGGTCAGCTCGAGCTGCAGCATGTTGGGACTCACACCGTGCGCGCGCCCCAGGCGGGCGATCGTCGCGGCGAGGTCGGAGCGTTGCAGCTGCACGGCGGAGATGTTGACCGCGATGGGAACGACCATGGAGCCGGCCGCGCGCCAGCGCGCCGCGTCTTCGATGGCCCGCTCCAGCACGAACTCCCCGATGGGCACGATCAGGCCGGTCTCCTCCGCCACCGCGACGAAGCGCTCCGGCGGGATGAATCCGAGGGAGGGATGGCGCCAGCGCAGAAGCGTCTCGAGCGCGACGACCCGATGGGATTCGATGTCGACGATCGGCTGGTAATGCACGTCCAGCTGCCGGGCCTGCAGCGCCGCGCGCAGGCTCGACTCGATCGCGATGCGCTCCTTCAGGTTGCGCTCCATCACCGGACTGAAGAGCTGGTAATTGTTGCGGCCGCGATCCTTCGCCTGATACATCGCCGTGTCCGATTGGCGCAGCAGCTCTCCCATGGTGGATCCGTCGCGCGGAAACAGGCTGACTCCGATGCTCGCGGTGGTCACCAGGGAGCGGCCGTCGATCAGTACCGGCGCGGCGAGTGCGTCGGTGATGCGGCTCGCGGTCTCGTTGATCTGCTCCGCGGTGGCGACGGTCTTCAGCACCACGATGAATTCATCACCGCCCATCCGCACCACGATGTCATCCGTGCGGGTGGTGGCCCGGATGCGTTGCGCCACGGCTTTCAGCAGCTTGTCGCCGGTTTCATGGCCGCGGGAATCATTGATGTGCTTGAAGCGGTCGAGGTCGAGGAAGAGCACCGCGAGCATGCTGCCGCCGCGCTTCGCCTCCTCGATCGCCCCGGGCAGATGCGCCGCGAGGAACAGGCGGTTCGGCAGCCCCGTGAGCTGATCGTGGTGCGCGAGGTGATCGAGGTGCTGCTGCTTCTCCAGCAGCTGCGCCTCCATGCGCCGGCGCATGGTGATATCGCGCGTGGTGAGGGAATAGAGGCTGCGCCTGCCGATGTCGAAGCGGTAGCCGCTGATCTCCACATGGAGGAATTGGCCGCTGCGGCAGCGCTGGCCGGTTTCGCTTAGAAGCGTCGCCGGACCCTGGCGCAGCTGCGCGAGCAGCGCCTCGGGAGGACCGCCGTCATCGCTGAATATTCGCGTGAGGGGCGTTTCCCGCAGCTCCTCCAGCGTGTAGCCGACACTGGACTGCAAAGCGGGGTTGGCATCGACGATCTCGAGAGAGCGGCCATCGATTACCAGCTTGCCGTGCGGTGACTGCGAGAAGGCGGCCGCATAAGCGCCCCGCACACCGGCATCAGAGCGCCGCCGCCAGAATGGAATGGTCACGAACCCCCCGTCCCCACGAGACGGCTAGTCTGGCGGAGGCGTAAGCGCGACGCCCGGGAGCAACGCACAATTCCGGCGGGCCAGAAAAAAGCCGGCCGCGATTTGCGCCGATCCAGAAACGGAAAACCCCCGGAACCTCGCGGCTCCGGGGGCTTCACTTGGGACCCTGGCAGTGACCTACTCTGGCATGCCTGAAAGGCACACTACCATCGGCGCAGAGCGTTTTCACTTCCGAGTTCGGAATGGGATCGGGTGGTTCCCGCTCGCTATTGCCACCAGGGAAACTGTTCGAGGTTCGAGGAGCCGGCGTTGCCACCGGCCCCTCGCGCCTCCAATTCGGTTCGTTTCGTTTAAGACGCCTGTCGCGTTCGAATCGATCGCTCCATTGCATCATCCTCGCCAGGTCTGCCGAAGCAAACCCCTTGAGGTTATATGGTCAAGCCTCACGGGCAATTAGTACTGGTTAGCTGAAGCCATTACTGGCCTTACACACCCAGCCTATCAACCAAGTAGTCTTCTTGGGCCCTTCAGGGGAGTCGAGCTCCCAGGGAGATCTAATCT
>DASVWT010000113.1:0-4145 GCA_036393055.1 Steroidobacteraceae bacterium
GCTGCCGAGGATGCGCCCGAACCGGCCCATGCGCCGCAGCTCATCGCGCAGCTCGCCGATCTCGTGCTGCAGCGCGGAGGTTTTCTTCGCGTGCCGCAGCACCGCCTGCACGCGCTCGAGGTCGGCAGGCTTGATCAGATAATCGCTGGCGCCCGCGCGCAAGGCGGCGACGGCGCTGTCGACGGTGGCATGACCCGTGATGACGATGACCTCGGTGGCGTCCGGCTTTTCCAGCTCGCGCAGCAGCTCGATGCCTTCCCCGTCCGGTAGCGCGAGATCGGTCAGCAGAACATCGGGGCGCTGACGGCCGAGCTCGATCCGCGCATCCCGCAGGCTCTGCGCACGCGCGACGGTGAAGCCCTCCATGCGGGCAACCTCCTGTAGCCAGTCCACCACGTCTGCGTCGTCGTCGATGATCAAAGCATGTGCCATGTGCTCGCCTTCAGCCCTTAAAGGGCGGTCAACTGTATGCCCTCCGGCGCGCGCCGCCAAGCGCGAGCCGAGCTTTATCCCGCGCCGCGCCCTCTCATACTGCAGCCCCGGGACTCGTTTTCCTGGCGGTTAGCGCCGACACCGCACCCGAGATGATCGAAATAACGATCACCGCGAGCACCGCGCTCTCGAGGCGCTTGCCGAAGCCTGCCGGCAGATTCTGCCCGGCCGCGAGCGCCAGGCAATAAAGCGCCGCCGGGCCGCGGGCGGCGAACAGCTCTAGCGTGCGGCGCTGGGCCGGCGTCACCACGGGCCGGCCGACACCGAGGCGCACCGCGAGCGGCCGGACCAGAATCAACAGCACCGCGGCGTAGAGGGCGGTGCGCAGACTGAAGTCGGCTGCGCCCAGCAGCGCGCCGAGCAACACCATCACGAGAACGGTCGCACCGCGTTCCGCCCGCCCGGCAAACCTGAGGACGCGCGCCCCGAGCGGCTGCTTGCGTGTCAGCCGCCGCCGTCCGCCGTGTGACAGCGCCAGCCCCGCGGCGAGCGCAGCAAGGAGCGCATCTGTGCGCAGAGCCAGAGCGCAGACATAAGCGAGCGCCCCCGTGGCGAAGACGATCATCTCCTCGAGCAGATCGCCCTGGCGGTCCCGGTCGATCAGCGCCAGCCAGCGCGCTGCGGCGACGCCCATCAGCCAGCCAACGGCCGCTCCGCCGGCGAGAGACCAGAGGACGGTGAGCGTCAGGGAGCCGAGTACGGCGGTACCCGCCCCCGTCACACCCATGCGGGTGAGCAATAGCACGGCCACCGGCGCCACGATCGCGCTCGTCAAGCTTCCTTCCGCCGCCAAAGCGAACGGCACGAGCTCCTGCTCGCCCTCCGTGGCTGCGTGCGCGTCCGATGCCAGCGCCGCATCCGTTGGCGCCAGGATGACGGCCAGAAGCACCGACTGCAGCAGGGTCATGCCGAAGATCAGATAGGCCGCACCGGCCGACAGCAGGGCCGCGGACACCGTGCTCAGCGAGGCGAGCTGCAGCGGCACCCGCCACGGCACCCACGCGAGCGGCGCGCGCAGGCGCAGGCCGGCGCAGAAGAGACAGACGAGAAGGACCGCTTCGCTGATCGACTGGATGAGGGCGGCGTCGTCGGCGAGCTGCGGCTCGATGAGTCCCAAGCCCTCCGGGCCTGCGAGCAGGCCGACACCGATCCCGAGGATGACAGGGCTGGTGGACCATCGTGTCAGGGGAGGCTCGGCTTTAGTGTTGGCCTGCTTGCGCACCGGGAGCCGCCGCATCGCCGCGGACAGCTCGCTCTGGGCGACAGCCGCGGATCGCATCGTGAGTGCTCATCAGGACCTCGAACTGGCGCAGCACGGCATCGCGCACGGATTCCGGAAGGTGATCGTCCAGGGCGTTGCGATAGGCCTCCAGGATCCAGCTCCCTCCGCGCTCGCACGCATCGAGAATAGCTCCCTCCTCCCCGCGCGCAAGAGCGGCGCGCAAGCCTGCCCAGCCGCTGCGCCAGAAGCCGGCGACCGCCCCGTGCGGCTGCCGTCCTCCCCCGCCGCCCAAACCCGCGATCAAAGTCTCGAGCTCGCCCATCGCCTGTGCGCACTCCTCGGCGCCGCGCAGGCAAACATCGCGCAAGGTGCCCGCGCCGAGCGATGAGGCGCAGAGCCTCAATGCCTGCTCGCTGTCGCGACGAACGGAAACGAGCTCCCTCAGCGCTTGTATCGTGTACTTGTAGCTCATGAGAAGAGACGCGCCAGGAAACGGACGAGGGCTCAAGCATGAGATGTGCCATGTCCTCGCAGTGCCAGGCGGGGCACCAGGGGCGCCAGCTCGGCCGGATTCGCCTGCACAATTTGCACCTCCTGTACCTTTTTACAGATGCGGCCGGGCTCCGTGGCCGTCCAAACCGCATTTTTCCAGGGAGAATGGACCTGGCATAGGGGTTGCATGAAGTGGCAAGACCCCCCGTTTGGCGGGCTGTGGTGCGACCAGCCCGCTTTTTTTTGTCTGGCATCCTGCCGCTTTGCTCAGCCCCATCCCTGCGCTGAGCCGGCCGGCCTTCGGCCGTTCAAAATCGCGGGGCGGCGCTAGCCGGGGCGGCGCCAGACGGCGAGCCGGCGCACCAACGGGACGAAGGTGTCGAAGTCCACCGGCTTTGGCACATGCAGGTCGAAACCCGCATCCATGGCGGCATCGACGTCGCTGCGCGAGGCGTAGCCCGTCACGGCAATCGCCAGCATGCGCTTGCCCAGTTGACTCGACCGCAGCTTGCGGACCAGCGAGTAGCCATCCTCCAGCGGCATGCCGATATCGGTGACTATGATGTCGAAATGAGCGCCCTGGGCATGCAGCTGGCGCAGGGCGGAAGGCGCAGAGTCGGTGATGGTTACGCAGGCGCCCTCGAGCCGCAGCATCTCCGCCACCACCGTGCGCGCTTCCAACTCATCGTCCACGACGAGGATCGACAGGCCTTCGAGTGTTTGCCGCTGCTCCGGAAGCCCTTGCTGCGCCTCATCCGGGGGCGGCGGGTAGTCCGATGCGGCCAGCGGCGAGGCCAGAGAGGTCGGCAAGCGGACGGTGAACGTCGCGCCCGCGCCGCGCCCATCGCTATGCGCCGCGACCGAGCCGCCATGCAGAGCGACGATCTCGCGGACCAGCGTCAGACCGAGTCCGAGTCCGGTGGCCTGACGCGTGCTCGTGCCGTCACCTTGCCTGAAGCGGTCGAAGATGTGCGGCAACAGCTCCGGCGCGATCCCCTGGCCGGTATCCTGCACCGTGAGCTTTGTGAAGGCGCCCTCATCGCGCAGCTCCACCGTGACCCGGCCGCCGGAGCCGGTGAACTTCACCGCATTGGAGAGCAGATTGCCGATGACCTGGAGCAGGCGGTCCGCGTCGGCGCGCAGCGCACCCGCGCCCGGAGCGAATGAGCTCAGGATCTCGATGCCCTTCGCAGCCGCCGCCGGTCTGGCCACATCGATCGCCAGGCGCGCGATTCGCGCCAGCTGGACCGGACGCGGTTCCACCTTGAGCTTGCCGGTGTTCACGCGCCCGACATCCAGCAGATCGTTGACCATTTTCAACTGCGCTTTCGCGCTCTGCTCGATGCGCGGGGTGATCGCGGTGACTTCCGGATCGCCGCCGCACTTGAGGGCGAGAATGCGGTTCCAGCCGAGGATGGCATTGAGCGGCGAGCGCAGCTCGTGCGAGATCACCGACAGGAACTCATCCCGCGCGCGGTTGGCGGTTTCCGCCGCCTCGCGCGCCAGCCGCTCGCGCGCCGCCGCAAGGTCTTCCATCTCGCGATGCTCGCTCGTGACGTTGCGCGAAGTGATGACGAGATCCGCCGATCCGGAATCATCGCCGGCGCTTACGATGCAGCCGCGCAAGGCGAGGCAGCGCGTATCCGCCCCTTCCGGCAATGGCCGCACCCGCACCGTGAGGTCCAAGGGCGATGCGCCCGCGAGCGCGGCGCGCACCGCGGCCGCGAAGCGATCCCGATCGTCGGCATGTACGCGCGATTCCACGTCGCCCCAGGACGGTATCTCATCCGGAGGCCAGCCCCATTCCGCCTTGAATTGCGAGTTGGCCTCGAGCGCAAGATCCCCTGCATGCAACCGGCAATAGCCTATGCGCCCGGCGGCGAGCACCGTCTCCAGCTCATCCTTGCGTCGCGCCAGACGCTCCAATTCTGAGAGAAGC
>DASVWT010000114.1:0-19679 GCA_036393055.1 Steroidobacteraceae bacterium
CCGCCCGGCAGCCTACCGCAAGCGCTACATCTTCGCGCGCACCCCCAGGGTGAGCGAGGGTCCATACTCCACCACGTCGAGCAGCTGGTTGCTGAAACGTCCATGGGTGCTGTAGATGGAGTTGTTCAGGTTCAGTCCCTCGAAGAAGATACTGACCTTGCTGTTGATATCGTAGCTGGCGCTAAAGTCCACTTCAGTCGATGCATTGACGAAGGTCGGCTCCGTACCGAAGGTTCCGCCTGAGTTCGTCTGCCCGAATTGCTGCAGCTCCTCCCCGCGCCAGTTGATGGCCACGCGCGCCTGGAATCCGTTTCGCTGATAGAACCCGACGAAATTGGCCTCGTTGGACAGTCCCGGCAGCGCGAATACGTTCGTCAGCGCATATCGATTGTAGGGAGCGTTCGTTTTGACGAGCGTTCCATTGATCTGGAAACCGAATCCCCACTTCAGCATCTGCTGCCAGCCCGCCTCGACGCCGCGGACGTCGGCCGAAGGGCCGTTGACGAAGGTCGTGGTCGACCACTTGGCGAGCTGGCCCGTCGTCGGATCCATTACGCCGTTGATCGTCTCGACGACCGTCTGGCTGATCGGAAACTGCGAGACGTGCTTGAAGAACACATCCACCGAGACGTAGTCGTTTCTGGCGTAATACCATTCCGCGCCCAGATCGAAGTTGTTCGACAGATACGGCCGCAGCAGCGGATTGTTGCCGCTTGCCGCGAGCGCACCGACCCGCAAGCCGGTGAGGTTCAGCGTCGGGACGATATTACCGAGCGGCGGCTTGGTTTCCGTGCGCGAGGCGTCGAATCTCACCTTCAGGTCGGGCAGCACCATGAGATTGAGGTCGAGGCTCGGCAGGAAATAGTGATAGGAATTCGTGTCCTGGACGAATTCCGCGGGAGTCAGAGTGTCAAGAAATGCCGTGTGGTCGGAGGCGGCCACGGTCAGCGACGTCGGCAGCTGAGCCACGCCGCCAGTGGTGACATCCGTTTTGTCATAGCGCAAACCCACGTTCGCCTTGAGCGTCATCCCGGCCAGATCGAAGTTCTGCTCGGCCGTCAGGAACGGAGCGTAGGTCTTCTCCTGAACCAGCAGAGGCGAGCCCGGAGCGAAGTCGGGCGTTACCTTACCGGTGTACGTGTAGCCGTTCGTCGGGCCGTAATTTGCATTGGCGGCCCCCACACCCAGGCTCTCTTCGTACGCAGTCACGGGATAGGGGCTGTACCATGGCAGGAGTGGTGGCAACTTGTTGACGTTGCCCCATCCGGGAATGAAGTTCGCTGTGCTGAAGGTGCCAGTGAACAACGATGCAGGCAGGGCCACGCCGCCGGGGTTGTTCGAGGCGGGGCCGTAGCCCGCGAAGAGCTGCCACTGATTGTTGCCGTTGATGAAGGTGGTCCACTGCTTCGAAGTCCGCTTGTCGCCGACGAACTGCACGCCGAAGTTCACCTTGGTGCTGTCCCGGTGCCAGGTTGCATCGAGCTTCGCCTGGTTGACCCTGTCGGTCGCCTCCGGTATCGAGATTACATCGACGTGCGAGCCGTAGATGCCTGGTTGATAGACGTTGCCGTCGTTGTTCGGTCCGTACGCGCTCGGATAGAGCAGGTTGTTCGGGCCGGTATCCACGATCCCGCCTACATAGCCGTTAGTGCCGGCCGGCACCGAGGGCCCGAAGCCTACGTCCTGGCCCCAGCCACCGATCTGGCCGTCCGGATTCTGCTTGGCGGTCGACTGGCTGGCATCGACCTCTGCCGACCAGTCGTCGTTCACGTCCCAAAGGACGTTGAGGCCGTACGAGTTTGTCTTGACGTAGGAGGCATTGATCGCGCCATCGAGGTCGGTCGGATTGGGTCCGGTTATGAAGTTCGTGACGGTTCCATTGGCGTCCTGCTGCACGTCGGTAAGAGCGCCGCCGTTGAACCAGTTGGAGAAGCCACCGGCCTGCGTGAGAATGCGGTCATCTGCGTAGTCGTCGTTCAACGTAACCATGACGGCATCGACGGGGTGCCACTGGAGCACCGCGCGGCCGTCCTTGCGGCGCTCGTCCGTGCGCTCGAGCAATATCTGGTATTCCTGCTCGAACCAGCTCGGGTACGGGTTCGTGGGGGTGGTCAAGTTACCGCTGGCATCTTTCGTGCAGGCCGGTCCGCCCGCCATCTGGCAGGAATTGAAATGGGTTCCGACCCAGCCGACGTTCGACACGTGGTGCGCCGTGACATGGTGATCCGTGTAGTCACCATCGAGAAGAATGCCGAACTTGCCATCTGCAAACGTGTCGCTCCACAGAGCACCGAACGCAGGCCTCACTCCCCCATCGAGGGTGTAATCGGTCGCCGAGGCGAACGCCCTGGCCCGCATACCCGGGTGATCGAAAGGCTTCGGGTACTTGATATTGAGCGTGGCGCCGATATCTCCGGACGAGAGGCTGAAATCCGGCGTCTTGTGCACGTCGATCTCGCCGACGAACTCCGCGCCTACCGAGCTGAAGTCTATCGATCGGCCGCTCGTGCCTCCGCCTGCGATCGGCCGGCCGTCAATCAGCGTCTCGCTGAACTCCGGGCCGAAGCCGCGCACCGTCACGCCGGTCACGTTGCCGATGGTGCTATTGGTCTGCGACATCGAATTGCCGCGGGATACCGAGACGCCCGGGATGCGCTGCATCGCCTCGCCGATAGAGCTGTCCGGGAACTGTCCAATGTCCTCGGCGGAGATCGCATCGACTACGCCGAGCGACATCTTCTTGATCTGCAGGGCCCGTTCCAGCGATCCACGGATGCCGGTGACCACGATCTCCTGCAGAGTATCGGCGCTGGTGGTCGCGGCGGGCACAGTCTGACTTGCGGCCTGCGCCACCAGTCCCGCTCCGTTGGGCGGGAGGGCAGTGGCTGCTGCCAGGTGCAGGGTGGCGGGATTGCCCAGGCGCTTGCGCGCCTGCGGCTTTGCCTTCGAGGTCGCCGGAGGCGCCTTGGCATCATCCCTGCCGGTGCTCGAGGCGTTCTGCGCATGCAGTACTCCGCTCACCGCGAAGGTGAGCGAGCCCAGCGCCAGCCCCGAAGCGGCTATGCGCGCCCGGGCTGCACCAGCCGACCCGGGTGGTGCGCTCCGCTTGTGCGCATTCTTGGTCGCGTTAAGTGAGGTCTTGCGGCTCATCGAAATACCCCTTCTTGAACTTGAGTGCGAGTTTTGCGGGCAGGCGAGCGGTATCGGGCGCGGCACGGCGCCGCGCGCGTTGCTGAATGGCTGAGGTCCCCCTGACGATTCGACGCTCTCCCAGTACCAAGACAATGTTCTGGTAGCGCTACCTTTACGGTTTTAGTATTGTCTTAGTTATCTGCTGGTGTCAAGCATGAAATTAGGATGGTATCCATGAAATCGTTCGACCTGGCGACCAGATCAGAGCGACGCCGGACCGCGGCGCTCCCGAAGTCGAGGTTCACGAGGTGCGCCATCGCGGCGAGAATCGCGGTCCTGGTGATCGTTCTGGCGACGGCCAGCGCGCCTGCCGCCCTGGCGCAGATGAAAACGGAAACGCCCCCGGCAGTGCCGGGCGCAAAGGCCGTCACCGTTCAGCACATCAGGATCCACTCGCCGGCGCTCGCCGGAAACCTCGAAGGGGAACCGGCTGACCGCGACGTGATCGTCTTCCTGCCGCCGGACTACTACACGGACAGGAAGCGGCGCTATCCGGTCGTCTATGCCTTGCACGGATTCTTCATCGATGCCGAGGAATGGACCCACGAGATCCACGTGCCGCAGACGATCGAAGGAGCCTTCGCCAAAGGCACACGGCCCATGATCGTCGTGCTGCCCAACTCCCATACCGCGTATGGCGGCTCGATGTACTCGAGCTCCGTCACCACGGGCGACTTCGAGCGATTCATCTCTCACGACGTGGTCGCCTACATCGACGCCCACTACCGTACCCTCCCCTACCGCGTCAGCCGCGGATTGGTCGGACACTCCATGGGCGGTTACGGAGCGACTCGCATCGGGATGAAGCACCCGGACGTGTTCGGCAGCCTCTACATCATGAGCCCCTGCTGCCTCTCGCCCTTCGATGCCAAGCGCCTGAAGCCAGACGCGGAAAAGCAGCTCGAGAGCCTGAAATCCCCCGCCGATGCGGCGCGGCTGCCCTGGTATCTGCTGCCGCAGCTGGCGTCCGCAGCAGCGTGGTCGCCCGATCCGAAGAATCCGCCGCTCTATCTCGATCTGCCGTACAGGAACGGCGCGCTACAGCCGGACGTCCTCGCCAAGTGGACGGCGAATGCGCCGCTCGCCTTCATCGACCAGTACATCGACAACCTGCGCGAGTATCGCGCCATCGCGATCGATGTGGGGGATCAGGACAACCTGCGCTTCGATACCCTGAAGCTGCACCGGATACTCGACACCTACGGGATCGCAAACAGCTTCGAGATGTATCACGGCACGCACACGAGCGCTGTGGCGTACCGCTTCCAGGATCACGTTTTGCCGTTCTTCAGCCGCACGCTGTGTTTCGAGCATTGCAGCCCCTGAGACGGCTCAGGCGGCAAGGTGGATTCGCATCGCAGCGGCAATGTCCGTCGAGGGCGAGATCTTCGACAGATCCACGCGTAAACCCTCCGCGGTCTGCCGCCAGGAGGGTTTCGCCTGGTCGCCGAGCAGCTCCACCGCCGCCACTGCACCGGGCCGGGTGGCCGCAGCCGTGCCGAGGGAGCGAATGAGCATCGGCTCCGCAGGCCACCCGAGCGCGATGGCGTACACGATGGAGCCGGCCTTGTTACGGGTGAAGCGGATGTCCCTGGCCGAGAGTTGCGCGATGCTCTTACCCTGGAAAGAGCCCGCGCGGATGACGTTCGGACCCTCGCCGTAGACCTTCCACGGGCGGGTGGCGTAGATCGCCTCGCCATTGATTGCCATCCAGGCGCCGATCCGCTCCAGGATCAACCGCTCCTTGCCGTCGATCGTGCCGTCGGGCTTGCCCGGGATGTTGAGAATGAACGTACCGTTCTTGCTCACCGTATCGATGAGCCAATGGATCACCTCGCGGGGATGCATGTAGCCCCCGAACTGCCCGGGCTCGTCATAGAGCGGTCGCAGGTAGTGCCAGTAGCCGATGCAGGTCTCCGATTGCCACGGATGCGGCAGGATGTCGCTGCTCAAGCCGCGCTCCACGTCGGCCACGAGCGCGCTTTGCAGGTGACCCGGGATGTTCTTTCCGGTCATGACGACGTCGACGTGCCCTCCGTGACGGCTCTGGCTGCGGTTGTAGTAATACGCGCCAACGCACATGCCGCCCCAACCGAGCGGCAGCCGGTCGTTGTCGAAGTAGAGCAGGTCGGGATCGTGCCGATCGATCAGGTCGCGCGTGCGGTCGTAGAAGTTCTTGACGTAGGAGGCGTCAGGCAGCGCGTCGAACGGGTGCTTGGGACCGTAGAGCCGCTGCGGGTCGTAGCCTTCCCACCATTGCCCTTTGCCGTCCGCGAGCGTCAAATGGCCATCGTAGGGAACGCCGGCATAGGGACCTGACTCATCGGCTCCATGCGCGGGTTGAAACCACCACCAGTTACGCGCCTGGTGTACGGTGACGCCGAAGCGCAGCCCCCGCCGCCGCGCAGCTTGCGCCCACGTGCCGATGACATCGCGGTGCGGTCCGATGTTCTGCGCGTTCCACGGGTGGTGCGCCGAATCCCACGTATCGAAGCCGTCGTGATGATTGGCGAGGGCGAGGAAGAGCTTCGCTCCCGCGCGCACGTAGAGATCCATCAGCTCGTCGGGCTGCCAGTCGAGGAGCGTCCACTGCGCGCAAAGATCCTTGTAACCGAACCGCGAGGGGTGCCCGTAATGCGCGAGCTGGTAGTCGTACTGCTCGATTTGAGAGCCGTAGGTCGGCGCACCCTGGATGTACATGTTGCGCGCGTACCAGTCCCCATCCTCGGGCACACACTGCGGGCTCCAGTGATTCCAGATGCCGAACTTCGCGTCCCGGTACCACTCCGGACACTCATATTGCGCCAGCGAGTTCCAGGTCGGCTGGAAGGGCCCCCGCCCGGCCAGATCCGCGGCCGGCGGAACCATCGGCACTCCATCCCATGATCCCCCCGGCAGCGGCAGCGCGGGTGGATGGCCCCATTCCGTGGCCCGCCAACTGGATTCAATCAATCGCTCCGCGGCAATTTTCTTGCCGCGAAACGCGTAAAAGACTCGCTGCATCTCGGGCGTGGCGCAGAAGCGGGCGTATGTCTGCCGCAACCGGTCGAACGCCGATCCGGCATCCGCGGCGAGCGCGCGTCGTACGCCAATCGGCAGGGCCGCAGCGGCCGCGGTGCCCGCCATCATCTTGAAAAAGCCTCTGCGCCTCATTGGTTCAACACCTCATCCCGATCTGCCACCGCTCATCTCCCGCGCACTCGCCGCAGGCTGCTCCGAGAGAGCATAGATCCGCTGCGCGGCGAGCCACTTCTGCCCGCAAGGCGCTCCCGGCAACGGCCGCTGAAACTCCCACATGAGCTGCTCCCAGGCAAGGACGTCAGGATCCTGCGCATCGCGCGCCGCCTTGACCGCCGGGTCGTAGCTCGGGCCGGCCTCGAGCACCATGAACAAACGTGAGCCGCAGAGCCAGATCTCCAGCTCCCTGATGTCCGCAGCCAGAAGAGACCGGGTCACCGCTTCGGGCGGTCCGCCCGCGCGGTGCCACCATTTGTAGCGCTCGATCGACTCGGGATCATCCTTGAGATCGAGCGCGAAGCAGAACCGGCGGAGCGGCGGCTTTGCGGCCTCATTGCACATTGGCAATGTTATTCTCACATATGCAAATATATTGAGCGCCCCCCCGGAACGCAAGCCGACAGGAACCCGTTCATTGAAAGCAATCGTCTGTGAGGAGCCGTACAAGCTGAGCCTGGCTGCCCGTCCTGCGCCCTCACCTGCCGAAGGCGAGGTTCTGATCCGCATCCGCAGGGTGGGGTTGTGCGGCACCGACTATCACATTTTCTCGGGCGAGCACCCGTACCTCGAGTACCCCCGGGTCATGGGCCACGAGTTGTCAGGGGTCGTGGAGGAAGTCCCGGCAGGTAGCTCCCTGAAACCGGGACAAGTGGTCACGGTGAATCCCTACCTTGCCTGCGGCAGTTGCATCGCGTGCCGCAACGGCAAGCCGAACTGTTGCGCTGCGATCAAGGTGCTGGGCGTACACGCCGACGGCGGGATGTGCGAGCTTTTGACCGTGCCGGAAGCCGCGGTCATCGATGCCTCGGTGCTCACCCTCGATCAGGCGGCCATGGTGGAATTCCTGGCGATCGGCGCTCATGCGGTATCGCGCGCCCGGCTCGCCCCCGACAGCCGCGTACTGGTCGTGGGCGCGGGCCCCATCGGGGTGGCCGCCGCGCTCTTTGCGCGACTGGGTGGCGCGCGGGTCACGATCACGGACCTGCGCCGCTCGCGGCTCGAATATGCCCGCGACCGGCTCGGCCTCGAGCCGGCCATCGGGTCTCCCGAGGCAGTACGCGCCGAGCTTGCAGAGCGAACGCGCGGGGATATGTTCGATTGCGTATTCGACGCCACCGGGAACGTGCGCGCGATGCGCGGCGGACTCGATTACGTGGCTCACGGCGGGACCTATGTCCTCTTGAGCGTAGTCAAAGAGGAGATCACCTTTTCGGACCCGGAATTCCACAAGCGTGAAACGACCCTACTGGCGAGCCGCAATGCCGTGAGAGCCGACTTTCAGCAGGTGGTAAGCTCGATTGCGGCGGGAACGATCCCCACCGAGGCGCTGCTGACCCATGCCATTCCGGCGCTCGCGGCGCCTCGCCGGATTCCAGAGCTGATTGCAAGCGCCGACGGCGTTCTCAAGGCAATGATCGAGTTCTGAATGAGCGATCCGAACACCGCGGGAGGCAGGGCGGCGGCGAGTCGCAACAGCGTCTTCGAGCGCCTCCGCCAAATCCGGCCATTCGGGTTGGGCGCCTCCTCGCTCGGCAATCTCTACCGGCAGGTCCCGGATCAGGTCGCGAGGGACACGGTCATGGCGTGTTGGGAGAGCGGCATTCGCTACTTCGACACCGCGCCCTATTATGGATTCGGTCTGAGCGAGCGCAGGCTGGGAGACGCCCTGCGCGAGCTCGACCGGGACGAGTACCTGCTCTCCACGAAGGTAGGGCGCCTGCTGCGGCCCTCCGGCCCGGCTCGCGAGAAGCACGGCTTCTGCTCGCCGATGCCGTTCGATCCCGTGTACGACTACAGCTACGATGGCGTGATGCGCTCGCTCGAGGCGAGCCTGCAACGCCTCGGCCTCGACCGGATCGACATCCTGTACATGCACGATATCGGCGCACTCACCCACGGCGAGCGGCACGAGCTGGTGTTCGCCGTTGCGATGAATGGAGGTTACCGAGCGCTCGATGACTTGCGGCGGCAGGGCGTGGTCGGCGCCATCGGGCTGGGCGTCAATGAAGTGGCGGTCTGCGAAGCCAGCCTGGAGCACGCCGACTTCGATCTATTCATGATCGCGGGGCGGTACACATTGCTCCATCATCGGTCTCTCGACTTTCTCGAGAAGTGCCGGTCGCGAGGGGTCGGCATCATCACCGCAGGTGTTTTCAACTCCGGGATCCTTGCCACGGGCACCTCTGGCAGCCAGCCACCGCATTACGAGTACGAGAGCCCACCGCAGGACATCATGGCTCGAGTAGCCGCCCTCGAGGCGATTTGCCGCCGTTTTGCAGTACCCCTGCCGGCCGTCGCATTGCAGTTCGCGACCGCCCACCCCGCCATCGTCTGCGCGGTAGTCGGGACCGCCGATCCCGGACTCGTGCGGGATGACGTGGCCATGGCGGTACTGCCGATCCCGGCGGCGCTCTGGCAGGCGCTGCGGGAAAGCGGGCTGCTCGCGGCCGAGGCCCCGCTGCCCGGCGAAAGTGGATACGCCGATGAGGCGCGTGGGAGGAAAGCATGAGCGCGCGGACCGATGTCGGTGAGTCGGGTTACGACAAGGAAGATTCGACCCGGCACTTCATCACGCCCGGTTTTCGGTGGGGATTCGCGCTGGTGACGAGCCTCTTCTTTCTCTGGGCCATCGCCAACAACTTCAACGACATCCTCGTCCACCAGTTCCAAGGAGCGCTGGCGCTCAACCGCGCTCAGGCAGGCCTCATCCAGTTCGTCTTCTACATCGGCTATTTCACCATGGCCTTGCCGGCAGGCCTGCTGATGCGCCGATGGGGCTACAAGGCCGGGATTCTCATCGGGCTCGGCCTGTACGCGGCAGGGGCGATGCTCTTTTATCCCGCAGCCAACATCCGCACATACGGGCTGTTCCTGGCGGCGCTGTACGTGATCGCCCTCGGCGCGGCGCTGCTGGAGACGGCGGCCAATCCCTTCGTGATCGCCTTCGGCGACCGGCACCGCGGGGCGCAGCGGCTGAACTTCGCGCAGGCCTTCAACGGCCTGGGCGGATTCATCGCCCCGATCATCGGTGGGGTCTTCATTTTCTCCGGAGCCAATGTCTCGGGCGCCACGCTGGCCGGCATGCCTGCCGCGCAACGGCTCGCCTTGCGGGTGAGTCAGTCACACGCGGTACAGATGCCCTATCTCGTGCTGGCAGGCGCGGTGATTCTGCTCGCAATCGCCGTCGCTCTGACGCGGCTTCCCGAGACGAGGCCGGAGCGCCCCTCGGCCGCGCTCGTACCGCAAATGCGCGCGCTCGGCCGCGAGCCGGCGCTTCGCGGTGCGGTCCTGGCGCAGTTCTTCTATGTCGGCGCTCAAGTGGGCGTCTGGAGCTTCTTCGTGGATTTCGCCCTGGACGTCACTCCGGGGATCTCGGCACGCCGCGCGGCGTTCCTGCTGTCGGCGAGCCTGGCCCTGTTCATGATCGGCCGCTTCTCCGGCTCTGCGCTCATGCAACGTATCAAGCCCGAGCGGCTGTTGATGCTTTATGCCGCGGCGAACGTGCTCCTCTGCGCGGTGGCGCTCGGCGCCTCCCACGAGCTTGCGATCGGGGCGCTGATGCTCACCAGCTTCTTCATGTCGATCATGTATCCGACGATCTTCTCCCTCGGCGTGCAGGATCTCGGTGAGCTGGCGCCGCTCGGCTCTTCCTTCATCGTGATGGCGATCATTGGCGGCGCCGTATTCCCGCCGCTGATGGGTGTGATCGCCACGGTTATGGGAACGACACATTACGCGATGGCGCTGCCCCTGTTGTGCTTCCTCGTGGTCGGCATCTACGCGCGGCGGGCAACCCGCCCGGGCATACGGGTGTGAGTTCTTGTGCGGCCCCGGGGTGCCCGATATTCTCGACTTCATGAGATCGCGGGCCAAAACCGAGTCCATCTACCGGGGCGGCGCCTCCGTCCCCAAGGGAAATTACGCGGCGCCGGCCCTCGACAAGGCATTCGACATCATCGAGCTCCTGGCGGACAAGCCCGGCGGCGCGCTCATCAGCGAGATGGCGGCGCAACTCCACCGCTCCATCGGCGAGCTGTTTCGCATCGTGATCGTGATGGAAAAGCGCGGCTTTCTGCAAAAATCCCCGGATACCGACCGCTACACCGTCGCCTACAAGATCCTGGATCTCGCCTACCGGGCGACGCCCGCACAGGACCTCACGCGGGCCGCCGCTGCGCAGATGGAAGCGCTTGCCCGCACTGTGGAGCAATCCTGTCATCTGGTGGTCCCCAACGGCGGCTCGGGGCTGGTGGTGGCGCGGCAGGAGAATCCGGGCCCGCGTGGGTTCGCGCTGCAACTGGGCGCTCCGATCGATCTGATCAGGAGCTGCTCGGGACACGTGCTCCTCGCGTTCTCGCGTGCCGATCAGGCCACCCGGATGCTGGAGCTCGCGCAGCGCTCGAGAGGCGCTCCGCCAGATCCGGCCAAGCTGCAAAAGACCCTGCGCAAGGTCCGCGAGCAGGGCTTCGATATGATGGCCAGCGCGATCACGCACGGCGTGACCGACATCAGCTACCCGGTGTTCGGCTTCCACGGCGAGGTGATGGCCGCGCTCACGATACCGTTCCTGGAGCTGATCGACGGCTCGCAGAAGGTCGGGATGGAAGAGGCTCGCCGCACCCTTCAGGCAACTGCCAAACAAATCTCAGCCTTGCTCGGGCATCACGCAGACCACTGACGCCGGTTGAAGCCGGGGCTTCGGTAGCGCTACCATGCCGCCTCCAAAGAGAACCGTGCACCGAGAGGAACTGCGCATGAAGATCCGGTCGACCTGGCAACCTACGGCGTTGATCGCAGGCCTGGCGGTCCTCGCCGGCGGCGCGCATGCTGCCGATGCCGCAAAGCCCGCATACCTGAATACCTCCCTGCCGCCGCAGGTCCGCGCGGCGGATCTCGTGCATCGCATGACTCTCAAGGAGAAAGTCTCGCAGCTCGTCAACGGCGCACGCGCCATCCCGCGTCTCGGCGTGCCGGCCTACAACTGGTGGAGCGAAGCGCTGCACGGCGTCATGGTGAACGGTACCACGGAGTTCCCGGAGCCGATCGGCCTCGGCGCGACTTTCGATGCGCAGGGGATACACCAGATGGCCCACGATATCGGCATCGAGGGCCGTGTCGTGCACGAGCAGGCGCTGCGCGCCGGCGGCTCGACCATCTTCCACGGCCTCGACTTCTGGGCGCCGAACATCAACATCTTCCGCGACCCACGCTGGGGCCGCGGGCAGGAGACCTACGGCGAGGATCCCTTCCTCACCGCGAGCATGGCGGTCGCGTACGTGACCGGCCTTCAAGGCTCCAATCCGCGCTATTACCTCGCGATCTCGACCCCCAAGCACTTCGTCGTACACAGCGGACCGGAGCCTACGCGCCACTTCGCCGACGTCGATGTCAGCAAGCACGATATAGAGGCTACCTACCTGCCTGCCTTCCGCGCGGCGATCGTGCAAGGTCACGCCGGGTCGGTGATGTGCGCGTACAACGCCATCAATGGCCAGCCAGCCTGCGCCAATGAATTCACGCTGGACCATACCTTGCGCGGCGCGTGGCAGTTCCAGGGCTACGTAGTCTCCGACTGCGGCGCCGTGCGTGACATCTTCAGCGGACACCACTACCGTCCGAGCCAGCCTCAGGCCTCGGCGATCTCCCTCGAGCGCGGCATGGACAACGAATGCGCCGACTTTGGAGAGCCCAAGGGCGACAGCGACTACCTGCCCTTCCTGACTGCCGTGCAGCAGGGCTACCTTTCGGAGAGCGCCATCGACAAGGCGGTTACCCGCCTCTTCACGGCGCGCATCCGCCTCGGCATGTTCGACCCACCATCGATGGTGCCCTACGACAAGATTCCCGAGAGCGAGCTCAACAGCCCGGCGCACCGCCGCCTGGCTCTGCACCTCGCCGAGGAATCCATGGTGCTGCTGAAGAACGACGGCGTGCTGCCGCTGAAGTCGGTCAAGCGCATTGCCGTCGTCGGGCCACTGGCGGACCAGACTGAGGTTCTGCTCGGCA
The DNA here is from genome assembly GCA_036393055.1 of Steroidobacteraceae bacterium. Classification (GTDB taxonomy): domain Bacteria; phylum Pseudomonadota; class Gammaproteobacteria; order Steroidobacterales; family Steroidobacteraceae; genus 13-2-20CM-66-19. The sequence continues at coordinate 12,436 of DASVWT010000114.1, forward strand.
ATTACAACGGTATCCCGACACACACCGTGAGCCTGCTCGAGGGCCTGAAGGCCGATTTCCCCGGGGCCACGATCACTTACGTCCCCGGGACGCAATTCCTTTCCAACCAGGGCAGCCAGGTGCCTGCCTCGGCGCTAACCACCCCGGACGGCAAGCCCGGCCTGAAGGCGCAGTACAGTGCGGGCGTGGAGATGCAGAGTACTCTGGCACCGCTGACCTCGCGCGTCGAGCCGACCGTGGATCTCAGCGGGAGCAACCTGCCTGCGGCCGTCGCGGGCAAATCCCAGTTCACCGTGGAATGGACCGGATTCCTCGATCCGCCGGCAAGCGGCGACTATCTCCTCGGCATCAAGGCCAACGGCTTCGCCCAGGTCACTCTGGGGGATGAGCCGGTCGTGCGGATGTACACGCAGGCTTCCAACATGGGCCGCGTGCACCTGGAGAAGGGCCATCCGGTAAAGCTCGATGTCGTGTACGGCCGCCGTGGGAGTGGAGAGCCGGCGGCGCAGCTCATCTGGGCGCCGGTGAACAACGTGCCTGATCCGGCCGCCGTTGCAGCCGCCAGGAACGCGGACGTGGTGATCGCCGCGGTCGGGCTGACGAGCCGACTCGAAGGCGAGGAGATGCCGGTGCAGGAGCCGGGCTTCCTGGGCGGGGACCGCACCAGCCTGAAGATACCGGCCCCGGAGGAAGCGCTGGTGCGCGCAGTCGCCGCCACCGGCAAGCCGCTGGTGGTCGTGCTGATGAACGGCAGCGCGCTCGCCGCAACCTGGGAGAAGGAGCACGCCAATGCCATCCTGGAGTCGTGGTATTCCGGCGAGGAAGGCGGAGCGGCGATCGCCGCCACGCTGAGCGGCAAGTACGATCCGGCGGGTCGCTTGCCGGTGACGTTCTACAAGGATGTCCACCAGCTACCCAACTTCGAGGACTACTCGATGAAGGGGCGCACGTACCGATACTTCAAGGGGCAGCCGCTATGGCCCTTCGGGTACGGCCTGAGCTACACGACCTTCAGGTACGGCGACCTGGCCCTCCCCAGGACATCGATCGATGCCGGCGCGCCGCTGAGCGCATCCGTGAAGGTGACCAACACCGGCAGAGTCGCGGGTGATGAGGTCGTGCAGCTCTATCTGAAGTTCCCCGATGTTGCCGGCGCACCGCTGCGGGCGTTGCGCGGCTTCCGGCGCATCCACCTCGCTCCGGGCCAGACTCAGGTGGTCAGGTTCGATCTGAAGCGGCGCGACCTCAGCATGGTCACGCAGTCGGGCAACAGAATCGTGGCCGAGGGTACCTACACGGTGTCGGTGGGTGGCGGCCAGCCTGGGACCGGCGCGCCGTCAGTCAGCGGAACGTTCCAGGTCAGCGGGCAGATCCAACTGCCGGAGTGATGGATTAAGAGGCGCGGCCCCGGCTCGCTGAGGCGGGCCGGACCGCCGCGCCTTTTGTCCATTGACCCGCGGATGGCCTGGCGCGGGGGCGTGGCGGTCCGGCAGCCTGCTAACGGTGTCCGCGATTTTCCGGCGGGCGACGCTCGCCGCCGCGCTGCTGCGGGCGGGGCTGCGGACGCGACTCAGGACCTCGCACCTGTGGCCTGAATTGCTGATGGAATTGCGGCTGCTCGCGGAACTGAGGCTGCTGCCGGAATTGCGGCTGCTCGCGGAACTGGGGCTGCTGCCGGAATTGCGGCTGCTCGCGGAACTGGGGCTGTTGCCGGAATTGCCGCTGCTCGCGGTACTGAGGCTGCTGATGGTATTGCGGCTGCGGACGTGCCTGCGGCCGCTCCATGGGACGGAAGCCGCCGCCTTGGAAGTCATGTTGCTGCCGCACCTCGGGCCGCTGCTGGGGCGCACTCTCGAAGCGCTGCTGCGGCCGGTCGAACTTACGGCCCACATGCATGGAAGCATTTCGCTCCATGGGCCGCGCGGAGTGGCTCTGGCCCGTGGCCCAGGACGGGCGATCCGACCGCATCTGCGCGGCATAGTGCGCGGGCGCGAAATGCACCGGCCCGCCTGCCGCCCGCGCTGCGAATGCGCCATTACCATGGAACACTGTCGGCCGCGCCGTGGCGGCGATCGGCGGACGTCCGTGGTTGTAATCGGCGCGCAGCGCCCGATCCGAGAATGCCATCCGCTGCTGCCTCTGCTGTACCTGAGTGACGGAGAAGTGGTGCTCGTGCTCGGCCACCATTTGTGCCCGGGTGGGACGCATCGGCACCCCTCCGGGACCACCGTTGAAGCTGACATGCTGGTACGTGGTGTGATACACGACCGGGTGGTAGTAGACGTTGGTCACGAACGTCGGTCCGACGTGCCACACAGCGCGGTTGTAGAAGAACTGACCGCCCCGCCAGTAGCCCCCAGCGAAACCGTCGCCGTCGTAACCGAAGCCGTAATGGACACCGCCGTAGAATCCGACGTGCGGTCCCCAGTAGCCGGCGTGCCAGCGGTAAACGCCGCCATACCAGCCCCAGTATCCCGGCGTCCAGAGAAGCCCGACCTCGGGCGGTAGCACCCAGGTCCCAGGTACCCAGTAGTACGCTCCGTCGTCCCATGCCCAGTAACCGGGCGTCCAGATGTAGCCAGGCTCCGGGCAGGGCGGTTGCACATATACGGGCAGTGGCGGCGGCGCGATGTTCACCGAGACTCCGACGAACACGCCGGCGGATGACAGAGCCGGCAACGCCGCAAGGGCGAGCAGAGGGATGAGACCACGAAGCAGTCGATTGCGCATGAGGTTCTCCTTCCAGCCTGAAGCGTGAAGCGGTGGGGCTGAACCGTCGCTGAACTCATCCCGGGCCGTCCGGCGTCCCGGGACGAGCTCAACCAAGTGAGCCAACGGCGCCTCGGGTCATCCGTTGACGCACCTCGGGCCGCTTTGGCTGGACCGTGCAGCGGTGCCTTGCGGCGCGGTTCCCTAGAACCAGTTATAATTGAAGCTGATGCTGATGCGCTCGCCGGCCGTCGTGTTGGCTGGTACCTCGTGGCGGAGCCAGCTCTCGAAGAGCAGGATATTGCCCGCCTCGGCCGGGAGCACTACCCACGGCTTGTTCTCCCGCGCCGCATTCGCCCGCCGCGGCGGCGCCGCCATCATCCGCTCGAGCCTCGGGTCTTCGACCTTCAGGCCCGGACAGCCGCGCGGCGTCCTGACATAGTAAGTCCCGCTGATGGTGGCGAGCGGATGCAGGTGCAGCCCGTGCGCCACACCGCGCGGCATGATGTTGACCCAACAGTCCGTCATCGCCAGCTTTCGCCCCGCCAGGTCGAGCTCGAGCGACCTCGCGAAGCGGGCGACGTGCCGGTCGATAGCCCGCTCGAGCGCCGCGAACGTTGGCGACATCCGGTGCATCCGATGGACGGAGCCGTACGACGTGTAGCCGCCCGGGTATCTCTCCGCCGACCATCGCCGGCCCGCCGCATCATCCAGGCTGAGCTGCCGGCACTCGCGCAGGAGCCGCTCGTCGAGCCTGCCGCTGGGCGCGCCCCGCAGGCGCGCCGAGTACACGAGTGTCGGGAAAAGCTTGTGCACGGCCATCGGCGCAGTATAGGCAATCTGCGCCTGCGGCAGCGCCGGATGCTCGGCCGCGACAACGTGGGGGCTTTAAACACCAGACATGAGCGACCGGGTGCGTGCCCGGTCGCGCCCAATGGCGATACGCCGTCGAATGTAGCTGGCGAGACCGGTGTACCCGAGCACCACGATTCCCAAGCCTCCCACCAGCAATGCCATCTGCGCCGGCACGCCGGCCTGTCCGGCATGGATGGCGATTGCCCAGGCCATCATCCTGTTCGCGAGGCTGCTTGCGGCGTAGGGCGCGAAGCCAAGAGCGCGACCGCTGTAGGGATCGAGGTAGAGAAAGCTGACCGCCTGGTGGTTGGGTGCGGACCGCTCGATGATGTCGAGCTCCACAGGAGCAGTGGGTGTCTTGGGCAGGATGAGCAGCGCTTCCCGCGGATGAGGCGTGATCCGCTCGGCGCGCTGCCAGAGCGCCTGCAGAGTCAGCCGCGGGCCTTCAGCCGCCACTGCCGCCGGCGCCGGACTGCTCGGCGCCGAGTCCGTGAGCGCAGCAATCGCGCGCTGATACCAATGGAAGCTGTCGATCGGGCCGGTCAGCGCGCTGAAGAGCACGATCAGACACACCCAGAATCCGGTGGCTCGATGAACGCGCATCAGCCGTGCACGCCCGGCCGGCCGCATCGCGAAGGTGATCGACCAGCGCAGCCCTTTCGAGGATGCCGGCCACCAGATGGCAATGCCGCCGATGACGATGATCAGCGCGAAGACGAAGGCCATCGTCCCGGCAGCCGCATGACCGGCGCCCGACAGGAACTCGAGCCGGTGAAGGTATTCCAGCGACCCGAAAAGCCCGTGGTACTTGTTCAGCTCCCCGATGACCCGTCCGCTGCAGGGGTCCACATAGACGGTGTCGCCGTTCGCGAACCTGACCCACGTGGAGCGCGTGGCTCTGTCCTCGATGCCAATGAGGCGCAGGGCGCCGTCCGGATGGGCGATCCTCGCACCGGCGACGAGGTCATCCAGAGGCTGCGGCGCCAGACACGCACCGACCGTCTCCAGGCTGCGATTGACCGCCGGGTCGAGCTGAGCCTTGAAGAGGAGCCCGAGTCCTGTGAGCGCCATCCACAGCACCACCAACCCGACCGTAAGGGCGGTCCAGCGATGCACGGGCAGCACGACATTGCGGATCAAGGCTCTCATTGCAGCTCCAGGAGCAGCCTCGGAGGCCGCTGCAATGACAGCAAATATGCGAAACCCTGCCTGTTTCGCTATAACCCATTTGGATTAGCGCTGGATCCGGGCCTCGTGCCCGGTCCAGCGCGGCACCACTTCCCTGCCTGTTTCTACCCGGACGCGCTTGCTAGACCGCCCGCTCGAACTGCTGCAGCTCCGTGCTGCCCTTCAGCGCCGAGAGGGAAGAGGTGCCGCCGGAGACCACCTGGGTGACCTCATCGAAGTAGCCCGCCCCGACTTCCCGCTGGTGCTTGGTTGCGGTGTACCCGTGCTGCTCCGCCGCAACCTCCGACTGCTGCAAGGCGACGTAAGCGGACATCTGGTGGGACTTGTAGCCGCGAGCCAGCTCGAACATGGAGAAATTGAGCGCGTGGAAGCCCGCGAGAGTGATGAACTGAAAACGGTAGCCCATCGCGCCCAGCTCCCGCTGGAACTTCGCGATCGTCTCGTCATCGAGCTTGCGCTTCCAGTTGAACGAGGGCGAGCAGTTGTAGGCGAGCAGCTTGCCCGGGAAGCGCTCGTGCACGGCCTCCGCGAAATGGCGCGCTTCCTCGAGGTCGGGCTTCGCCGTCTCGCACCACACCAGGTCGGCGAACGGCGCATAGGCGCAGGCGCGGGCAACGGCCTGCTCGAGGCCCGCCTTGACGTGGAAGAAGCCTTCCGAAGTGCGCCCCTTGGCTGCATCGATGAAGGGCCTGTCGCGCTCATCCACATCTGAGGTCAGAAGACTGGCGCCCTCGGCATCCGTGCGCGCCACCAGGATGGTGGGTACGTTGCAGACATCAGCAGCGAGCCGGGCGGCAACCCGCTTGTTGATCGCCTCCTGTGTCGGCACCAGGACTTTACCGCCCATGTGGCCGCACTTCTTGGCCGAGGAGAGCTGGTCCTCGAAGTGCACCCCCGCCGCGCCGGCATCGATCATCTGCTTCATCAGCTCGAAGGCGTTCAGCACCCCGCCGAATCCGGCTTCCGCATCGGCGACGATGGGCTTCAGCCAGTCCGTGCCGCCGTTGCCCTCGGCATGGTGGATCTCATCCGCCCGGCGCAGCGCCGAGTTGATCCGCCGCACCACGGCGGGCACGGAGTCCGCGGGATAGAGCGACTGATCCGGGTACATCGCCCCGGAGAGGTTGGCGTCGGCCGCCACCTGCCAGCCGGAAAGGTAGATCGCATCGAGACCCGCCTTCACCTGCTGCATCGCCTGATTGCCGGTGAGCGCGCCGAGCGCGTTGACGAAGGGCTTCTCGTTGAGGTACCGCCAGAGCTTCTCGGCGGTGAGCCGGGCGATCGAGTACTCCACCGGGATGGTGCCGCGCAGGCGCACCACGTCCTCCGGGCGATAGCCGCGCTCGATGCCGCGCCAGCGCGGGCTCTCGCGCCAGGTGCGTCGCAGCTCTTCTGCGGTCGGAAGGGGTCGGGTCGATGTCATGATGGAAGTCTCCGTCGGCTGTCGGTTGTCAGTCGAGCAGGTCGTATGCGGGAAGGGTAAGGAACTCGTCGAACTCATCCTGCTTGGTCATCTGCTCGAAGAGTCGCGCCGCGGTCGGAAATACGCCGTTGAGCAGCCTGCCGTGGCCGACCTCGTCGTGGATGCGGTCGATCTCCTCCGTGAGCAGACGGTCGAAGCGCTCCGGCGTCACTGGCGCGCCGTCGCTGGTCCGCGCCTCGTGATGCAGCCACTGCCACAGCTGCGCGCGGCAGATCTCGGCGGTCGCGGCATCCTCCATGAGGTTGTAGAGCGGCACGCATCCCGAGCCCCGCAACCAGGCTTCGATGTACTGCACGCCCACACGGATGCAATTGCGCAGCCCGCCCTCGGTGATCTCTCCCTTGGGGACGCGCAGCAGATCCGCCGCCGCGACATCGACCTCGGCGCGAAGCACGCTCAGCTGGTTCGGTCCCTTCATCACCGAATCGAACGCGTCCCGCGCGATGGTCGCGAGACCGGGATGGGCGATCCAGGTGCCGTCGTGTCCGGCATTCGCCTCCCGCAGCTTATCGGCGCGGACACGCGCCATGGCCGCCTCGTTCGCCCTGGCGTCGTCGCGGATCGGTATCTGCGCGGCCATGCCTCCCATCGCGTGCGCGCCGCGGCGGTGGCAGGTCTTGATGAGGAGGTCCACGTAGGACTTGAGGAAGTGCCGGTCCATGGTGACGCTCGCCCGATCCGGCAGGAGGAAGTCGCGACGATTGCGGAACTTCTTGATGAAACTGAAGATGTAGTCCCAGCGCCCGCAGTTGAGCCCCGCCGAGTGCTCGCGCAGCTCGTATAGGATCTCGTCCATCTCGAAGGCGGCGAGGATGGTCTCGATGAGCACCGTCGCCTTGATGGTGCCGCGGGGAATGCCGAGCGATTCCTGGGCCGCCAGGAAGACATCGTTCCAGAGGCGCGCCTCCAGGTGGCTTTCCATCTTCGGCAGGTAGAAATACGGACCGGTGCCGGCGCGCGCGAGCGCCTCGTGGTTGTTGGCGAGGTACACCGCGAAATCGAACAGCGC
>DASVWT010000115.1:0-6119 GCA_036393055.1 Steroidobacteraceae bacterium
TCTGCGCGCGGATCACGGGAGCAAGCTCGAGCTGCTGCACGATGTGCACCATCGGCTGACACCGACGGAGGCGGCCCGTCTGGCGCGCGACCTCGAGCCATACCGGCTGTTCTGGCTGGAGGATGCGACGCCCGCGGACAACCCCGACGGCTTCGAGATGATCCGCCGCCACTCGGTCACGCCGCTCGCGGTGGGCGAGGTGTTCAACTCCATCTGGGACTGCAAGCGCCTGATCGAGGGACGCCTAATCGACTTCATCCGTTCCACGATCGTGCATGCCGGCGGCATCACTCACGTGCGGCGCATTGCGGATCTGGCGGCGATGCACCAGGTGCGGACCGGCTTTCACGGCGCGACCGACCTGTCGCCGGTCACCATGGGCGCGGCGCTGCACTTCGACACCTGGGTGCCCAACTTTGGCATCCAGGAGTACATGCGGCACTCCGAGCAGACGGACGAGGTGTTTCCCCACGACTACCTCTTCCGCGATGGACGGTTGCACTGCGGCGAGAGCCCGGGTCACGGCGTCACCATCGATGAGAAGCTCGCGCAGCGCTTTCCCTACAGCCCCAAGCAGCTGCCGATCGCACGTCTGGAGGATGGCTCCATGTGGGATTGGTAGCGCAGTCACGACACCTCACCGGGGCACCGCGACGTCGGCGGGTGAACAGGCCGGGCGGGCCCCCGGTGAGCCTTCGACATACGGGATGCAGAACGCCTCGTAATGCGCGAGCGTATCGGGCGGCGGTGCCACACCGGCAGGCAGCGGGCGATGCGAGATCGACTGGAAATAGGCGATGCTCGCATCGCGCCACCATTGCGCATCCTTTTCCTGTATGGCGAGGAAGTCGGCCGTCAGGCGATAACGCTCGGGATCCACGTACGCAGACAGCGTACTCCAGGTGTGGCGAGCCTGCCTGACCTGCGCGACACCCCGGTCGTAGTGCAGCACCAGTGAATCCCACAGCGTGCGCCCGGAGCGCATGCGGTAGTCCCACGAGAGGTGGTGGAACCAGAGGAGGAGGTTTTCCGGGCAGGTCGCGAGGTTCCCGAGCTGCGCCGCAACGCGCGGGGAGTATTCCGCGATCGCATCGCTTCCTGTGGCGGTGCGGTCGAACCCGATACCCTGCCAGTCCGCGCGGCTGTAGTAAGTGCTGCTCCAGTCGGGCGGTGTGTCCTTGGCGGGCGCGATCCACGGGCCGGGCCCGAAGTGCGTGCCGCCGGCCATCTGACTTGCGAGGCCGAGTGGCGTCATGTAATCGACCGCGGCCTCGCGTGACTGCATCATCATCCTCACCACCGGCTGCACGAAGCGCGGATCGCTGGTGAAGGTCATCCGCACCCACTCCTGCGCAATCTGCCGCGCGGAGAGCTCGGGGTTCCACGCGAGCCGGCCGAAGGCGTACCAGTTGGCCTGGTTGAAGATCGAGCCGCACCAGTTGCGGTCGGAGCCGGTGTTGGCAACACCGGCGATGGCCGTCAGCCGCTCGCCATACAGCGAGCCGTCGATCACGCGTGCAACCGTCGAGCCCGCGCCTTTCGCCCAGGTGTCATCGCGCAAGGCCTCCTGGAAGAGCGGACCGAGATAGACGAAGCTGGTCCGCTGGCCGAGGTATTCCTTGGTGACCTGCAGCTCGAGCATCAGGTTGGTATGCGGCATGGCGCCGAAGAGGGGATGAAACGGCTCCCGGGGCTGGAAGTCTATGGGTCCGTTCTTCACCTGTACCAGCACGTTGTCCGCGAACTTGCCGTCCAGGGGCTCGAAGGTGTCGTAGGCCTGCTTGGCGCGGTCCTCGGAATGGATGCCGGTCGTGTAGACGAAGGCGCGCCACATGACGATGCCGCCGTGCGGTGCCAGGGCGCGCGCGAGCAGGTTGGCGCCTTGCGCCTGGGTGCGTCCGTAGTCCTTGGGCCCCGGCTGTCCCTCGGAGTTGGCCTTCATCAGGAAGCCGCCGAAATCGGGGATGTCACGATAGATCTCGGCGACCTTGGCGGTCCACCAGGCCTGCACGCGCGGGTCCAGCGGATCGGCTGACTCGAGCTTTCCCAGCGTCACCGGCGCGCTGAACGGCACGGAAAGGTAGACCCTGATGCCGTAGGGGCGCAGCACGCTCGCGAGTGCAGCGACCTTGTTGAGGTAAAGAGGCGTCAGGATGAAAGGCGTCGCGTTGACGTTGTTGAGCACCGCGCCGTTGATCCCGATCGAGGCGCAGGCGCGCGCGTAATCGGTGTAGCGGGGGGAGAGGTGCTCCGGGAGGCTCTCCCATTTCCACAGCGAGTCGCCCGCGTAGCCGCGCTCGACCGAGCCATTGAGGTTGTCCCAGTGATCGAGCACGCGGCGCTGGATATTGGGGCTCGAGGCGATGTCCACGTGCTCGGTCGCCGCGCGCGTTTGCAGCAGGCGCAAATAGCCGAATGCGCCATAGAGGACACCGATGTCACTGTTGGCCGCGATCACCGTCGCCCGGTGGCCGTGTATCGTGACCGAGCGGATGAGATAGCCTTGGGTGCCGGCCGGCCGCAGGTCGAGTGACAGGCTGCGCACCTGCGCGGAAGAGGCCGGTGTGCCGAACAGCACCGCGCCGTCCTGCGTCACATCGGCTGCCGCGCGCGGTGCCGCACCGAGCAGGCCCGCCAGGCCTCGCCGCAGCTCCGCGCCCGCGGCGCGCAAAGTCGGGGACGGGTTGGGGGAGGCGACGAGCTCCGTTGCCGAGGCCCGGTATCGGCTCAGCCATTCACCCTGGACGGGCACGTACCGCAGCCACAGGCGATAGCCGTCTTCCGGCGGTTGGTTTTCCGCATGGACAACGCGGGTAGCGCACAGGCAGGCCGCCGCGATCACCCAGGGGAGCATCCACGCCGCGAGCGCTGCTGCCCGCCGCTTGGGGAGAATGCTCGGTCGCGACAACGGATTCGGCATGGGAGCCTCTCGGGCAGCACGGGCCAAGTGCATATGATAGCGGTATCATGCCCGGCGCGCGACCACCATGAGGATCGCACCGCCGAGCAGGCTCTCGATGAGCGGGCGGCTGTGATCGATTTCGATGCTGACCATGAGGCGGGGACACGCCGCTGTGGCGGCGGTGCCGCGAGATGGCCATTTCGCGGTGGCGCCCGCTGCCTGAGAACGCTACCATCGCGCCAACCAAGGGTAGTTGGGGGGAAGCCTTGAAACGACACTGCGCCGCGCACTCGCTCGCCTTCGCCCTCCTTGCCGCCGTGCTGATCGTGTGCGCCGCTGCCGCGCGGGCGGCGAGGGCCGATGGCGTGTCGATGCCCCGGATCCTCGGCTCGCACGGGCGATACGAGCTGCAGGTCGATGGCAGGCCGTACCTCATCCTCGGCGCACAGGTCAACAATTCCAGCAACTACCCGGCGATGCTGCCGGCGGTCTGGCCGGCCATGGCGCAGGTGCACGCCAACACCGTGGTCATGCCGATCGCCTGGGAGCAGATCGAGCCCCGGGAAGGGACGTTCGACTTTTCCTTCCTCGATCTGTTTCTCGCGCAGGCGCGCGAGCACGGGTTGCATGCGGTCCTGCTCTGGTTCGGGACGTGGAAGAACGGTGGCCCCGCCTATACCCCGCAGTGGGTGAAGCTCGATGAGGCGAGATTTCCGCGGGTGGTCGACCTGCGGGGCAGGCGGATGCCCTCGCTGTCGCCGCTCGCGCCGGCGACGCTCGATGCGGATCGGGCGGCCTTCGTCGCGCTGATGCGGCACCTGAAGGCCGTTGACCCGCGGCATACCGTGATCATGGCGCAGGTCGAGAACGAGACCGGCACCTACGGATCCGTGCGTGACTACTCGCCCGAGGCGCAAAAGCTTTTCGAGGGATCCGTACCGCGGCGGCTCGTGCGGGCGCTGGGGAAGGCCGAGGGCACCTGGCACGAGGTATTTGGGCCGCAGGCCGATGAATTCTTCCACGCCTGGTATATCGCGCGGTTCGTGCAGCAGGTCGCGGCGGCGGGCAAGGCGGTGTATCCGTTGCCGATGTACGTCAATGCAGCGTTGCGTGATCCCCTGCATCCTGGGGCGCCGATCACGTACGAGAGTGGTGGGCCTACGGATGATGTGCTTGGCGTTTGGAAGGCTGCGGCGCCGTCGATCGATGTCATCGCGCCGGACATCTACATGCCGGACCATGCGCGCTACATGAAGGTGCTCGACCTCTATCACCGGCCGGACAACGCGCTCTTTGTCGCCGAGACGGGGAGCACGCCGGCGTACGCGCGCTATCTCTTTGCGACGCTCGGGCATCAGGGGATCGGGTTCTCGCCGTTCGGGATCGACTTCACGGGGTACAGCAACTATCCACTGGGGGCGCGGGTGGTGGATGCGAAGACGCTCGCGGCACTGGCGCTGGAGTACCAGCTCATCGGGCCGATCGCTGCGCAGGTGGCGCAAGCGAGCTATCGGGGCGATCTTTTCGGGGTTTCGGAAGACAGCGCTGTCCATTCCCGAGTCATTGACCTTGGACGGTGGAAGGCCGTGGTGTCTTACGGACTGCCGCCCTTTGGCAATGGAGTGCCGCCCGGCAACCCGGTGCCCGAGGGAGGGGTGCTCGTGGGGCGGCTCGGGAGGGATGAGTTCCTGGTGACGGGACTACATGCGCGGGTGGCGTTCGAGCTTGCGGATGCCAGGAGCGGGCAGCAGGTGCAGTACGCGCAGGTGGAGGAGGGGAGCTATGTGAAGGGTGTCTGGAAGCCCATTCGCGTTTGGAATGGGGACCAGGTGGATTGGGGGCTGAATTTCACGTCCATTCCGCAGGTGTTGCACGTCAAGTTAGCTACGTACTGAAGAGAGACAGTGACCGACGTCGTGGGAGACTCGCAAATCGACCCTGGCCGCAACGCCCGCAAGTACCTCCCCTCTCGAGTTCCATTGCCAAGCCTGCAGCCGCAGGAGGAGAGCCTGATGATTACGATATTGACCCGTGCGCGCACGGCCGCCGCCTGGCTGGCCGCGGCCGTCCTGACACTGACGGCGGGCGCGAGCGCCGCTGCACCGGCGCTGCAGCGGCCGTTCCGCAATTTCAATGTGGCCATCTACATCCCCGTGGCCTCCACCCGCCAGCTCGCGGACCCCAAGGTGCTGCAGCAGCAGTACGAGCGCATCTGGAGCCAGGTGCACTTCAACAAGGTGTACCTCGAGGAGTATCGCAGCGGCGTGTTCGCCGACCCGGCCTCGCTCGGGCGGATCGCGGCATTCTTCAGGGCCCGCGGCATCACGGTCGATGGCGGCATCACCCTCACCGCCGCCGACCAGGGCGGCCCGTTCCGCTCCTTCGATTACGAGAGCCCGAAGGATGTGGCCACCGCGCAGCGCGCGGTCAGGATGGCCGCGAGCCATTTCGACACGGTCATCCTCGATGATTTCACCTTCTACAACACGCGCAGTGACGCCGACATCCGCGCCAAGGGCTCCCTGAGCTGGACCCAGTACCGGCTGAACAAGATGCGCTGGGTGGCGCAGCACGTCATTCTGGGTACGGCCCGCAGCGTCAACCCGCACGTCAAGGTGATCATCAAGTACCCGAACTGGTACGAGCACTTCCAGGGCCTGGGCTTCGATCTCGACCGCGAGGCGCAGATGTTCGATTACATCTACACCGGCACCGAGACGCGCGATCCGGTGGCGACCTATCAGCTGCTGCAGCAGTACGAGAGCTATCTCATCTACCGCTATTACTCCAACATCCGCCCCGACGGCGGCAATCTCGGCGGCTGGGTGGACACGTTCGAGACCCGTTACGCCGACAGGTACGCCGAGCAGCTCTGGGACACGATGTTCGCCAAGGCCCCCGAGATCACCCTCTTCAGCTGGAGCCAGCTCGCCTCTTCCGCCCCCGCGATCGCGGGCGAGCGGCCCTGGGCGGGGGAGCACACGAGCTTCGACTGGGATGCGATGCAGGCGGCCTTCCACGCCCCCGCGGGCAGCGAGGCGGTGGCCGGCTGGGCGGCGGTGGCGGGCTATTCGCTGGCGCAGGTCGATGGCATCGTCGGCAAGCTCGGCAAGCCCATCGGCATCGAGAGCTACAAGCCCTACCAGTCCTCCTCCGATGAGGACTTCCTGCAGAACTACCTGGGCAACATCGGCTTTCCGATCGATCTGACGCCGCA
>DASVWT010000116.1:0-3334 GCA_036393055.1 Steroidobacteraceae bacterium
GCGGCACGGCCGGCAAAGGTCGCGCCTTGCCGGCCGCAACGGAGCTGACAGACGGCCGCAGGCCGGCTTTTCTGGTTGACTAGTGCGGCCGCTGAGAGGCTCCCGCCGAGGGTCGCTGTGCCGCTGCCCCACGCGCCTGGCGGCCGCCGGCGAACTCCTCGATCATCTTGTGGTTGAACGCCGGGATGTCGGAGGGCTTGCGGCTGGAGACCAGGCCGTGATCGGCGCAGACCTCCTGGTCGACCCACATGGCGCCCGCGTTGACGAGGTCCGTCTTGAGCGAGGGCCAGGAGGTCAGCGTGCGCCCGCGCACCACCCCGGCCTCGATGAGAGTCCACGGTCCGTGGCAGATCGCGGCCACCGGCTTGCCGGTCTCGAAAAAGGCGCGCACGAACTGCACGGCCTTGGGCAGGGTGCGCAGCTGGTCGGGATTGGCGACGCCGCCGGGCAGCAGCAGCGCATCGTAGTCGGCTGCGTCGGCCTGCTCGAGCGGCACGTCGACCTTGACGCGCTCACCTTTGTCGAAGTGCTTCCATCCCTGCACTTCGCCCTTGGCCGGGGATACTACACGGGTCTCGGCGCCGGCATCATCGAGCGCTTTGCGCGGCTCGATGAGCTCGGACTGCTCGAAGCCTTCAGCCGCCAGGATTGCCACCTTCATACCGCTCAACGTCGCCATAGCGTGTACTCCTCTTGCTCGCAGGGGCGGGATCGACCTGCGGGAGGGAGCAGGAGGCGTGCCGCAAGCGAGCGGCAGGCCAGCGCCTCAGGTCAGCGAGACGATCAGCTTCGCCGAGTGGCTGCGCCAGTTGATGGGGATGATGAACGAGCGCTGCCCCGCCTTCTGCGGGATCGCCGGCTTCTCCCCGGCGAGCACGCTCGGCACCGAGATGACGAAGTCGCGGCCGAAGTCCCGCCGCGCGTTGCCCGAGATCGTGTTGGCCACCTCACCGACCAGATCCCGCATGGTCTCGTGGCTGAAATCGTTTTCCTGCATCTTCATCAGCAGCACCGTCAGCATCGCCCGCGGCGCGGTGAAGTAGACGACCCCCTCGCGCTTGCCCGAGATGCTGATGACGCCCGTGTAGTCGTGGACGGAGGGGACTCCTTCCATGAGGTACGGCGAGCCGATGGTGGCCGGCTGCTGCGCCGCCACCTCGAAGTAGTTCGTCGTCCCCTCGACGAATGTCTTCAGCTCCTCTTCCCGCAACATCTAACCGCTCTCCGCCTGGATCTTCAGGACATCAGCTCCGCTATCGCCTCGTTGAGCTGCCGGTCGGTGAACGGCTTGTTGAGAAAGCCGTTCGCCCCGCGCTCCATGGCCTCGACCGCGGTCGCCTTGTCCGCCAGCGCCGAGATCACCAGGATACGCACCGCCGGCTTCAATTGCACCAGCTTCGAGATGCACTCGATGCCGTCCATCTGCGGCATCGTCAGGTCCATCGTCACCATGTCGGGATTGGTCTTGTGGAACATCTCCAGCGCCTCGATCCCGTTGCCGGCCGTACCGACCACCTGCAGCTCCTCGAACTGCTGCGAGCGCTCGATCCGCCGCCGCATGATGTTGGAGTCATCCACGATGAGGAGCTTCAGCGACCGCCGCCTGCCCGCCCCATTGCCCTGGCTTCCGCTCATGCCCGTTCTCCCTCGTTCTCAAGCCACCGCCGAGCTCGCCGCTTCGGCGGCGGGCAGCACGATCTTGAAGCGTGTGAAGCGGCCCGGGTTGGTGCTCACCCCGATCTTGCCGCCGAGGCCGTACACAGTGCGTGCAACAACGTCCATGCCGACGCCTCTGCCTGCGTCCATGGTGACTTCATCCTGGGTTGAGAATCCCGGACGGAAGATCAAGGCCATGGCTGCGCGCGTGTCCATCGATGCCGCTTCCTCAGCGGTGATGATGTTCTTGCGCACTGCCGCATCCTTCAGCATCTGCGGCGAGATACCTGCGCCGTCATCCTCGAATACCAGCTCGTAGCCTTCGCCCAGCCGGCGGAACTCGATGCGCACTACGCCAACATCCGACTTCGACTGCGCGCGGCGCGTCTCCCCCGGCTCGATCCCGTGAACAGCGGAATTGCGCAGCATCTGGATCACGCAATCCTTGACGGTAGCGATGTACGCGGCGGGCACGTCCGCCAGTCCCGCGAGTGCCAGCTTGAACGGCTTGCGATGATCCTTTGCCAGCTTCTCGGCAAGGGCCTGCAGCGTCGGCGAGATATCCTCGCCCGAGCGCCCGCCCTGGGGCGACCTCGTCCGCGCAGGCGCGCTTTGCGGCGCGGGTGCCGTCACGCCCGGCTCCTTCAACGCCGTCAGCCGCGTGGCCATCTCCCGCACCCCGCGCAAGTGCGCCAGCAGCTCATCGAGCTTCAGCACCATCGGCAGGAAGTCGTTGCCGGAGAGCTCTGCCCTCTTCTTCAGCTCGCTCACCATGTCCTCGAGGTGGTGCACCCGGTTGGCGATGCTCATCAGGTTCAGGGCCGAGGCCTCGCCCTTGATCGAGTGCAGCTCGCGGAAGAGGCCGCCGAGCTTCTTGCGGAACTCCGCATCCGTGCGCGCCGGCTCCTTGAGGATGGCGTTGATCAGCTGCAGCCCCGTCTCGGTGGTGTCGAGGAAGGAACCGAGCTGCAGCGAATCGACGTGCAGCATGCCGACCATCATGTCCACCTGCGCGTTCGCGTTCTCCTGCGCCTCCTGCAGCTCCTTCGCGAGCAGCACGTTGGAAGTGATGTCGCCGACGGAGCAGAGGACGTGCTTGACCCCGCCCTTGGGGTTTACCACCCGGTGAAAGTCGAACTGCAGGTAGCGCGTCTCCTTGCCGCCGCGGCCGTTGTCCATGCTGATCTCGAGCTGCCCGAGCGGGTTGATGCTCTTCATCAGGTTCTCGTGCGCCCGATCGCCCCAGAGCAGCTTGATGTACTTCACCGCGGTGGCCAGGGTGTTGGGCGGCACGCGGTCTTCCAGCAGCTTCTCGAAGGAGAGGCCCGCGAAGTCACCGCGGCCGAAGATGCGCGTCAGCGCCTCCGACCACACCGAGCCGATCCTGTAATCGGCATCGAGCAGGAAGAAGCCCTCGCGCACCGTCTTCAGGATGTCGCGCGTCTGCTCCTGCGCCTCGCGTGCGGCGCGCTCGTGCCTGGCGCGGGTGAGCTGCAGGTACGCGGCGGCGAAGGCGAGAGCCAGCGCCGCGAGCACGCCTCCCGAGAGCAGTGCCCGCAGGCGTGCCGCCGCGCCCGAGGTCTGCGTCTCCAGGGAGCGGGTCACCGAAGCCAGCAGCTGATGCAGCCGGCCGACGTTCTGCTTCGCGAGCAGCTGCGCCTGGCGCACGTTGCCGTAA
>DASVWT010000117.1:0-23107 GCA_036393055.1 Steroidobacteraceae bacterium
CGTTGCCGTCCATGAGCAGCACGCGATAGCCGCGGCGTTTCATCAGGAGCGCCAGCTCGACATCCTCGCAGATCGCATCGCACACCGGCGCATGGCCGCCAACGGCCTCGTACGCCGTGCGCCGCAGCAACATGAACTGGCCCGTCGCCACGACAGCGTCGGTCTGCGGCGCCTGTATCTTCTCGAGATTCTGATAGAAGCCGAGGAGATAGAGCCCGCAGGGAAGCATCAGTCGCTCGGCGAAGCTCTCGAGCTCGTGCCGCGGCGCCAACGTCAGGAGGTCGAGCTCGCGATCGGATGCCGCCTTGACTGCACTCGCGATCGCCTGCGGGGCGGCTCGCATGTCGGCGTCCAGGAAGCACAGCCAGTGCGCATCTGCAGGCGCTGCCGCCGCCCCGGCGCAGCAGGCGTGCACCTTGCCCTTCCAGCCAGGCGGCAGCGGTGAGGTGCGGCGGAGCACGATGCGGGGATCCTGCCGGGCAAGGGCCGCAACGATGGCCGGGGTGGCATCGCTCGAGTCGTCATCCACCACGATGAGGGCCAGGCAGTCCGGCGGATATTGCTGGGCCGACAGCGACTCGACACAAGCGGCAATGTTCGCCGCCTCGTTGCGGGCGGGCACGATCACGGCGACCTTGGGCGCGGTGGGTTGTGACTCCGGGGGGCTCGCCGGCACCCCCGCGAGGACGCTGCGCTGGCGCACGGCGCGTGCGATCAGCCAGATGACGAGGGCGAGCCAGAGGGACGAGAGGGGAAGCAGCACGGGCATCTAGCAGAAACTCGCGGCCGCTCCTTCGGTTGCGTCGGCAAGGGTCAGGCTCATCGCCACGGCCCTCTTGGCGGCGGGGCATCCCGCCCGGCCCGTCCGGGGCCGTGCGTTCGGCGGATAGACGACACGTCAGTGTCGTCTATGAAGGCACCGCCTCACCCGGCTGGGGCGAGCGTCCCGCGCCACGGGTCATGGCCCAGTCGAGCAGCCGGCTCGCCAGCCCCCCTCCCAGGCTCGCCCCGGTGACGCCGTCCAGCCGGTACTCCTTGCCGTGCAGGATGGCTTCGGCCGCCTCGAGGCCGCTGCGCACCGCCGGGCCGATACCCTCCGCCATGTCGCGGGTGGCCAAGCCGGCGGCATCGCCCGTGATGAAGGCGTTACCGGAACGCACCACGTCGCAACGGCCGCGCAGGTAGTAGCTGTAGCCTGCAGGGTCGTAATTGGCGCCCCGGGCGAGCCGGACGCCGAGCATGCGCGTCAAGAGCGACCAGTGGTCGTGGATGGAGCGGCGGCTGGCTTTGATGCGGTCGGCCATGCCGCCGATGCCGACGTTGAGCCAGCCGTTCTGCTTGGGGACGTACCAGGCGTAGCCCGGCAGGCCGTGCTCGAAAAACCAGAGATGACAGTCGGGCTCGCGCCAGTCGTACTCGATCTCGTGCTCCAGGGTCACCGTCTGAAGCTCGCTCGCGCGCGGGTTGAGCTGGCGGAAGAGGCTGCGGTAGACCGGGCAGCGCGTGCCTCCCGCCCCGATGAGGTAGCGGCAGCGGAAGGCCTCGTCGATGATGTAGGCGCCGTCCTGCTCGCGGATGTCGCGCACCGTGTGCTCCAACACCGGCGCGCCGGAGCGCTCCAGAAGCCACGCGTCGAACTCGACACGGCGGATCGAGTGCTGCACGCAGCGCACGGGCAGGTGGAGTCCCTTGACGTGGATGTGCAGCCTGTCGAACGTCAGGAAGCGGTGCGGATAGGCGCGGATGTCGAGGGACAGATCGCGCACCACCTCCGGCGTGATCCAGCCCGCGCAAAGCTTCAGGCGCGGGAAGCGCTCCTTGTCGAGCACCAGCACGTCGGCGCCCGCCTGCTTCAGCTTCCACGCCGCGCTCGAGCCGGCCGGCCCGCCGCCGACGATCAGCACGTCACAGCTGCGCACCCCCGCTCCTCAGCGTACGTAGAGGTGCTCGCGGGTCATCGGGACATCGTTGTTGTCCCGAGGCGCGAACACCACCTGGAAGAGCTGCAGCGCCCCCGTCGTGAACCCCGCGATCGAGCCGGCGAGATACATGCGCCACATCCGCACGAACTTCTCGTCGAACATCTCGCGCACGCGGCCGCTCGCAGCCTCGAAGAGCGCGAGCCAGTCGCGCAGCGTCCGGGCGTAGTGCAGGCGCAGGTTCTCGACATCCAGCACGGAGAAATCGTACGGCTCGAAGATCTGCATCATTTCCGCGAGGGACGGCGGACAGGCGCCGGGGAAGATCCGCTTCTCGATCCAGGGCTGCAGCGCCGACGGGCGATTGCGCCCGATGGAGTGGATGAGGCCACGCCCGCGCGAGCCGATGCTGCGCGCGATCACCTCACCGAGAGCCGCGTAGTTGGCCACGCCGACGTGCTCGAGCATGCCGACGGAAACGAAGGCATCGTAATGACCCGAGATATTGCGGTAGTCATCCTCGATGTACTCGACCTGCGAGCTCAGCCCCAGGCTCGCCGCGCGGGCACGCGCATACGCCACCTGCTCGCGCGAGATGTTGAAAGCGCGAACCTTGACGCCGTAGTGGCGGGCCATGTGAAGGGCAAGCGTTCCCCAGCCGCAACCTGCCTCCGCGACGCGCTCGCCCGCACGCAGCTGCAGCTTGCGGCAGACGTGGTCCATCTTGGCGGTCTGCGCCCCATCGAGCGTGGTCGCGGCGGTCGGGTAGTAGGCGCAGGTGTACGCCATCGTCTGTCCGAGCCAGAGCGAGTAGAACTCGTTGCCGATGTCGTAGTGATGATGGATGTTCTCGCGTGAGCCGGACAGCGTGTTGACGTGCGGCCGGCGCAGCCGCTCCACCAGGCGCCGCAGCGCCGAAGGCTGCGGACTGCCGCGGCCGGCTTGATAGACCTCCTCCAGGAGGCGTACCAGGTCGCCTTCGATCTCCAGCCGCCCTTCGCTGTAGGCGTCCGGGAAGCGCACCTGTGGATCGGCGAGGATGCCGAGCAGGGTCGCACGGCTGGAAACGCGTACGCGCGCAATGATGGCCGTACCCGCGGGGGCAATGCGCTCTCCGGTCCAGAGAATGAACTCCACCGGGGGTTTGCCCAGGTACTCGAGCAGGCGCGCGAGCAGCCGCCCTTCCACCGAGCGGCCGCCGGCACCGGCCCGGGCGGGGCCGCCGATGAGATCCTGCTGCACCTCCGGGGACAAGCCCGCCGGCCGCTCGCTCGATACTGCGCGCTTCACGCTCTCGTCCAACGCATTCACCGTTCTTCTCCCCTTCTTCTCATGAGGGGTAATTTACCACGGTCTCAGGGGGGGCCAGCACGGCTACGGGGCGAGAGTCATCCGGTAGCAGTCGATGAGCCGCTGGACGTGGGCTGCGACGCCAAATTGCTCGGCGCTCGAGGCTGCGCCGCGAGCATAGGAGACCCGCTGGCCGGGGTCGCGCAGCGTCTCGATCACCGCGGCCGCAAAGGCATCGCAATCACCGGCGGGCACCAGGCGGCCATTGACCCCGTCGGTGACGACCTCGGGCAGGCCACCCGCGGCGAAGGCGACCACCGGGCGAGCCGCGGCCAACGCCTCGATGGCAGCCAGCCCGAGTCCTTCCGATTGCGACGGCATCAACACCAGATCCACGCCCGAGAGCAGGCGGGGGACGTCGGCACGCCGGCCGAGAAATCGCACGTGCGGCGCCATGCCCAGGCCCTGCGCCAGCGCCTCGCACGGGCCGCGCTCCGGTCCATCGCCGATCACCAGGAGCAGGGCCCGCGGACAGCTGCGCACGATGGCAGGCAGCATGGACAGCAGCGCGCGATGGCCCTTGACCGGGTGCATGCGGCCGATGATGGCGAGCACCGGCCGCCCTGCCTCGATACTGAGCTCGCAGCGAACGCGGCTGCGCGCGCCTGCTCCGGCGCTGCGCAGCGCCTCGAGCGGGACCCCATTGCGGGCGACGCGTACCCGCTCGGGCCGCACGTGATATCGGCTCACTGTCAGCTCGCGCACGGCCTGGGAAACGCATACAGCCGCGTCGGTAGGCTGCGCTACCAGGCGCTGCAGCGCACCGAGCGCGGCGCCGGGATCGTTCAAGTCGTGCACGTGCAACAGAGTGCGGGCACCGATGAGCCGCGCCGCGGTGCGCGCAACGAGCGTGCCCTTCACTCCGGTTGCGTGCAGCAGGCGCACACCCCTGCGCCTGGCCAGCGCCGCGACGCGCAGCGCGACTGTTGGATCCCACTTGCCGGCGCCGAGGAAGAGGGGACGGATTCCATGCGCGTGCAGATCGGCCGCCGCCGCATGCTGCTCGCGCAGGAAGCACACGGTGAGGTCGAGGCCCGCGGCGGCGAGTAACGGCAGCACGTGCAGGAGATAGGTGGTCACGCCGTGGCGAACGCCATCGGCGTAACCGATGTGATCGGCCAGGACCATGACCGGCGGCAGATCGGTGACGATCGGCAAAGACGACGCACTGGACCTCTGCGCGCCGTTGGCCCATGGGTATCCCCCGGGCTCCAGAGCCAGCTTTGATTTCCCCCATTCCGCTTGGGTCGTCCCGCTGCGCATCGCACGACAGGCAGCAAAGCCTATGCCCAGAGCCCAGGCGCGGGCGCCGGCGAGAATCGATTCTTGCTGGGTCCTGCGCCCGTGGAACCCTCTTCGATCCGGCCAAGCGCACCGGCGCCGCTGCCGGTGCGCGCCTCGCGCGCGAGCCTCACCAACATCATCGGCTGGCCTGCGGCCACCTTGCTCACCGCCGGCTATGCCGTCCTCATCGCGCGGCTGACATCGTTCCCGTTCGAGGACCTGCCGGATCATCTCGCCCGCGCCAAGGTGCTCGGCGACCTGCTCTTCCATCACGGCCGGGTGTGGGGCGGCACCTTCGCGTTCCACTTCCGGCTCGTACCCTACCTGCTGCACGACCTGATCCTGACGAGCCTGGTCGCATCGCTCGGCACGGCCGCCGGTGGCGCAGTCTTCAACGAGCTGCTGCTGCTGTCGCTGCCCTGCGCGTTGCTCTACTACATGCACGTCAACAGGGTCGCGGCCCAGGCGCGGCCGTTCGTCATCCTCATCAGCCTGTTTCTCGCCACCGACTGGTTCTTTCTCGTAGGCTTCGCCGCTTTTCGCTCAGGCGTCGCGGTCCTCATAGCCTGCATCGCGCTCGCCGATGCGCTGCGGGAGCGCTGGTCCACACGGCTCTACGCCGTCTATCTCGCAGCGGTGCTCGCGGGATACCTCGAGCATCTGACGGTGCCGGCGTTCCTCGCCGCGACGCTCGTGGTCTCGGGGGCCGTGCGGCTCGGTTACCGCCGCGCGGACCTGCGCGCTGAGATGCGGCTCGTGCTGCCGGTCATCGGGCTGCTGGCGCTTTATTTCGGGGTGCTCGCAGGTCCGCGTCATCCCGCCTCACCCTCCATCTACTCGCTCGAATGGGGAACGGTCGCGGGCAAGCTCCAGGGTCTGCGGGACGAGTTCTTCCGCTATGGCGGACGCTCCTACGGTCCGATGATGCTGTTACTCGCCTTCTGCCTGCTCTGGCCGGTGCGCCGCGAGCTCGCCTCCCCGCGGCGGCTGCTCGCGCCCGAGGTGCTCGAGCAGATCGCCCTCGCGGTGGCATTCCTCGGCATCTATGCGCTGCTGCCCAAAACATATTCGGGCGCCGCGTACGTCGATGTGCGGGCGCTGCCCATGGTCGTGCTCTTCGTCCTCTTCGCGGTGTTGCGCCTGACCCCCGCATCCTCACGCGGCGGCGAGTTCGCGAGCGCGCCGGCGTTGGCGGCCGCCGCAGTGCTCGCCGCCGTCAACCTCGCGTATATCGGCTGGCATCTCGAGAAGAACAACGCCTGGATGGTGCGCTACCGTGCGGTCGTGGCGCAGATCCCGCGCGGGGCGCTCGTGCTGCCGATCTTCACCTATCCGAAGGTCAGCATCCTGCCGCTGCCGCACGCGAGCGCCTTCGTGCTGCTCGACCGCGACGGCCTCATCCCCGATCTGTTCGCCGGCAATCTCGGCGACCCCATGAGTTATTTCGACTTCGTCCGCCATCCGTATGCCCCGGTCGAGCAGTGGTATCGCTTCCAGCAGGTATGGAACCGCTCCCCGGTGTTCACCTTCCACTCGCAAGGGCAGTCCTACAGCTGGCGCTTCCACTACGATCACGAGGAGCACCACTGGAGGCCGGCGGTGCTCGCGCCGGTGAGCTGGGGCGCGGTGGCCTGCCGGTACCGGTACATCCTCGTGACGCAGCCATACGATCCGGCCTACATCGGGGTGCCGACCCACCCGCTGACGGCCAACAGCAGCGCGGCGCTGCTTGCCGTCGACCGGCATGCCTGCCGGCCTGGCGGCGATGCTGCATCCGGCATGACGCTGCCGCCGGCGCAAGTCACCTACTGATCCGCAGACTCTTCACCGCAGGAAGAGCACGGCTCGTCGCCACGCACCGCGGCGGAGGCTGCCTGCGGGCTGGAAAGCCCGCTTACCCCTCCCCTAGCGGCGATGGCGTATTCCGCTCGGATGATGCCGGCAAGCACTGGCATCCGGCGTGTCTCGGCGACACCCACACGATCAGCGCAATCGTGGTCGATCCTCACGACCCTGATGTGGTGTATGCCTCCTCGATGGGGCATGTCTTCAAATCCAATCCGCAAAGAGGCGTATTCAGACTGTCAACCAGGCGATTGCGACCCGCGAGAAGCTCGAGGCCGCGGTAGCCCACCACAAGCTCACCGCCGAGAAGGCCCACGATGCGCTCGCGGCGCTGGACCAGGCGATCGGCGAGAGCGTGCAGCTCGACCTGCACTCGAGCGAGGGCACCCTGCTGCACGAGTCGAAGCTGCGCAGCCACCTGGCTTATCTCGCCGCGAACATCGACCTCGCCTACGAGATGCCAACGGCTGCGGAGCGCCAGGTCTTCGACGACCTGGACCACCAGGCGCAGGCCAGCGAGCAGCAGCTGAAGGCAGCCGTCGCCCGCGGGGAGCAGGTGCTGTAGAGCAACTAGCCGTCGCGCAGCGCCTTGCGCTGCGCCAAGCCCTTCAGCCCCGCGGCTACGAACGGACCCAGGCGCGCCTTGAGGGCGGCAACGTCGGTGGAGCGACAGAGGCCGTCCGACAGGATGTCGAGACGGCCGGTCTCGGCAAGGGAGAGGGTGAGCGCCCCGGTGAGGAAGTTGTAGCCCCAGAAGACGTCCTCGGGAGCGGCATCGGGAAGGGATTGCATCAGGGCGCGGATGAACTCCCGCACCGTGTCGTTGAAGGTCTTGCTCATCAGGCGGCGGCCCCATTCGGGGGAGTTGTTCACCCAGGCGAGAAGAGTGAAGTAGCTGTGCCAGCCGGGACCGGCGTGCGCGAGGAAGTCGAGGATCGGGTCGAAGAACGCCCCGACCACCGCTTCGGTGCTCGCCGGGCGCGGAGCCGCGGACCTGCGCACCTCGGCCAGGCGGCGCAGCCGCTCCTCGTTGAGCACGGCACCGCGACGCTCGAGCACCTCGGCAAAGAGCGGCTTCTTGCCGCCGAAGTGATAGTTGACGAGGGCGAGATCGACTCCCGCCTCGCCCGTGATGTCGCGCAGCGACGTCCCGTGAAAGCCTCTGCGGGCGAAGAGCTTCTCCGCCGCATCGAGCAGCTTCTCTCTGGTCGTACGTTTCGAGCGAGCCATCGCTTCCCCCCGTTGATCGAGCCATTCTAGCCGCAGAGGCGAGCCTGCCTGCGGGTTTCCTCGGGCGTCCGATGCCGCCCCCGCCCCCGGGGGCAGCGACCCGCCCCCGCGATCCGGCCCACGCCACCGCGCCGGCACCCTCGGTTGCAGTTCAACAACTGTTGTATTAAACTTCAACGACCGTTCAATAAATACCACCGGCAAACGGTACCAACGACCGTCAGTCAGAGGGGGCTCTGCAATGTCCAACAAGCTTCCAGGCGCATTTCTGCTCGCGTGTGGCCTGCTTGCCGCCGGCGCGGCCGCAGCGCAGGGTGACACCACCGCCGCCGCCACCGGCAACGCCGGTGCAGCGGCACCCCAGGACAGCAGCCCCGCATCGGCGACAGCCGCCGATGCCGCCCCGGCGGAGCTGCAGGAGGTCGTGGTGACCGCCCGCCACCGCGCGGAGAACCTGCAGAACGTGCCGCTCACCGATACCGCGGTGACCGCGAAGTCGATCCAGACGTGGGATGTCACGAATCTCCAGGACCTCAACAGCTTCGTGCCCAACATGAAGATCTCGGCGGATCGGGCGACGAGCAGCACCATCAACGTGTACATCCGCGGCGTCGGCCAGAGCGATCCTCTCTGGGGCTTCGATCCGGCGGTGGGGGTCTACATCGATGACGTCTACCTCGCCCGCCCGCAGGCCGCCCTCCTCGATGTCCTCGACGTGCAGCGGCTGGAGGTCCTCTCCGGGCCGCAAGGCACCTTGTACGGCAAGAACACCATTGCCGGCGCGATCAAATACGTCACCCGCGATATCGCCGGCCCACAGTCGCTCACCGCGTCGGTTACCGGAGGCAATTACGGCGAGCACGACTTCAAGCTCAACTTCTCCACGCCGATCGTCGAGGATCACGTCTACTTCGGCATCTCTCTCGGCGAGCTCAAGCGCGGCGGCTACGGCCACGTCGCGGCGCAGCCGGGGGAGCCGCCCAGCCCGCAGAGCTTCATCGGCGAGGACGTCTCCAATAAGAACGTATTCGCCGGCCGCGCGAATGCCACCTTCCTCTGGGGTTCGAGCTCCAAGCTGGTGCTGGTGGCCGATGACATCCTGGACAATTCCAATGCCGCGGGCGGCCATCGCCTCAACAACTACCTGGTCCCGCAGCTGTCGAACCCCTTCGACATGTACGACGATATGCCGGTCGGCAGAGACTACTTCCACCGCAACGGCTTTTCCGGCACTTACAGCCAGACGCTGTCTGATCATATCGACTTGAAGCTCATCGGTGCCTATTACGAGGGCCACGGGCAGCAGTTCATCAACTTCGCGGAGACGGACCAGAACCTCTTCGAGGTGCCG
The DNA here is from genome assembly GCA_036393055.1 of Steroidobacteraceae bacterium. GTDB lineage: Bacteria > Pseudomonadota > Gammaproteobacteria > Steroidobacterales > Steroidobacteraceae > 13-2-20CM-66-19. The sequence continues at coordinate 8,980 of DASVWT010000117.1, forward strand.
GCGCTCTACAAGGACCAGCAGGCCTCGGGTGAAGGTCGGCTCACCTTCACGAACAGCCTGGTCAAGGGTGTCGCCGGCGTCTTCTTCATGGACAGCACGGCGTGCGGCGATTACAACGCCTCGATAGGCTCGCTGAATCTGCTCGGCATTCCCGCGTTCGATCTCTACATTACAGAGCTCGTGCAGGGCTGCGTCCATACCAAGAGCTCTGCGGTCTATGGCGATACCACCTGGAATCTGACGGACCGCCTGAACCTCGACGTCGGCGTGCGCTGGAACGAGGACCGCAAGACCGCGCACGTGTACCAGGCGGACTACGCCAGCATCGCGCCGACTCAGCTCTATCCCGGCCAGACGTTCTTCGATCCGAACGCGGTACCTGCCGGCTTCTTTCCGGACCCCGGAGTGGTGACGGACTACAATCACGAGCGCCCGTTCGTGAACGTCACTCCCAGGCTTGGTTTCGACTATCACTTCACCCCGAGCGTCATGGGCTACATGATGTACAGCCGCGGCTTCCTGAGCGGCGGCTTCGACATGCGTGGCAACGCGGCGGTCTTCCCGGGGACGGAGAACGGCTACAACTCAGAGGTCGCAAACAACTACGAGGTCGGCCTCAAGTCCACCTGGCTCGACGACTCGCTGCTCCTCAACCTCACGGCGTTCTACGACCCGTACACCGACGCGCAAATCGGCGTGCAGCAGTTCGTCGAATATGCGGGTGCGCCGACCAACCTCACGGCGGTGCTGAACGCCGGCAAACAGATCAACGAGGGTGCGGAGCTGCAGTCCGCATGGCGCGCAAGCCGCGCGCTCACCGTCGGGCTCAACGTCGGCTACCTCGACTCCTATTACAAGGACTATCTCATCCCCTGCAGCGTGTTCACGGCGGCCCCCGGTTGCGGGGCGAGCGTCGCGGCGGTCAACGTGGCCGACGAGAACAAGCCCCTCAATGCCCCGCGCTTCACCGCCTCGACCAACGCTGCGTATACTTGGTTCCTGGATTCGGGCTCGCTTCTTGCGCGCATCGACTACGACTGGCGCAGCTTCACCAAGGTGGCCACTACGACCTCCAGCGTGACCGATCAGCCGGGCTTCGGCCTGCTCAACGCGGGTCTCGCCTATACGACCGAGGGTGGCCACTGGCGCCTTTCCATCGACGGCAAGAACCTGACGGACCGGCAGTATCGAGTCGCGGGCTATGACTTCGGCGATCCGCCCATCGGGCCGGCCAACTCCTTCATCGGCGGCATCAGCCAGATCGGCTTCTACGGGCCGCCGCGGACCTACTCCGCGACGGTGACTTACCACTATTGACCGGAACAGCAACCCGATGCGTCTGAAAGATCAGGTCGCGGTGATCACCGGCGCCGGCAGCGGCATCGGGCTCGAGATCGGGCGGACTTTCGTCCGCGAAGGCGCCACGGTGGCAATCGCAGACGTAGATGGCGGAGCCGCCGCGAGAGCCGCCGCCGAGTTATCAGGCCTCGCCGGCCAGGCCATGCCTCTCACCATGGACGTCACGCGCGAGGATGAGGTTGATGCCGGTATCACCCGGGTGGTAGAGACGCTCGGCCGCATCGATATCCTGGTCTGCAATGCCGGCGTGCAGGTCATCTCGCCGGTGGAGGCGTTGTCGCTCGGCGACTGGCACAGGGTCCTCGCCGTCCATCTCGATGGCGCGTTTCTGGCCACCCGGGCGGCGCTTCGCCACATGTACCCCAGGGGGCGCGGCAGCATCATCTATATGGGCTCGGTCCACTCGAAAGAGGCCTCCGTCCTCAAAGCCCCTTATGTCACTGCCAAGCATGGCCTCATGGGGCTCGCTCGGGTGGTCGCGAAGGAAGGGGCCGCACACGGGGTGCGGGCGAACGTCATCTGTCCCGGCTTCGTGCGCACGCCGCTGGTCGAGCGCCAGATCCCGGAGCAGGCCAAGGCCCTGGCCCTCACCGAGGAGGAGGTCATCCGCAACGTCATGCTCAAGGAAACCGTGGATGGCGAGTTCACGACGACCCGGGATGTCGCCGAGGCTGCCCTCTTCTTCGCGTCATTCGAGTCCGCCGCCCTCACCGGCCAATCGCTGGTGGTCAGCCACGGCTGGTCGATGCAGTGAAGTTAGCGTAGCCTTTGCCGCTTTGCATGGGCGTAAGCCGGCCCGCCGGCCGCCCGCCAAAGAGGCAGCCGAGGCACATGTGGAAGTCGATCGTCGCGATCAGCGTGGGCGCGAGCGCCGGGGCACTGCTGCGCTGGTGGCTGGGCGACCGGCTGAATGCCGCCTTCCCGCTGCTGCCGCCCGGCACCCTGGCCGCCAACATCATCGGCGGCTACATCATCGGTGCCGCCGTGGCCTTCTTCGCCAGCTTCCCGGCGCTGCCGGCGGAGTGGCGCCTGCTGGTCATCACCGGATTCTGCGGAGGCCTCACCACCTTCTCGACCTTCTCGGCCGAGGTGGTGAGCTTGCTGCAGCGGGGGGAGCCCTACTGGGCCCTGGGCGAGGTCGCGATCCACGTCGCCGCCTCGCTCTCGATGACGTTCGCCGGGATGGCAACGGTGCTCTGGACCCGGGGCCTCGCGAGCTGAGCCCTCGCTGCTGCCGCTGCAGCGGTCAGGCTCGCGCGCCCTTGGCCTGAGCCTCCGCCACCGAGTGGCCTACCGCCTGGTCCGGATACAAGAACCAGTCCACACACCCGAATACCATCGATGGATCGACTGTCGGCAGCGCCTGACGAGCGCGGCCACGGGCGGAGCTGGACGCTTCCGAGGGGGTAGCGGTGGGCGAGGTGCGACGACGGCCGTCCTGAGCCGGAAAAGTCTGCTGGCGCGTCTGCGGTAATGATGTCATGTGAAATCCTCTACGGATGCAGACTGCAAGGATTGGACGTCTACGGTGACGCCTGGATGGTGCGTCCGGGATGATGCTCCCCGGCGATAGTGGACACAAGTCTCCGATGGCAACAGCTCATTCCCGTGAGCTCCCCGCAACCTTCAGCGTCGCCATCCGACAACACCTGCGGCGCCCGAGGAAACGCTACGGAATGGTTCTTGCGAAGCTGCTGCTGAGATCTTTGGTGGAGCCTGCAGTCGACCGCAATGAGAGTCAGCATATTCGGTCTGGGATACGTGGGAGCGGTATCAGCCGCCTGCCTCGCCGAGCGGGGCCACACCGTGATCGGTGTCGACCCGAATCTCGACAAGGTGGAGCTCATCAACTCCGGGCGCCCCCCGGTGGTCGAAGCCGAGCTCGCGGAGATGACCCGGCGCGCCGTGTCCGGGAAACGCCTGCACGCGACCACCGACCCGGTGAGCGCAGTGCTGGAGTCCGCGATAACCTTCGTCTGCGTGCCGACGCCGAGTCAGACAAACGGCAATCTCGACTTCCGCTATCTCGAGAGAGTCTGCGCCGAGATCGGCGCGGCGCTGGGCGAGAAGCGCGACTTCCACGTGGTGGTCATCCGCTCGACCATCCTGCCGGGGACGATCAGGGGACTCGTCATACCGACGCTCGAGCGCGCCAGCGGGCGGCGTGTCGGGGAAGACTTCGGCGTCTGCAACAACCCGGAGTTCCTGCGCGAGAGCACCGCGGTGGCGGACTTCCGCAACCCGCCGAAGACCGTGATCGGGGCGACCGACTCGCGCTCCGGCGATATCCTGCAGAGCCTCTACGAGGGATTTCCGGGAGCCGTGATCCGCTGCCCGGTCGAGGTCGGCGAGATGGTGAAGTATGCCGACAACAGCTGGCACGCCACCAAGGTCACTTTCGCCAACGAGATCGGGAAGATCTGCAAGAGCGTCGGCGTGGACAGTCACGCGGTGATGGACATCTTCTGCAAGGACGCGAAGCTCAACCTCTCCTCGTATTATCTCAAGCCCGGGTTCGCCTTCGGTGGCTCGTGCCTGCCGAAGGACCTGCGCGCGATCACCTACCACGCGCGCAACCACGACGTATCGACACCGCTGCTGAACTCGCTGATGTTCTCGAACCGCGAGCAGATCGAGCAAGGCATCGCGATGGTGCTCGCCGCGCACCGCAAGAAGGTGGGCGTGCTCGGCTTCAGCTTCAAGGCCGGCACCGATGACCTGCGCGAGAGCCCGCTGGTGGAGGTCATAGAGCGCCTGATCGGCAAGGGCTTCGACCTGAGGCTCTATGACCGCAACGTCAACCTGGCCAAGCTCACGGGCGCCAACCGGGAGTACATCATGAAGAGCATTCCGCACATCGAGCGGCTGATGGTCGCCTCCGTCGACCAGGTGCTCGATCATGCGGACGTTCTGGTCATCGGCAACCGCGGCGAGGAGTTCACCGGGATCGCCAACAGCCTGCGCCCCGATCAGCTGGTGATCGACTTCGTGCGCATCCGGCAGATCGAGGAGCGACATGCGAATTACGCCGGCATCTGCTGGTAGACGCGTTCTCATCATCGTCCAGAACCTGCCCGTGCCCTTCGACAGGCGCGTGTGGCAGGAGGCGACGGCGCTCGCGTCGAACGGATACCAGGTCGCGGTGATCTGTCCGGCGACCCGCGGCTACACGGCGCGATACGAATGCCTCGACGGCATCCATATCTACCGCCATCCGCTGCCGATCGAGGCCAAGGGAGCCCTCGGCTACGTTCTGGAATACGCCTCCTCGCTCTTCTGGGAGCTCGTGCTCTCGTTGAAGGTGCTGTGGCGCCACGGCTTCGATGCCATCCACGCCTGCAACCCGCCCGACAACATCTTCCTCATCGCCGCGCTCTACAAGGCGCTCGCCGGCAAGCGCTTCCTCTTCGACCACCACGACATCAACCCGGAGCTCTACGAGGCGAAGTTCGGGCGCCGCGGGTTTCTCTACCGGCTGGTGCGCTTCTCGGAGCGGCTGACCTTCCTCACGGCCGACGTGTCCATCGCGACCAACGAGAGCTACCGGCAGATCGCGATCGAGCGCGGGCGCATGCACCCGGACAAGGTATTCGTGGTGCGCTCGGGCCCGAGCCTCGAGCGGTTGAGGATCCTGCCGCCGGTGCCGCAGCTGAAGCGCGGGCGGAAATACCTGGTCGGTTACGTCGGGGTGATGGGGGCGCAGGAGGGGATTCCCTACCTTCTGGAGGCGGCGCGCCACATCGTGCAGGACTGGGGACGGGAGGATGTGCAGTTCATGCTGGCGGGCGGCGGCCCCGCGCTCGAGGAGATGTGCCGGCTGACCTCGCAGTTGCGGCTCGACAAGCATGTCGAGTTCCTCGGCCGGGTGCCCGATCAGACGCTGCTCGAGATGCTCAACACCGCGGATGTCTGCGTCAACTGCGACGAAGTCAACGCGATGAACGACAAATCCACCATGAACAAGATCATGGAGTACATGGCGCTGGCCAAGCCCATCGTGCAGTTCGAGCTCACCGAGGGCCGCTTCTCCGCCCGCGAGGCCTCTCTTTACGCCAGACCCAACGACGCCCACGACTTCGCCCGCAAGATCGTGACGCTGCTCGATGACCCGCAGCGGCGCGAGAGGATGGGACAGTTCGGCCGGCAGCGGGTGGAGCGCCACCTCGCCTGGACCTACGAAGCCCCGAAGCTGCTCGCCGCCTACGAAGCGCTGTTCTCCCCGGCGGGAGCGCGCCCCTTCAAGGTGCCGGCCGGCGCCGGATCCGCTATCGAGGCTCCAGTCGTGTATTCCCGCGGTTACCGGCAGCAAAGACCACGGCCGTCGCCGGAGCGTTGACGCCAAGGGCGATTATCGTCCCAACGGGCCGGGATCGCAGTCCCCTGTTTCTGCACGTTTGCGCAAGCAAATCGCATGGACGGGGGCTGCCGGGCAGCCCATCCTGCGTCGCGGTGATCCGCTGGCGACCCCGTTCTGGACGGGACCTTTCTGATGTAAGCTTCTCGTATCTGGAGCGCCTATGAACGCCGTCATGTCCGAGGACGCTGTCCTTCGCCATCGCTTCACCGTGCAGGATTATTACCGCATGGCCGAAGTCGGTCTGCTCGCGCCCGATGCGCGCGTGGAGCTGATCGAAGGGGAGATCCTCGACACGGTACCGCAAGGAACTTACCACGCAGGGATTTTGAGCCGCCTCAACAGACGGCTGGTGCTCGCCGCGGGAGAGCGCGCCATTCTGCGGACCCAGTGTCCGTTGCGCCTCGATGACTTCTCCGAGCCGGAGCCGGACTTTACGCTGCTGAAATTGCGAGCCGACGGCTACCTGACCTCGCATCCCGGAGCGGCGGACACCCTGCTCGTCGTCGAGGTCAGCCACAGCTCGCTCCCATTCGACCGCAACAGGAAGCTGCCCCTTTATGCCCGTCACGGGATTCCTGAGTACTGGATTGTCGATGTAAGCACCCCGCGGCTGCATCTCTTCCACTCACCCGACGGTGGCCGGTACGTACACAGCACCTCGACCGAGCGTCCGGGCGCGGTAACGGCACAAGCAATGCCGCAGCTGCAGATCGACCTGACGGGACTGTTCGACGGATTGAGTAACGACTGACACGCGAGCGTCACCTCAGCGGTTCGCTGTAGATACGCAGGGCGGCCGAAACAAAATCCGCAATCGCGACTCGAACCGGGTATCCCCGCGGATACGGCCCGAGAAGACGACAGCCGTCACCGGAGCTTTGAGATCGAAGCCGCTGGAGACCCAACCGAGCGGGCGCTCGCCGCCCCGTCCGGGAACCCGTCCGTGTACCAGCGCGACTGTCACGTTCTCGGGAGGCTCGAGTTCCACGCGTATGTCATCGCGCTCCGCAACCACGCGTCCACCCTCACTGATAACCTGACACTCGGGTGCGAAGTGCCAGAAGATCTCGGCCGTGTGCTCCGCGGAGCAGAGAAGCTCGTCGCAGACAGAGAGCGTCGCGCTCTCGGTGTCATAGCGCCAGGTGCGACGGTGTGTCACCGGATCGGCCAGGCGCCGATAGCCGTCGTGGTGCGCAACGAGCACCTGCAGGCCCGGCGAGCAGACGAACTCGTCGGCGGTCGCATCTGCGTGCTGCAGCCACAGGAATGGACCTGCGAATACCGACTGGTCCTCGCCGTCGATCATGACGGTGTTGTGAGCGGAAGTGCCGCGGAAGTAATGGCGCCAGGCGCGCTCCGTGTGATACGCATAGGTGCCGGAGTCGACCAGGAACGGCCTGCCGCCGACGGTGAGCGTGAAAGCGAGCGCATCGGCATGACCATGCGCGGCGATGGAGAGATAGCCGAGCGCTCCGGCGTCGGCAACGATCCGCACCTCTTCGGCGGTTTCGAGGCGGTCTCCCAGTATGTAGTACCCGCCGCGCGGAAACGAGCGGCGTACCGGCAGCCGCGCGCCGGAGGGATCGAGCGCCTCGAAGCGCACCGCGGCCTCATCGCCGAGAAGCCACCGTGTCTTATCGTCGAGCCCGCCGGCTTTGAGGCGAAACTCCGGCCGCTCGAAGAGCACCGCGCCGCTCGCGAGCAGCGAGCGGTAGACACCCGGCCAGGGTCTTGCTGCCTGCAAAGGCTTTGCTGCCTGCGACTCAGCAGTCCGCGAGAGCTCTACGCCGGCAGGATCTGCCGGTACCAGCCGGACCAACACGCCCTGATCGGCATCGCCGATGGCGGGAACGCCGCCGTTCACGTCCATGATGCTCGCCAGGAAATCGAGCATCGACTCGAGCGCGCCCCAGTATTGCGAGTCGAAGTCGCAGCCGTTGGCGCGGGCGAAGAGTCCGGCGATGAGCAGCATGTCGGCCACCGAGTGGTGGTACCAGACCGCCTGCTCCTTGTTGACGCCGTCCTCGAAGGTCTGTTGCAGCGCCTCGCGCTCGAGATCCGCACGGGCCTGACTCAGCCAGCGGCCGCTCTCGGGCCATAGCGGCCAGGTGAGGCAGGCGATGAAGAGCCCCGTCGCCTCGCCCAGCAGGTGATTGTTGGCCGAGGAGTGGCGCGAGAAGTGCCGGGCGATGAAGTGGCAGTGGCGGTAGACACTGTCGAGCCAGCGCCGCCGGAAGTCCTTTCCCTCCTCGCCCTCGAAGATCGGCGAGCCCTCGGCACCCAGGAGCGGCCAGGCGAAAGCCCAGTTGACGAGGCGGATCGCGTGCTCGAGGCTGGCGCACCAGTTGACGCCGCAGGGATAGGGGCAATCCGTGAGCCAGGAATCGACGAGGACCCTCGCGCCCCGGGCATGGCGCTCATCCGCTGTCAGGTGCCAGGCCTGGGCCAGAGTGACCAACTCCAGGTGGCGGTTGATCTCCCAGAGATATTTGATGTCACCCACCCGCGCCGAGTCGCGGTAGTCGAGCCCTAAGCCGAACTCGAGCGGGGCGTCGATCCCGGTCTTCGGATCGGCGTTCCAGCGAGGCGGAAAGCCGAGCGGCGCATCCTCGAGCGCGAACACATCGAAGCGGCCGTCGAGGATCCGGTCGGCGGCGCGCGTGTAGCGCTGAGCGTCGAATCCCCGCGGCAGCGGCGCCACCCAGGGCGACCCGCAGCGGCCCGCCGGCGCCGAAGGCCGCGCCAGGCCGATTCCGGCGCGCTCGGCATCTTCCTGCACTTTGCGCCGCAGCCGGAAGCCGAGCTCGCGCGGGCTCATGGCGCGCAGCCGGCTCAGGGTCCATTGCAGCCGGCCCTGTCCGGCCGCGTGGGGGGCGTTCCCGATGTCATCTCGCGTGGCAGCCATCGCGAGAGAACGCTCCGGCGATGGCTCAGGTTCCGCCGGAGCGGGCGGCCGACTTGCCGAAAAACGCTTGGGCGGCAGCAGCGAACTCCGCCGAGCGCAGCCGCTCTGTGAATACGCGCAATTCCTCCTGCATGTGCGCGGCAAGCTGCGCGCTTTGGGCGCAGCGCATCAGGCGCTTGGTGGCCCGCACGGCGCCGGGGGGTTGGCGGGCAGCCGCATCGGCCAGGGCCCGCGCCTCATCCAGCAGCGCCTCATCGTCCACCACGCGGTTGACGAGCCCCCACTCCTTCGCGGTCTGCGCATCGATGGGCTGCCCGAGGAAGAACATTTCAGCGGCCCGCTGATGTCCAATCAGCAGCGGCAGCAGGACCGTGCTGGCCGCTTCCGGCACGACCCCGAGCTGTACGAAAGGAGTGATGAGCTTGGTGCTGCGGACGGCGGCGACGACGAGATCGCAGTGGAGCAGCAGCGTCGTACCGATCCCGACGGTCGGGCCGTGAGCGGCTGCCATCAGTATCTTGCCGAACCCGCTCAGCGCACGCAGGAAACGCGAGATCACGTGATCGTCCGCGATGACATCGGGGACGCTCAGGAAATCCTTGAGGTCGTTGCCGCCAGTGAAACAGGCGCCCTCGCCACTCAGCAGAACCACGCGTATTTCGTCGTCCGATTCCGCTTCCGTGAACGCCTCGATCAGCGCTTCATACATATTAGAAGTAAGTGCGTTGCGCTTCTCCGGGCGATTCAGACGTATTTCGCATACGTGCCCCCGGCGAGTAACCAGGACGTTGTCGGTGGCACTCATGAGTCGAAAACCCCGGCTTGTGGCCCGCTGCAAATAGTCATATTATATGACCTCTAAACACCGCTTCACCGGCGCATCATAGCGGGGTTCCGCCGCCCCATGAACGCACAAGCGCAATACCGTCCCAATCGCCAAACCGTGCCGCGGCCCATGCCGCGCCTGAGCCGCCTCGCGCTGGAGCGGGCGAAATCCAGCCACGATCAGATCTCGGCCATCCTCGGCACGGAGCTACTCAAGGGCCTCTACGCCCCAGGCAGCAACATGCCGCCGGAGCCGGAGCTGATCGAGCGGTTCCAGGTCTCGCGCACGGTGATGCGCGAAGTGATGAAGACGCTCGCCGCCAAGGGCTTCGTGATCTCGAAGACTCGCGTCGGCACGCGCGTGCGCGATCCGGTGTACTGGAACTACTTCGATGCCGACGTGCTCGCCTGGCGGGTGCGGCTCGGGCTCGACGATGAGTTCATGAAGAGCCTGACCGAGGTCCGCCGCTCGCTGGAGCCTGCCGCAGCGGCTCTGGCCGCGCAGCGCCGCTCCCCCACTGACATCGCACGTCTGCGCGAGTGCGTACGGCAGATGGCACGCACCGACCATACGCGCCAGAGCTTCGCCGAGGCGGATCTCGATTTTCATCTGGCCATCGGCAGCGCCTCCGGCAACCCGCTCATGCGCTCCATGGCGAGCGTCATCGAGACGGCCCTGGTCGCCTCGTTCGCCCACAGCTCGCCGGTCGATGATCCGGCGGACCACGAGAGGACCGTGAACGGTCACGCCGCCATCGTCGATGCCATCGAGTCCGGGCAGGAGCAGGCCGCCGCCGAGGCCATCCTGAAAGTGATCGACATCGGGGTGAGCCGGATCGACGTCACCCGCAAGAAGCAACGAGGACTGAAGAAGTAATGAGCCCATCCAACAGCCAGGGTGGCGGACGCCGCCTGCGCTCGCGCGCCTGGTTCGACAACCCGGCCAATCCCGACATGACCGCGCTCTATCTCGAGCGTTACCTCAACTACGGCATGACGCTCGAGGAGCTGCAGTCGGGCAAGCCCATCATCGGCATCGCACAGACGGGCTCGGACCTCTCGCCCTGCAATCGCCATCACATCGTCCTCGCGGAGCGAGTCGCCGCCGGCATCCGTGCCGCGGGCGGTGTGCCCATCGAGTTTCCGGTGCATCCCATCCAGGAGACGGGCAAGCGCCCGACGGCGAGCCTCGATCGCAACCTCGCCTACCTGGGGCTGGTCGAGGTGCTCTACGGCTATCCGCTCGATGGCGTGGTGCTCACCATCGGCTGCGACAAGACGACACCCGCCTGTCTGATGGCGGCGGCCACCGTCAACATCCCGGCGATCGCGCTCTCCGTCGGTCCGATGCTCAACGGCTGGCATCGCGGCGAGCGCACCGGCTCCGGCACCATCGTATGGAAGGCCCGGCAGATGCTTGCCGCAGGCGAGATCGACTATCCGGGATTCATCGAGCTGGTCGCCTCCTCCGCGCCCTCCACCGGGTACTGCAACACCATGGGCACGGCGACGACCATGAACTCGCTCACCGAGGCGCTCGGCATGCAGCTGCCGGGCTCCGGAGCGATCCCGGCGCCGTACCGGGAGCGCGGCCAGATCTCCTACCTCACCGGGGAGCGGATCGTTGGGATGGTGCACGAGGATCTGCGGCCCTCGGCCATCATGACGCGCGATGCGTTCCTCAACGCCATCGTCGTCAACTCCGCCATCGGCGGCTCCACCAACGCCCCCGTCCACCTGATCGCCATCGCCCGGCACATGGGGGTGGAGCTGACGCTCGATGACTGGCAGAAGTACGGCTACGAGGTGCCGCTGCTCGTCAACCTGCAGCCCGCGGGCGAGTATCTGGGGGAGGACTACCATCGCGCGGGCGGCGTGCCGGCAGTCGTCAATGAGCTGATGAATCAGGGGCTCATCCGTGAGGGAGCCCTCACCGTCAACGGCCGCACCATCGGTGAGAACTGCCGTGGACGCGAGATCATCGACACCGCCGTCATCCGGCCATTCGCCGAGCCGCTCAAGGCCAACGGAGGATTCCTGGTCCTCGAGGGCAACGTCTTCGATTCCGCGATCATGAAGACCAGCGTGATCTCCGAGGAATTCCGGCAGCGCTACTTGAGCAATCCGGCCGACAAGGAAGCCTTCGAGGGGCCCGTGGTGGTATTCGAGGGGCCGGAGGACTATCACGCCCGCATCGACAACCCCGACCTCGGGATCGACAGCCATACGCTGCTCTGCATCCGCGGCACCGGGCCGATCGGGTATCCGGGGGCAGCGGAAGTAGTCAACATGCGTCCGCCGGCTTACCTCATCAAACAGGGGGTCACTTCCCTTCCCTGCATTGGCGATGGGCGGCAGTCGGGCACATCAGGCTCTCCGTCCATCCTCAACGCCTCGCCGGAAGCCGCGGCGGGGGGCGGCCTAGCCATTCTGAAGACAGGTGACCGCGTACGCGTGGACCTGCGCAAGCGGCAGGTCAACATGCTGGTGCCGGACGCAGAGCTTGCCGCGCGACGCAAGGCGCTCGAAGCGGCCAAAGGCTATCGGATCCCGCCCTCGCAGACCCCCTGGCAGGAGATCCAGCGCGGCATGGTGGACCAGCTGGGCGACGGCATGGTGCTCAAGCCGGCGGTGAAGTACCAGAAGATCGATGAGAAGTTCGGGGTTCCGCGCGACAATCATTAGCGGTTGTTGACGGCATTGACCAGCCCTTGATCAGGGCTTCGGTGCCTGAGACGCGTTGTAGAGACCCGCGCGGATCGCCAAAACCACGAGTTCCAGCGTGCTGTGAGCCCCGAGCTTCTTCATGAGGGTTCTGCGGTACCCCTTGATGGTGGTTTCGCTGATTCCGAGAATCGCTGCGATTTGCTTGTTGCGCTTTTGGCGCAGCACCAATTCGACCACCTGTCGCTCCCGCCGGGTGAGACGCGATACCCGCCGCAAGAGATCCGGCCCGGGGATGATTTCCGCTTTTCCGAGCAAATGCGCCTGTCCTTGCATGATGGCGGCTAGCAGCTCGATCTCCCGCACTGGCTTCTCCAGAAAGGCGATCACGCCGGCCTCCACCGCGCGGGCGACTACCGGCGGGCTCCCATGGCCGGTGAGCATGATAAACGGCCAGTGGCAGCCGGCCGCTTCCAACCGTCGCTGCAATTCCAGCCCGCTCATGCCGGGCATGAGCATGTCGGCGATGATGCAACCAGGGAGAAGGTGGGGCTGTGTCCCAAGCAGGGACTCGCCGGAAGGAAATGTACGCACCCGGCAACCCGCGTCGGTAAGCCACCGGGCGATGCTCTCCCGGAGCCGCGGGTCGTCATCCACGAGGTAAACCCTGCCGTGAGGACCGCTCATCCGAGCTCACTCCAAGCGAACTTCGGTCCGCATGCCTCTCTGTGACATAACCGGCGCGCCTGCGACGGCCAAGCTGTTGGCGAGTCTACGCCCGCTGTTGCCGCTCCGCCATTCCCTCTGCAGGTATCACCCGGATTCCCTCCCCGTCTTTAGACGGGTTGACACACAAACTCATCTTATGCTTGAGCTCGGGCTCAGCGAGACCCTCCCTTCATCTTTAATCCCCCGCGCAGCGCCATCGCGACCAACTCCACCTTCGTCTTCACCCCTAACCGCGCCATGAGCGCATTGCGCGCGCTCTTGACGGTGCTCAGGGAGATCTGCAGTAGAGCAGCAATCTGTTTGTTGAGAAGGCCTTCCAGAATGCCATCGAGTACCTCGCGCTCCCTGGGCGAGAGGCGCTGAATGCGCTGCGCGATTTCCTGGTCACACACTGGTTGGGGGTCGGGGTTGAGATAAGCTTGCGCCCTCTTCACCGCTGCCAGTAACTCGTTCTGGCGTGGGGGCTTCTGGAGAAAGGCCAACGCGCCAGCTCGCATAGACTTTTCCGCATTCGCGGCGCTCCCAAATGCCGTCAGGATGACGACCGGCCAGTGGCAATCGGCGGCGCGCAGGCGTTGTAAGAGCTCGAGACCGCTCATGCCTGGCATATTGAGGTCGGTGAAGACACAGCCCGGCTGAAGCTCGGGGCATGCGTCGAGAAACGCCTTGCCGGCGTTGAAAGAGTGCGGCTGGAAGCCGAGGACTCGGAAGAGCCGCTCGAGCGAACCTCGGACACCAGCGTCGTCGTCCACAACATACACGAAAGTTGGCGAGATGCTCATACGGCCCTCCGTACCGGACGGACATCTGTCCGTCGGCATCACTCGTCATAACTCGTGATGTGCCCGGTCCGTAGGAAATCCCAGGCCTGAGCATCATCGATCGGCCACCATCAAGCTTACGCCCCGCCAACGGGGCTTGTCATCTTGTACCCCGAGGTCCCAAGCCGCGTCGGATCAGTGCTGGCCCTTCCCGGCACCCAACCCCGGCAGCCGCAAAGATCCGCCCGGGAGCGCCTGCTCGACGGCTCCCCAGTAGAAGCTGCGCACATCCGCATCGTGCGCAAGCAGACGCTGCCGGGCATGCGCCGGCTCGACTCCGCCCGGGTGCTCCAGTATTACCCTGCGCAGAGCGAGAATTGCCGGCTTCAGGGCTTCCGCGTCCTCTGCGCAGAAGGGCCAGGGAGCACCGGCATCCAGGATCGGCGCCCCATCCACCTCCACGATGCGGGCATACAAAATCTGACATTCGTGCAAAACCGCCGAGATAGTGCTTTCGAGCACCAACTG
>DASVWT010000118.1:0-3225 GCA_036393055.1 Steroidobacteraceae bacterium
CGCGCTTGCGGCTTCGGAGAGCGCGGCGAGCGGCGCTACATCGCCGTCCATGCTGAAGACGCCATCGGTCGCCAACACGGTCGTTTGCGGTATGCTTTCGGCGAGGAGGCGGCGTGCCGCGGCGGCGTCGCAGTGCGGATAGCGCCGGAAGCGCGCGCCTGAGAGAAGACCGGCGTCGATGAGCGATGCATGGCTCAAGCGGTCGAGCAATACGGATTCGCCGCGTCCGGTGAGTGCTGTCACCACACCAAGGTTGGCCATGTATCCGGTCGAGAACAGGAGCGCGCGCGGGCGGCCGGTGTAGGCGGCCAGCTCCTCCTCCAGCGCGGCGTGCTCCCGTCCGTGACCGCTGATCAGATGCGAAGCACCGCTGCCGGCGCCACAGCGCGCCGCGCACTCCGCCATGGCGGCGGTAACCGCCGGGTGGGCCGCGAGGCCGAGATAGTCGTTGCTGCTGAAGTCGACGAGTCGACGACCGTCGACGATCACCTGCGTGTGGCTGGCCTTCTCCGGGTACGCCTCTACCGTCGCGCGGCGACGCCGCAGATCCTGCCGCTCGATCTCGGCGAGCGCCGGCTCAAGCGGCTGTCTCTTCATTGCGGGTGCAAGGCGGCCGGCTACCCTCCGGGGCGGAGGGCGGCGACTCCAAATTGTTTCCTTGGAAACTATTCGGGGAGGCAGGCAGGGTCTCGGGCCTGATGCCGAGCCGCGCCAGGAGATTGCGGTCGCGGTCGACATCGGGGTTGCCCGTGGTCAGCAGCTTCTCGCCATAGAAGATCGAGTTGGCGCCGGCGAGGAAGCAGAGCGCCTGCAGCTCGTCGCCCATCCCCTGGCGTCCGGCCGAGAGGCGCACGTGCGAGCGCGGCATCATCAGGCGGGCAGCCGCGATCGTGCGGACGAAATCGAGCGGGTCGACGGGCGCGGCGCCTTCGAGCGGTGTGCCGGGCACCTGGACCAGCTGGTTGATGGGGACGCTCTCCGGGTGCTGCGGCAGGTTGGCGAGCGTCATCAGGAGCCTGGCGCGATCATCGGATGACTCGCCCATGCCGAGAATGCCGCCGCAGCACACCTTGAGGTCCGCGGCGCGGACCGCCTCCAGCGTATCGAGCCGGTCCTGGTAGCTGCGGGTGGTGATGATCTCTCCGTAGAACTCCGCCGAGGTGTCGAGATTGTGGTTGTAGTAATCGAGGCCGGCGTCTTTCAGCTCCCGCGCCTGCTGCGGCGTCAGCATGCCGAGCGTGGCGCAGGTCTCGAGCCCGAGCGCACTGACCTCGCGGACCATCTGGGCGATGACCCGCAGCTCCTTCGCCTTGGGCGAGCGGTAGGCCGCGCCCATGCAGAACCGCGTGGCGCCGGCCTCCCTGGCGCGCAGCGCCCGCTCCCGCACCGCGGCAACCTCCATCAGCTCTTCGCGCTCCAGGCCGGTGTCGTAACGTACGCTCTGCGGGCAATAGGCGCAGTCCTCGGGACAGGCGCCGGTCTTGATCGACAGCAGCGTGCTCATCTGCACCGTGTTGGGCTCGTGATTCTCCCGATGCACGCGCTGCGCGTGATAGAGCAGGTCCATGAGCGGCAGGGCCATGAGGCTCGTGACCTCCGGCAGCGTCCAATCGTGGCGAACGGTTCCGAGAGGGGTCGGGGTCATGGAAGTTCCGGTGGTCGGGATGGGGGATGTTCGCGGGCACCGCGGCAGATGTCAACTCAATGCGGGCCGAGTAGTGTACATTGGCTCAATTTTTGATCACTTGTCCAGCAGGTGCACGGCGAGGGCGGCAGCCACCCCCAAGGCGCCGACCACCGTGACGAGCACGGCCGCCGCGGCGCAGTCCTTCGCCACCTTGATCAGCGGATGGAAGTCCGGGCTGACATGATCGGCCAGCGCTTCGATCGCGGTGTTGAGCAGCTCCGCCGCGAGCACACCGGCACTCGCCAGCGCCACGGCCGCCCACCAGATGGGGCCCGGGCGGAGCACCGCGAGTGCCGCCAGCACCAGCACCAGCACGATGGCCTCGAAGCGCACGCTGTGCTCCGCACGCACCGCGTGCAGGAGGCCCGCCAGGGCGAAACCCGTGCGCCGCCAGAGAGGCAGATTCTTTTGCGAGCTCAACGCGTGTACACGTATTGCAGCAGCACGCCGATGAAAATGGCCATGCCGACGTAGTTGTTGTTGAGGAATGCGCGCAGGCATGCGGCCGGCTCCCGCGCGCGGATCAGCCACTGCTGATACAGGAAGAGCAGCCCAGCCGTCGCCAGGCCCGCGTAGTACCACCCGCCGAACCCCATGTCCCGGCCGGCGAGCACCAGGGCGAGCAGCATCATCGCCTGCAGGGCGCCGATCAACAGCCGGTCCATGTCGGCAAACAGGATCGCGCTCGATCTGATGCCGATCGCGATGTCGTCCTCCCGGTCGATCATGGCGTAGATGGTGTCGTACACCACCGCCCAGATGACCGCGGCGATGTAGAGCACCCAGGCGATTCTCGGCAGTGAGTCGCGCTGGGCGGCGAAGGCCATGGGCACGCTCCAGCCGCCGAAGGAGATGCCGAGGTAGAGCTGCGGCAGGGGGAAGAAGCGCTTCACGAACGGATACGAGACCGTGAGAGCCGCGCCGATCACGGCCAGCTTCACGGTGAAGATGTTGAGCCGGGTGACCAGCCACAGCGCCGCCGCTCCCAGGACGACGAAGAGTACCAGGGCCTCCGTCGGTGAGACGCGGCGCGCGGCGAGCGGCCGCTCGCGAGTGCGCTTCACATGCGGATCGACGTTGCGGTCGGCGAAGTCGTTGATGACGCAGCCGGCCGCGCGCATCACGACCACGCCCAGCGCGAAGACGATCAACACTTTCTGATCCGGCCGGCCGGCGCCGGCCACCCAGAGCGCCCAAAGGGCCGGCCACAGCAGCAGCCAGGTGCCGATCGGGCGATCGAAGCGCGCGAGCCGCGAGTATTCCTCGAGGCGGCGGGCGAGGCGGTGGTAGAGGGGGGCCTCTTTGGGCTTGCCTGCGAGGATCAGATCGGTGGTCGTGACTGTCGTGCTATTCATCCGACTTTCCCATACTGTTCCGCGCTCCCGATCCACCGGGCCGCGAGCGCCGCAATAGTATCCGGGTATTGCGCGATCAGCAGCTCCGCGGCCTGCTGGACGCGCGGCAGCAGGTCCGCGTCTCGCGTCAGGTCCGCCACGCGAAGTTGCGCCAGACCGGTCTGTCGGGTGCCGAGGAGCTCG
>DASVWT010000119.1:0-2578 GCA_036393055.1 Steroidobacteraceae bacterium
GCATCATGGATCGCTGCACGTGGGCGAAGGCGCGCGTCTCCAGGTCATATTTTCCGCCGGTGCGCACCGCGAGCTCGAAGGCGAGATCATCCCGGCGGAGCATCGGACCGTGCTCGATCGCGGCGCAGAGCAGTTCGAGACTCGCCGCGCGGCCACGCCAGTGACGCACGCTCTGAGCAAACCGTCGCTGAATGCCCTGCCAGTGCCGGCGTACGGCATCGAGGTCCGGTAGCGGCCATTGGTCGGCCGCCGTCAGTATGAGGTTGGCGTCGAGCCGGTCGTCTTCCAGTGACGGCGGCGAGGGGCCGTCGGCCGGCTCCGGCGCCGTGAGCCGGTCGCGCGCCAGCTCGGCGCCCGTGATCGCACAGTAGGCCTCGCCCGCGGTCCGCGCGAGCTTCTCGTCGCGCATCCCGGCCAGGCAGATCTCCACGGCTTCCGGCGTGCCGATGTACGCAAGCGCGAATAGCCCCGCGCGCTGCAGGCTCGGCTCGCGCAGTGCGCGGATCACGAGCTGTTGCTCCTCGGGCGAGCCGAGCGCAGCCAGTGCCGGCAACAGCGGTGCGCACGCAGGATTGCGCTCCTCTGCCAGTTGCACCGCCGCCTGCCAGGCGGCCGGCTCCGAGCGGCGAATGCCGGTCTGGATGGCAGCGCCGCGCACTTCGCGCCCAGCGCTCTTCAGTCCCCAGGTGATGTGGCGCCCGGCGATCGGCTGCTCCGCGACATAGGCCAGCGACCGCAGCGCATCGGCCTGCAGATCCGCAATTCCCGACTGCAGCGCATCCTCCACCTCCCTTCCCGGTGAGACCCGGCGAAAGCGCTTGATCCGGCAGAGTGCCGCGCTGTGCTCGGGACCGGCCGACGCCAGCACCGCCGTGACCGGCGCAAAGCTCCCATCGAGGGCCGCGGTCTCCATGCCCCGGGTCATGGCCCGCAGGGATGCGCCCCTGGAGCCGCGGACAGCCGCGGCGAGCGCTTCGCGGGCACGAGCAGGCGTGCGGGCTGCAAGAGTGTGCGCTGCTGCAGTAACTGCCGCCGGGTCCTCGCCGCGCAATGCGGCTTCGGTGGCCTCGACGACCTTCTCACCGGCGACGCGCACACCGTCGAGGGCGCCGTGAAGCCGATCCTCCGTCCAGGACTCAACCTCCTGCAAATTGCGCGTGAGGCTCTCGAGATCGCTTTCCCAGCGCTTCCAGAAGAACGCTGCCTCCTCGAGGCTCTGCTCGATCAGGTCCCAGTAGGGCTCGGCGGTGGTGCGTGCCGCATTCATGGCAGTCGGCACCTCAGTTGATGCGAACCTGGCCGCCCTTGATGCGGTTGGTACCGTCCGAGTAGCTCTCAACATAAGTGCCACGCACGACCACGCGGCCATTCCTGCGCAGCGTGATGGATGCGCTGCCGCATTCGAGGACGATCTCGTCCTGGGCGGTGATCCGTACACGCTTGCCATCGACAGTGGCCTCCAGCGCCGGCGGGATATCCGAGCTGGCATTGTCCGGTACACCGGCAGGTGCCGGCGCAGCGTGCGCGGGACTTGCGGCCTGCAGCAATCCCACGATGATCGGCAGTGCCGCATCACCGTTCTCGAATACCAGGACGGCGGAGCCACCCGTTTCACGGGCCGCGAGCAACTCGTCCTGTGACAGCGGCGCTGCGAGGCGTGCAGTCCGTGCGCCCGGCGCACCGGGAATCTCCACGCTGACAGCGCCTCCGGCTTCCACAGCGACGATACGGCCGAGCGTCGCGGCTGCGCCCGAGCCGCGTGCACGCGATGAAGGGGCTCGAAGCAGCGAGCCGAGCTCGCCGCGGCCGACTTCAGGGCTCTCATCCGTGACGGCGGTACTCGTCAACGCCTGGCGTGGGTCTGCGCTCATGGTCAATTCTGGGTGACTTTGGTGCCTTTGATGACGACGTTGCCACCGGCCTTGATGGTGATATCGCCGTCGCCGGACAGAGTGATGTTGTTTCCTTTCACGGTGATCGTGCCATCCTCCTTCATTGTGATACTGGCGGAGCCGGTCACGATCTCGACCGACTCTCCGGCGTTGATCGCCAGCTTCTGGCCGACGGAAAGGCTGTCGTTGGTTCCGATGCTCTGCGAGCGCTTCTGGCCGATGCTCACCTGCTCGTCCTTGGTGACTTCATCCGTGCGGCCGCCGCTCACGGAGATCGACTCGTCCTTCGCGACCGACAGCGTCCGGGCGCCGCCGATGGTCTGCGAATGATCCTTGCCGATGTCGAGGGTCTCGCCGCCTTTGACGCTCTCCGTCCGATCCTTGTCGATCGTGATGGATTCGTTGCCGCTCACCGACTCGGTGCGGTCCTTGCCGATGGTCGTCGTCTCGTTGTTCTTGACGCTCTTGGTGCGATCGTGGCCGACGGAGTGGCTCTCGTCGTTCTCCACCTCGATCGTCTGGTCCTTCTCCGCATGCAGGAAGAGGAGCTCCGAGCCCTTCTTGTCCTCGAAGCGCAGCTCGTTGAAGTTGTCCGCCGTCCCCTCGAGCGAGCTGCGCGACTTGATGCCGCTCTGGGTCTTGTTGTCGGGCAGGCTGTACGGCGGCTTGTTCGCGCCGTTGTAGAC
>DASVWT010000120.1:0-4453 GCA_036393055.1 Steroidobacteraceae bacterium
AAGCGCCACTCCAGCACCTCCGGATCCGTCAGCAGGCTGTTGGTGGCATGGGTGTGTACCGCGTCCGTCCCGTCGAAATCCGGTCCCGCGCCCGAGCCGCCGCAGAGGGTCTCGTAGTACTGGTACTCGCCGTCGCCGAACGTGAAATTGTTCATCGTACCCTGCGCGGCCGCGAGGACACCCAAAGCCCCATAGAGCGCATCGATGATGGTCTGGCTGGTCTCCACATTCCCTGCCACGACCGCGGCCGGGTAATGCGGCCGGAGCATCGAGCCTTCGGGGATGACGATCTCGAGCGGTAGCAGACAGCCGTCGTTCATCGGGATGTCATCATCCACGAGAGTGCGGAAGACATAGAGAACCGCGGCACGGGAGATCGCCGGTGGTGCATTGAAGTTGTTGGGCCGCTGGGCACTCGTTCCTTCGAAGTCAATCTTCGCACGGCGGGCTGCCCGATCGATGATGATTCGGACCCTTATCACCGACCCATCATCCATCTCGTAGGCGAACTCCCCATCGTGCAGAACATCGAGCACACGGCGGACCGCCTCCGCCGCATGATCCTGTACGTGCTGCATGTAGGCATTCACCACGGGCAGCCCGAACTGGCGCACCATGCGCCTCAGCTCCTCCGCCCCCTTGGCGCAGGCGGCAACCTGCGCCTTGAGATCGGCAATGTTCTGGTCGGGATTGCGCGAGGGATACCGGCCACCGCGAAGCAACGCGAGCGTCTCCTCCTCGCGAAAGCGTCCGCCATCGACCAGCAGGAAGTTGTCGATCAGCACGCCTTCCTCCGTGATGGTGCGGCTGTCCGGCGGCATGGAGCCGGGCGTGATGCCGCCGATGTCGGCGTGATGCCCGCGCGAGGCGACGTAGAATAGCGGCCCTGCCCTGCTCCCCGATGAGGCCCCGCCGTCGAAGACGGGCATGATCACGGTGATGTCCGGCAGATGGGTCCCGCCGTTATACGGGGCATTGAGCGCGTACACATCTCCCGGACGCATGCCGCGCCCGTCAGCTTCGAGTTGCCGCGCCCCGATGATGACCTTGACGCTCTCGCCCATTGAGCCCAGGTGGATGGGCATATGCGGCGCGTTGGCGATCAGCGCGCCGCCGCGGTCGAAGACCGCGCACGAGTAATCCAGCCGTTCCTTGATGTTGACCGAGCGGGAGGTGCTCTGCAGCGCGACGCCCATCTGCTCCGCGATCGACATGTACAGATTGCCGAACACCTCCAGCATGACCGGATCGGCATCGGTCCCGATCGCGGTGCGCCGCGGCAGCGGCTCGACGCGTTCCAACAGGAGGTTACCCAGTCCGTCAACTGCCGCGCGCCAGCCAGGCTCCACGACGGTGGTCGCCGACGCCTCGATGATGATTGCCGGACCGGCAATCGCATGTCCCGTCCGCAGGTCGTCGCGCGAATGAATCGGCGTCTGCACCTGGTCGGCACCGAACCAGATGGCCCGCTTCGCGCGCACCGGCGGCGGGGGCGAGTCGCAAAGCGACGAGCGCCCGCGCAGGATGCGCGGGCCGGGTGGCCGGCCGCCAGGGAAGGCCAGTGGGACATCCCCCCCGCCGACGGCCTCGACCGAGGCGGCCTCGACGATCAGCACTCCGCCGGGGACATCGAACCCGAATCGGGCGCGATGTGCGGCGGCGAATGCTTCCCGGGCCGCGCTCCCCTCCCCGAAGGGAATCAGCAGCGCCAGGTCCGTGCCCTGGTACTTGAGGTGCAGATACCGCAGGACGGTGACATGGCTTGCGACAACTCCCTGCGCGGTCATCTCCGCGGCAGCGGCGCGCTCGAGCTGCTCGAGGATGCGCTGCAACTGCGGCCTCAGCGCTTCCTCGAGCGGCGCCTCGACCGCCTTTTGCTTGAGCACGCGCAGCTCGGCGAGCCCCATGCCATAGGCCGACAGCACACCGGCCAGGCGATGGATGAGGATCCGCTTCATCCCGAGGGCATCGGCCACCAGACAGGCGTGCTGCCCGCCCGCGCCCCCAAAGCACGCCAGGGTATACGCCGTGACGTCGTGACCCCGCTGGATGGAGATCTGCTTGATCGCATTGGCCATGCTCTCCACCGCGATGCGCAGGAATCCATGCGCCAGCTCCTGCGCCGATCTTCGGACGCCCGTGACCCTGCCGACCTCTTCGGCCATCGCGCTGAATTGCCGCTCGACCGCGCCGACATCGATCGGATCATCGCCCGTCGGTCCAAACACGCGCGGAAAGAACTCCGCCTGCAGTCGCCCCAGCATGACATTGCAGTCCGTGACGGTGAGCGGCCCTCCGCGGCGATAACATGCCGGCCCCGGGTTGGCTCCTGCGGACTCCGGTCCGACGCGCAACCGGATGCCATCGAAGCGGCAGATCGAGCCGCCGCCCGCGGCCACCGTATGGATATGCATCATCGGCGCGCGAATCCGTACGCCTGCAACAACAGTCTCGAAGGTACGCTCCAGCTGGCCCGCATAATGGGAGACATCGGTCGAAGTGCCGCCCATGTCGAATCCAATTACGCGGTCCGCGCCCGCTTCCGTTGAGGTGCGCACCATGCCGACGATGCCTCCGGCTGGTCCGGACAGGATCGCGTCCTTGCCGTGGAACCTGCGTGCCTCCACCAGCCCGCCGTTGGACTGCATGAAGAGCAACTGCACGCCCTCCCCGAGGTCGCCCGCCACCTGGTCCACGTACTTGCGCAGAACCGGCGAAAGGTATGCATCCACGACCGTGGTATCGCCCCTTCCCACGAGCTTGATGAGCGGGCTCACCTCATGACTCGCCGATATCTGCGTGAAGCCGATCTCGCGCGCGAGCTGCGCGAGCGCGCGCTCATGCTGCGGAAACCGGTAGGCGTGCATGAAGACGATCGCAATGGCGCGAATGCCGTCCTCGAAGGCCCGGACCAGACCGCTGCGCGCGGCATCGAGATCGATGGGAGTCAGGACCTCCCCTTGGGCGCTCAGACGCTCCGCCACTTCGAGCGCGCGCTCGTAGAGAAGCTCCGGCAGGACGATGTGCCGGTCGAACAGCCGCGGCCGGTTCTGATAGCCGATCCGCAACGCATCGCCGAATCCGGCCGTAACGGCGAGGAGCGTGCGTACGCCATGGCGCTCCAGAAGCGCGTTCGTCGCGACGGTGGTTCCCATCTTCACCGCCGCTATCGCGCCCGCCGGAATGGGCAAGCCCCTCGGCAGCCCGAGGATCCGGCGGATGCCTTCGACCGCCGCATCCGCATACTGATCCGGATTCTCCGACAGGAGTTTGCGGGTGTGCAGGTTGCCGTCAGGCGCCCTCGCTACGATATCCGTAAAGGTCCCGCCGCGATCGATCCAGAACTGCCAGCCGGCGCCACTCATCTTCATTCACATCGCGCGGCCGCCTGCCGATTCGCCCTGCAGCCGGTCGAGGAACGACCGAAGCTCTGCCGCGCGCTCGGCTCCGATCCGCCGGCCCGTCCGGGTGATCAGCCGGGGCGGGATGTCCTCGAGGAACTTGCGCAGCGTCTTCACCGCCGGCGCGAAGCTCGGAGCCTTGGCGCCGGTGAGCGCGATGAGGCGCGCGGCGCCGATGTCACCCAGGAAATCGAGCGAATCGGCATCGTGCAGCACGATGGCGCTGGGGTCACTGCCGGGATTGCTGTAGTACATATGTCCGCGCTCCGCGGCCTGAACACCCGCGAGCTTCTCCATGGGGAAGCCAGTGCCGCGCAGCATTGCCCGCGCCTGCCGCGCGGCGCACTCGCCATGCTCGATCTTCGGCCCCTTGCAGGGCATGAAGGCTGCCATGTCGTGCAGGAAGGCCGCGGCAAACAGCACGTCCGTATCGACGTGCAGGCCGTCGCCCCGCGCAAGCCTCACCGCCATGAGGTAATCGCGCTCCGAGTGCTGCCAGCCCCAGGCGGGATGGCGGAATCGGGAATGCGCGAGCTCGTAAGTCCTGACCTTCCATGGAGCATCCAGCGCAATGCCCGCCGCCGTGGTGGACGGCGTTGCGATCGCCGTTGCCGCGACTGGGATTGCCGGGGTTGCAAAAGCCGGCATCGAGAGCAGAAGTGCCGCAATCGACAGTGTCGGACTCATGTGGCTGTCTCCTGGCTAGGCCGGGCTCCGGGCGCCCCGATGTCAGCGTCCGCCTGGCGGGACTTGCTGGCCGATCCGGCTCAATTCGCCGCGGTGGCCGGCGCAGCTCGGGCGGTGCCCTCCTGCCGATGCTGTATCCAGCGATCCACCACCTGATCGAGCACGGTGAGCGGCAGGGCGCCGTGCTCCAGCACCGCCGCATGGAAGCCCTTGATGTCGAAGCGCGGCCCCAGCTCATCTTCCGCCTTCTTGCGCAGCCGCTGGATGTCCATCTCGCCGATCATGTAGGAGAGCGCCTGGCCCGGCCAGGCGATGTAGCGGTCGACCTCCGTCTCGATGTTCTGCTCGGCCAGGGCGCTGTTGTC
>DASVWT010000121.1:0-9160 GCA_036393055.1 Steroidobacteraceae bacterium
AATGACCCAGCCAGCCGTTCGCCGAGAAGACGGCAGTGAGCGCTATCCCGGAGACGGCGGTCGGCAGCGCGAACGGCAAATCGATCATCGCGTCCATGAGCCTTCTCCCCGGGAACTCGTAGCGTGCGAGGGTCCAGGCGAGGATGAAGCCGAAAACGAGATTGATGCAGGCGGCGAGCAGCGCGCCGCCGAACGAGAGCCGGTAGGAGGCGAGCGCCCGTGGGCTCGCCACCGCATCGAGGAGCTGGTGCAGCGGCGTCGAGGCGGCGAGCAGCACCAGCGCGGCGAGCGGCAGCAACACCACGGCACTCAGGAAGAAAGTCGTGAATCCCAGCGTCAGGCCGAACCCCGGCAGGACGGTGGGTTGCCCGTCTCTCATGGTACGGTCACGCCGCGGAGCGGCTGTGCGCCGTCGTCTCCCGCTCGCGATGGACCAGCAGCACCGGCCAGCTCGGGTCGGCGAGCAGCGCCCCGAGCTCGTTACCGAGCTGGGTTGCGCTCGCCACACCGACGATCAACATCTGCCCCGGCGACTCGTCCAACCGTTGCCTCAGAGCGTGCGCCGCGACCCCGATTTGCATCTCGGTCCTGATCTCGAGTCCGTGGGCGACGCGCGCCTCCGAGCGGGCATCGAGCAGAGCACGGACGCCGAACGGCCGTTCGGCCGCCGATGTCCTCTCGGGAAGCACGTCGACGTAGACCGCTTCTGCCGCGAGATGGCGCAGGACGCTGGCGGATACCGCCAACGTCGGGCTGCGCGCGGACTCGTCTGTCCAGTGGATGAGCACCCTCTTGGGTGAGGATGCATTTTCCGGCAGGATCAGGATCTCCTCCACTCCGTGGTCCAACAGCCACTTTGCATCCGACGTTACGTCGGCCCGTGCCGCTATGACGGTAGTTCCCGGCAGTGGCGCAATGTTGTCGCGGCGGGCTGCCGAGGCGCCCAACATGGGCTCGAGATGCCGGCGAATGCGAGTCCCCATGCGCGAGGAGAGGTCCAACAGCAACGCGTTGGCCGCGAGCCTTTCGGTGGCGGAGGCGTTCGGCGCGCAGATCGTGAAACTGGAAAGGGGCGTCGGCAGGACGTGCGCCCGCCGGACACCGACGGTGACGCTCTGGCCTGCAGTGATAGCGAATGCGCGTTGCTCGAACTGCGCGCGCGTGGCTTCGAGGAGTACGGCGCCGTCTCCGTTGGCATGCGCGAGGATGGGAGCATCCGGTGCCTCATCGAGGCGGATGCGCGCCCGTTCCAGCGCGCCGGTGAAGATCACCTCCTCCACGGTCCCCCGCCCCAGATAGCCGGAGGAGGAAAGATCCTCCCGAGATCGCGCGATCTCGATCTCTTCGGGCCGAACTACCGCGACCACCTCTCGCTCACGCTCGAGGCCGGAAGCCGAGCCGTGCAGCGTCCCCGGCCATACGCCCCAGCGCGGCCCGTCTGACCCCTGCCGCGCGAGGACCAGGTTGGCGGCTCCGAGGAACGTTGCCACGAACCGCGTCGCCGGCCGTGTGTAGAGGTCTTGCGGCTTGCCGGTCTCGAGCAGCCGGCCGAAATTCATCACGCCGATCCGGTCCGCCATGGCGAACGCCTCTTCCTGATCGTGCGTCACCAGGATGGTCGTGATGCCGAGCTCGCGCTGCACTTCGCGGATGGTGCGCCGCAGGCCCTCGCGGATCTTGACATCGAGCGCGCCGAACGGCTCATCGAGCAGCAGCACTTCAGGCTTGTGCGCGAGCGCCCGGGCCACCGCAACGCGCTGCTGCTGGCCGCCGGAAAGCTCCGTCGGGAGGCGCTCCTCCATGCCTTCGAGAGACACCAGACGCAGCAGCTCCTGGCGCCGGCGACGGCGCTCCGCCGTGCGCACCCGGCGCACCCGCAGCGCAAACTCGATGTTTTCCGCCACGGTCATGTGGCGGAACAGCGCGTAGTTTTGGAATACGAGCCCGATGCCGCGCCGCCGTGCAGACACGTGTGTGACATCGCGTCCGTGCAGCGCGATGCGCCCGTGGTCGAGTCCGGAGAGTCCGGCTATGGCCCGCAGCAGCGTGCTCTTGCCGCTGCCGCTCGGTCCGAGAAGGACAAAGAACTCCCCGTCCCCGATCTCGAGCGAGACATCATTGACGACCGGGGCACCCTGGTAGCGCTTGGTCAGTTGGTCGAGAGTGATGGACACGCCGACGATCGTATCGGCGCCGGTCCGCGCCGTCAGTCGCGCAGCGGTTAACGGCTGGTGACAAACCGGTTATATGAGCGTGAGCACGCCCTCGCAGGACTTGAGGTCGGTGGCGAGCGCCTCGACCTGCTCGCGCGACTCGGCACGCAGGAGATAGGAGATGGAGAGGAAGTTGCCGTTCTCGCTCAGCCGTTCCGTGACCCTCTCCGGCCCGATGTGCGGCGCATGGCGCAGGACGACGGCATGCACGCGCGCGCGGAACTCATCCGAAGGGCGGCCGATGACTTTGATCGGATAGTCGGTGGGAAACGCGAGCAGCGGCGGTGGATCGCTCATCGCCATGGCTGATGCTGCAGTTCCTCTTTCCAGCGCTGGAATTCATCATACACCCGGCGCCACAGAGGGCCAGGTCGCCCCGAGCCCACCGGCTTGCCATCGAGCGTCGTCACGGGCTGCACCTCGCGCGTGGCCGCGGAGATCCAGATCTCGTCGGCGCGGCGCAGCTCCGCTTCGCTGACGATGGCGGCCCGGTGAGGCACGCCGGTGCGCGCCGCAAGCTCCTCCACCACTCCACGCGTCGTTCCCGGCAGAATCTTCCTCGAGTTGGGCGGCGTCCGAAGCTCGCCGCCGATCACGACGTGCACCGTAGAGGCCGATGCCTCCATCAGCTCGCCATTGCGCAACAGGATCGTCTCCGCGGCCTCGGCATCGACCGCGAGCTGCCGCAGCAGCACATTGGCGAGCAGGGCCACCGACTTGATGTCGCAACGCGCCCAGCGCGTATCATCCGCGGTGACGCAGGGGGCGCCTTGTTCCAACACCGCTGGCGAGGCGACCGGCAGCGGGGCGCAGAACGCGAATACCGTGCGGGGAATGTCGGGAAGCGGGGCGTGGTTGCGGCCGCGCTCCGCGCCGCGCGTCACCTGCCAGTAGATGTACTGATCGCCGCCGCCGTTGCGCGCGATCAGCGTCGCGAAGATGTCGCACCACTTCGCGCGATCGAGCGGATCCGCCATCCGGATCTCGCCGAGGCTGCGGGTGAGGCGCGCGCAGTGCGCCTCCAGGCGAAACGGCCGGCTGCGATAGACCGGCATCACCTCATATGCGCCGTCGCCGTATAGAAACCCGCGGTCGAGCGGTGAGATGCGTGCCTGCGCGAGCGGCAGGTACTCACCGTTGAGATAACACGTCGGAAACGGCTCGGCCATGGCGCAGCCTGCGGTCAATTGAACCAGAGGCGTATGCCATCGATCGTGCGCGTCAGCAGGCCGCCGGCCGGTACGGCCTCGAGCGTGACGAGCGGCTCGCGCCCGACCACCTGCCCGTTGCCGTCGGTCACGGTCAGCTCGCCTACGGCAGTGCCCGCCGCCAGCGGTGCGATCAGGCGCTTGGTCGTCAACGCCGCATTGGTCGTGACGCTGGCGGCCTGCCCGCGGGGCAGGGTCACGTAGAGATCGGCGGCAGCTCCGATCGCCGCATAGCCGGATGCGGATTCGTAGACGCGCGGCTTGAGAACTGCCGCCCGCGCGGTCGCGATCTTCTCGGTCTCGAAGAAGTTGAACCCGTAGTTGAGCAGCGCTTCCGTGTCGGCCTCGCGCGAGTGCCACGTGGGAGCATCCAACACCACCGAGACCAGGCGCATGCCCTTGCGATCGGCCGAGCCGATGAGGCAGTACCCGGCTTCATCGGTGTGGCCGGTCTTCAGGCCATCGACCGACGGATCCGTCCACAGCAGGCCGTTGCGGTTCGGCTGCTTGATCTTGTTCCAGGTGAAATCCTTCATGCCGAAAATGTAGTAATACTCCGGAAAGTCGCGGATGAGGGCATTGGCCACCGTCGCCAGATCGCGGGCGGTCGTGTAATGCTGGGGGTCGGGCAGCCCGTCGACATCGGCGAAATGAGACGATTTCATGCCGAGGCGCTTCGCGTACTCGTTCATCAGCTGCACGAATCCCGCCCGCGTGCCGCCCACGCGCTCGGAGAGCGCCACGGTGGCATCGTTGCCCGATTGCACGATCATCCCCTTGATGAGGTCGATGACCGGCACCTGGCTGCCCACCTTGACGAAGGTCCGTGAGCCGCCCGTACGCCAGGCGTCCTCGCTGATCGTCACCGGATCATCGAGCTTCAGCCGACCGTCTTTGAGCGCAGCGAAGACGATGTACGCGGTCAGGAGCTTGGTGAGGCTGGCCGGCTGCATCCGCTGATCCGCGTTCTTCTGGGCAAGCACATCGCCGGTCTTGCTGTCGATCAGGATGTACGAGCCGGCATCGAGAGCCGGGGCCGGGGGAGTGGGCACGGCGGCGCCGGCCGTGGCGGCGAGCCCCAGGGTGGAGAGTGCGAGCGTGGAGAGTACCAGCAGGGCGGCGGCAGGAGAGCGAGACATCCCGGGAAATCCTCGTGAGTGACGTGAAGCGCGCGGGCGGATCGTAGGATCTTCCGCGCGGGTTGAAGTTCGATCGGCCGATCGGAGCATGAAGATCATGAAATCAAGGTGTGACCAGCCGCGCACCGGGGTAGCCCAGGGCGGTGAGCCGCGCGACCAGCCGGTCGAATTCCAGCACGCCGCTTACCGGCCCTATGCGCACGCGGTAAAGGTGGCTGCGTGTCGCCGGCGGCCCGAAGATGAAGGCGCCGGCGAGGCCAGCGGCCTGCAGCCGCGTGAGCACCTTGTCGGCATTGCTGCGTCGAGCGAATGCCCCCACCTGCACGTAGAGAGTGGGAGCCGGGCTCTCCGCCACGCGCGTGAGTACCGCCGGGGTATCGGGCGTGATGGCGCGAACCTCCACCAGCGCGGTGCCGGTGCCCAGCATGTGGAGCTTCGCGGCGGCAACATACGAGAGGTCGATCAGCCGGTTGGCCACGAATGGACCGCGGTCGTTGACTTTGACGACGACGCTGAGGCCGTTAGCGAGGTTGGTGACGCGCACGTAACACGGTAGCGGCAGCGTCTTATGAGCCGCCGTCATAGCGTACATGTCGTAGCGGTCGCCATCGGATGTCCGCAGCCCGTCGAACGTCGGACCGTACCACGAGGCCACCCCGGTTGCATCATAGCCTTCCGCCGTCGCGAGTACGTAGTAGCGCTTGCCGTCTACTTCATACGAGGGCGGATTACCATGTGCCGCGCGCGGCTCCAGGCGAGGCACGGCATTGGGAATCGCACTGAAGTCCTTCGGCAATGGCGGCAGCCCGGCTGCGGGCGCCGGCGCGCGGTGCGGCGTGGTTGCGCAGCCCGCAAGGAGCGCCGCCACGGACATCGTCCAGGCGAGCCCCCAGCGAGCCGCCCTAGCCGCGACTGGACCCGTCACGCGACGCGCTCACTTGGCGAATCGCCCGGGGCGATCTGTATTGCCAGCCGCCTTGGCGGGCGAGCCGGTGTCTTTGAGCGCCCGCGCATGGATGCGCGGGCCGGGGGGGCCGCCGCCAAGGATGGCCACTGGCATGGGCACAAACCGCAGCGCGATGGCACGAGCCAGCTCATCCACAGCCATCGCGTACATGGCGCTGTGGTTGTAGCGGGTGAGGGCGTGGAAGTTGTTGAAGCCTACGCGGTAAGTCGGGCCGTCCTGCTGCTCGGCGAGGAGCAGTACCACGGGAGTGTTTCCGGGCACATCGCTCTGCACCCGCACGCCCTGGGCATTCAGGGCATCGACGGTCTCATCCAGCCTGAGATTGGCCGGATCGATGTGGAAAGTGGCGCCCGGATCGATCGTGACATCGGCCACGACCGGGCCGCCCGCCTGCCAGCCGCACTGGTGCAGGTAATGGGCGACGCTCGCGAACACATCGTCCCAGTCATCGAAGAGGTCCCGCTGCCCATCATCGTTGCCATCGACGCCATACCGCAGATAGGCGGAAGGCATGAACTGCAGCGGTCCCATGGCGCCGGCGTACGAGCCCTTCACCGACAGCGGATCGATCTTCTCCCGGTGGGTCAGCACCAGGAACTTCTCGAGCTCGCTGCGGAAGTAGCGCGCGCGCGGCGGGTAGTCGAAGGCCAGTGTGGCGAGCGCATCGAGCACCCGGTAGGAGCCGGTGATCCGGCCGTAGTAGGTTTCCGCACCAAGGATGGCGACGATGTACTGCGGCGGCACGCCTTCCTCGGCGCTCACCCGCTCCAGGGAATCGCGGTGCTGCCGCCAGAACTCGACGCCGGCATCGATGCGCTTGTCGGTAAGGAAGATCTGGCGGTACTGCCACCACTGCAGCACCTGCTCGGCCGGGCGGCTGATCTTGTCGATGATCTGCGGCTGCGCCCGTGCGTGCCCGAGCACCTTGAGGACTGTCCTGCGGTTGAGTCCGTCGTGCCGCGCCACGTGCGCGGCGAACTTCGAGAGCTCTGCGCGCGGGAACGGTGGGCCCGGCTCCGACGCCTGCGCGCACAGGCCGGCCCCGCCGGTGGCTACGGCGGCGAGTGTGAGGAGTGCGAGGGTCGGAAAGGGTCGGGACACTTAAGAGCCCATGAGCTTCCGGTGCGCGTGCAGTGACATCAGAATACCGAAGCCGGCGAGCACGGTCACCACCGAGCTTCCCCCGTAGCTGACGAGCGGCAGCGGGACGCCGACGACCGGGAGCAGCCCCGTCACCATACCGGCATTGATGAACACGTAGACGAAGAAAGTCAGCGCGACGCTGCCTGCGAGCAGGCGCGAGAACGTGTCAGGCGTCTGCACCGCAAGATAGAGCGAGCGCCCGATGATAAAGGCGTAGAGCAGCAGCAGCACCGCCAGCCCGAGCAGGCCGAACTCCTCGCCGATGACCGCGAAGATGAAATCGGTGGTGCGCTCCGGCAGGAAATCGAGCTGCGCCTGGCTACCGTTCATCCAGCCCTTGCCGAATACGCCCCCCGAGCCGATGGCGATCTGCGACTGGATGATGTGATAGCCGGCCCCCAGCGGATCCGATTGCGGATTGAGGAAGGTGAGCAACCGCTGGCGCTGGTAGCCGTGCATGAACCTTAGCCCGAACCATGCGGCCGCGACACCCAGCAGTACCATCCCGACGATCACCCGTACCCGCAGGCCCGCGAGGAAAACGACCAGCATGCCGGCAGCCGCGATCAGCGCCGCGGTGCCGAGGTCCGGCTCCTTCGCGACCAGGGCCGCCGGCGCCAGGATGATGAGGCCGAGGAGCAGCAGGTTGGGCCAGCGAGGCGGCAGCGGACGCTCGTGCAGGTACCAGGCGCACATCATCGGCACGGCCAGCTTCATGATCTCCGAGGGCTGGAAGCGAATGGGACCCAGGGCGAGCCAGCGTTGCGCGCCGAGACGCGTGTGACCTACGGCAGCGACGGCGAGGAGGAGTACGACGCCGATGGCATAGAGCCACGGCGCGACGCGCCGCAGGAAATTCGGGCTCACGCGCGCCAGCGCCAGCATGGCCGCCGTGCCAAGCACCAGCCGCATCGCCGTGCGCAGCACCATCGGCAGGTTCTCCGCCGAGGCACTGTAGAGCACCACGAGTCCGTAGGCTGCGGTGAGCGCGAGTCCGGTGACCAGCGGCCCGTCCATTCTGAGGGCCGAGAGCACGCGTGCCGCGCCGGTGAGGGTGCGTCGGGTGCGCGACTCGGAGCTGACTTCTTCGTAAATCATGCGGGGTGGATATTGCGCTATCGGACCGGCGGAGTGCCTGGCGGGTCCGATCGTGTCCGGTCCGCTACCTGTTGTGTAGTCGGGGGCGGCGTCGGAGCGGGCAGGGCCGGCAGGGAAGGCTCCACTTCAGGCTTGAGGTCCTCGGGTTCCGAATAAGGCCCGCGTGGAGCGGCGGGCAGCAGCTTGCCGTCGGGACCGAGGAGGTAGGCGTCCATGACCTTGCGCGCGACCGGCGCGGCACCGGTGGATCCCCAGCCGGCGTGCTCGACGATGACCGCGAGCGCAATGCGCGGCGCCTCGGCCGGCGCGAAGGCGATGAACCAGGCGTTGTCGCGATACTGCTTGTTGATCTTGCTGAAGCCATGCTCCTCGTTGAGATTGCCGGTCACCGACTCGTTCACGACCTGATCGGTCCCGGTCTTGCCCGCCACCGTGTAGGGCGTGCCACGCATCGGGTAAGTCGCCGTGCCGCGCGGATAAGTGGTCGCGCCGATCATCCCGTGAATGACACGCTTCCAGGAGTCGGCGCTGATGTTCGACAGGTCGCCTTCGTAGACGGGCGGCAGCCACTCGATCTTCTCGCTCTCGGGAGTGCGCAACCCGGTCACCACCCGCGGCCGCCAGATGCGGCCGCGCGCTGCCACGATGGCGGTGTAGTGGGCCAGCTGCAGCGGCGTGACCAGGAAGTAGCCCTGTCCGATGCCGAGGTTCACGGTCTCGCCCGGAAACCATACCTTGTTGGCGGGGTTGGCGAAGTGCGCCGCCTTCCAGGCGCGCGAGGGCACGATGCCAGGCTTCTCGCCGCCGATGTCGATGCTGGTCGGGCGGCCAAAGCCGAACAGCGGCAGCCAGGCGGAGATCCGGTCGATGCCCATCTCGTGGGCAACGCCATAGAAATAAACGTCGCAGGATTCTGCGATGGCGAGGTCGAGATCCACGTTGCCGTGGCGCTCGTGATTGGCATCGTGCCAGATGTGCCGCGCACCGGGGAGGTGATAGTAACCCGGGCAGTACACGTCCTTGTCGGGATTGATGACTCCGTCGGTGAGGGCGCCCAGGGCGAGGCATGGCTTGATGGTGGAGCCCGAGGAGTACTCCCCGCGCAGCGCCCGATCGAAGAGCGGCCGGTTGGGGTCGCCCTCGAGGTCGCGGTACTCCTTCTCCGTGATGCCGCGGGCGAAGAGGTTGGGGTCGAAGCCCGGGGAGCTCACGAGCGCGATGACGTCGCCGTTGTTGGGATCGATCGCGACTACCGCGCCTTCCTGGCCGGCGAGGGCGGCCTCGGCCACCTTCTGTATCTTCAGATCGAGCGAGAGGATGAGGTCGTCGCCGGGAATCGGCGCTTTCATCTCCAGGTCCCTGGCGAAGACGCCGGGCTTCTGCACCGGACGG
>DASVWT010000122.1:0-9434 GCA_036393055.1 Steroidobacteraceae bacterium
TGCTGGCCCTCGCCATACGGCACGATCTGCAGGGAGAGGTAACACTCCTCGCGGTTCGCCCGGCGGACGATCACCGGGCTCGCGAAGTCCTGAAGCTGCAGATACCGGGCGAACGCCGGCTCGCGCAACAGGTTCTCGATCCGAAGTCCCAGGTCCGCCGGCCGCCGCAGGTCGAGCAGCCTTCCGGCCATGCGGTTGAACCAGACGATCTCGCGCTGCGGGTTGAGAATGACCACCCCGTTGGGCAGGGCGGCGGTGGAGCTCTGCAGCTGGCGCATGAGCTGCACGAAGCGCTGCTTGTGGAAGCGCTTGCGCCGGTGCAGGCGGACGATCTGGGAGAGGATCTCGCCCCATACGCCGCCGATGTCCGGCGGATCGGCGAGGCTGCGATGCCGCAGCCACCACTCGACCCTGAAGAGCACCACGAGCTGCCAGGTGAGGTGGGCGGCGAGCGCACAGGCGAGCCCGCCCCACACGCTGCCCACGAGCGCGCCGGCGATCAGCCCGAGGACCACCGTGCCGAGCAGGCGGCCGGCGGCAGACCACCATGCCTGCGTTGCCGGTTGCAGCGGAGTCCTCACTGCCCCTTGTTGGAAAAGCGGTAGCCCGCGCTGCGCACCGTCTGGATATAGCGATCCAGGCCGTACGGCTCGAGCGCGAGGCGGAGCCTGCGGATACAGACATCGATGGTGCGGTCCTCGACGTTGGTGTCGTTGCCCCAGAGCCGTGCGATGAGCTGCTCGCGGCTGAAGACCCTCTCCGGACGGCTCATGAAGAATTCCAGCATGCGAAACTCCGTGCGCGCGAGCGGCAGCGCCTCGTCATTGACGGTGATCCGCTGGCCCTGCTGGTCGAGCTTGAGCCCGTCGAACTCGATGATCTGATCGAGGCCCGCGGTCCCGGCCCGGCGCAGCACCGCGCCGATGCGCGCCAGCAGCTCCCGCGGCGAGAAGGGCTTGGTGATGTAATCGTCGGCACCGTTTTCCAGGCCCGCGACCTTGTCGCCCTCCTCGGCCCGGGCCGTCAGCATGATGATGGGGATCTCGCGCAGCATGCGGTCCCGCTTCAGCGAGCGCGTGAGCTCGAGCCCGCTGCTGTCGGGCAGCATCCAATCAACGAGCATGAGGTCGGGAAGCCGCTCGGCGAGCGCATCGCGCGCCCCACGGCAGTCCTCCGCCTCGCGCACGACGTACCCGGCGCGCTTCAAGCTGTAGGCGATCATGTCGCGGATCGACCTCTCGTCCTCCACCACCAGAATGACTTTGCCGTGCATGACCCGAGCATTACAGTCGCGGAATATTGCAGAGAGATGACTGACCCGGACATATGTTACGGCGGCGGCCGCGCGACATCATCCCGCAGGTAGACCGGTACGGCGGCCTCCGGGGCGAGCAACCGGCCGGCGCCTGCCTCGGGCGCCGCGAGGCGGGCGATCTCGGCAGCCCTGGGGAGGAGCCGCTCCCAGGCATCCGGCACGGTGATGCCCGCGAGCGCCTTTAGCATCGGATGGGCCGCGAAGCCGCGGCCGAGGCCCGCGGCGTCCGTCCAGGAAGGCGGCAGGTGCACAGTGGCGGGCGGACCGACCCGCTCCGGGCCGCGGTCAGTTGCCAACCCGTCCCCGCCGCGCTCGAAGCATCCCCAGTACACCTCCTGCATGCGCGCATCATTGCATACGAGCACGCGCGCGACGCTGCCGTCTTCAGCGAGGCCGCGCTGCGCCAGAGCGCGAAGATCGGAGATCGCCACCACCCCGAGATCTGCGCCGAAGGCGAGCCCCTGGGCGATGCCGGCGGCGAGGCGCACTCCAGTAAAGGAGCCCGGGCCGCGGCCGAAGGCGATGGCATCGAGTCCGCGCAAGCTCATCCCGGCCTCGCCGAGCAACTCGTCGATCATAGGCAGGATGCGCTCGGCATGACCGCGCGCGAGCTCGGCCTCGCGCGTGAGCAGCCGCTCGCCGATGAGCAAAGCCGCCGAGCAGCCCTCGGTGGCGGTGTCGATCGCCAGCAGCTTCACGGCGCGAGCGCTCCGCGAGGCAGCACCGGCGATGGCTGGGCGTGTCGGCCGAGAAACTCGAGGGCGGCCTGCCGCTCCCGCGTCACGGTCATCGGCGGCAGCGCCGCAAGGAACACCTTGCCGTAGCTGCGCGAGGTCAGTCGCGGATCGCAGATGGCCACCGCGCCGAAATCCTCCTCGCTGCGGATGAGGCGTCCCACGCCTTGCTTCAGCGCCAGGGCCGCCTCGGGCAGCTGGTATTCGCGAAAGGCGCTTCTGCCGCTCGCTTCCAGGTGCTCGACCCGGGCGCGCACCAGCGGATCATCGGGCGAGGCGAAGGGCAGCTTCTCGATGATTACGAGCCGCAGCGCGCGGCCCTTCACGTCCACGCCCTCCCAGAAGCTCGTCGTGCCGAAGAGCACGGCGCTGCCGTCCTCACGGAACTCCTTGAGGAGCCGCTCGCGCGGCCCCTCCCCCTGCACGAGCAGGCGGTAGCCCGTCTCGCCGGCAGTCTCTCGGGCGCGCCACAGCGACGCTGCGGCGGCAAGCGCGCGATGGCTGGTGAAAAGGACGAAAGCCCCGCCGTGGGATGCCTCGATGAGCTCGCGCGCGACCTCCATGACGGCCGGGAGGAACTGCGGCGATGCCGGGAGCGGCATGTGCGCCGGCAGATAAAGGAGACTCTGGCGCGCGTAGTCGAAGGGACTGTCGATCTTCAGCGTGGAGCAGTCGTCGAGTCCCAGGCGTCCGGTGAAGGGAGTGAAGTCCTCGCCCAGCGAAAGTGTTGCCGAGGTGAACACCCACGAGCAGGGGTGCGCCTCGATGAGCGCCTGGAAACGCGCGGCGATGTCGAATGGCAGGAGGCTGAGAGCGAAGCGCGCCCTGGGACCTGCGGGCACGAGGGGAAGCTCCCCGGATGACGGGGTGATCTCGATCGAGCGGGCGCCGTCGATCTCGCCTGTCGCAGCGATGCGCTCGAGGCTCGCCGCCAGCTCGCCAGTGCGATCGCCGAGCGCACCGAGACTCGTCTCCTCGCCGGCAGCGCGCAGCGCGGCCGCGAGAGCCGCCACGGCGGCTGTCAGATCGGCAACGGCGGCAGCAACAGGCGCATCGTCCCCTGTCCAGGCCATGCGGCCCGCATTACCGGCGGCAATCGTGCCGATCCGCGCCAGGCACGATTGCACGAGCCGCATCGCCGCGGCCGCATCATCGTGGCCGGCCGCCGTGAGCCCGCCCGCCTTCGCGAGCTCCGCCTGGGCGTCGGCCAACAGGCTCTCGATGCGGCGGCTGCTCACGTGCGCGCCGAAGAATTGCGCGGCGAGATCCGGGATCTGGTGCGCCTCGTCGAGGATGATGGCATCGGCTGCGCCGAGGAGATCGCCGAATCCGTCCTCCTTGAGCGCGAGATCCGCGAGCAGCAGATGGTGATTGACGATGACGATGTCGGCATCGAGCGCCCGGCGCCTGGCGAGCGCGACGTGACAGCCCGCAAGCTGCGGACAGCGGGTGCCGAGACAGTTGTCGCGGGTGGAGGTGACCTGCGCCCATGCCGGGTGAGAGTCGGCGAGCCCGCCCACCTCCGCAAGATCGCCGCTGCGCGTCGTTAGCGACCAACTGCGGATGCGCTCCAGCATGCCGTCTCGCGACGGCCCCGCGGCCTGCTCCAGCCGATGGCTGCAAAGATAGTTGGTCCGGCCCTTCAGCAGAGCGACCTTGGCCGGGCGCCCGATGGCGGCCCCGAGGAGCGGCAGGTCTTTGGTATAGAGCTGATCCTGCAGTGTCCGCGTGCCGGTCGAGACCAGCACCCGGGCGCCCGAGAGCAGCACGGGTACGAGATATGCGAAAGTCTTGCCCGTGCCGGTGCCCGCCTCCACCGTCAGCACCTCCCGCCGGGCCAGCGCGGCGGCCACCCGCGCGGCCATGTGGGTCTGTTGGCGGCGAACGTTGAAGCCCGGCAGCGCGCGCTGCAGCGGCCCTCCTTCCCCGAAGATGTCCTCGAGCTCCAACATGCTGCGATGATAGGGCCCCGCCGCCGCGCGGCCAAATGGCTGAATTTCCTGCAAGGTTTGGGGTGTGCGATTATGGAACAAAACAGAACGTTTTATCGTACTTTATGAGGCCGCGGCGGACGCAGGACTATACTGAGTCACACCCTGGACCCGGCAGGAGCCGACGCGTCCCCCACCTGCGGTGAACGGCTTCGGTGAAGGCCGGGCCGCAATGACAAGAGGAACCGAGGATGGCCACTGCTTTACCCCTGCCGATCCCGTTGCCCCAACTCTCCCGTGCGGTGACCGAATGGGTGGACTCGGTTCGAGCCCTCACTCAGCCGGCGGCAGTGCGCTGGTGCGAGGGAACCGACGCGGAGCATGGCGAGCTCACCTCGAAGCTGATTCGCGACGGTGAGCTCATCAAGCTCAACCCGGAGCACTTCCCGGACTGCCAACTCTACCGCTCGAACCCGAGCGACGTGGCGCGCGTGGAGCATCTGACCTACATCTGCACCCGCTCCAAGGATGATGCCGGACCCAACAACAACTGGATGGATCCGCAAGAGGCGCGAGCCAAGATGCGTGGGCTCTTCTCCGGCTGCATGCGCGGACGCACGCTGTACGTCATTCCGTACTGCATGGGCCCCATCGACTCGCCCCTCTCGCGCTGCGGTGTCGAGATCACCGACAGCGCCTACGTCGCTATCAACATGATGATCATGACGCGGGCGGGACGCCCCGCGCTGGAGCGGATCGCCCACGACGGCAAGTTCGTGCGCGGCCTGCATTCCACCGGGGAGCTCGATCCGAATCGGCGCTTCATCATGCACTTCCCGGAGGACCTCTCGATCGAGAGCTTCGGCTCCGGCTACGGCGGCAACGCCCTGCTCGGCAAGAAGTGCCACGCGCTGCGCATCGCGAGCTGGCAGGCGCGCACCGAGGGTTGGCTGGCCGAGCACATGCTCATCGTGGGCCTGGAGAGCCCCAAGGGGGAGAGGCACTACATCGCCTGCGCCTTCCCTTCCGCCTGCGGCAAGACCAACCTGGCGATGCTGATCCCACCGGCCTCGCTCCCGGGCTGGAAGGTATTCACCGTGGGCGATGACATCGCCTGGCTGCATCCGGGCGCCGACGGGCGGCTCTGGGCCATCAATCCCGAGGCCGGCTACTTCGGGGTGGTGCCCGGAACCAACCCGCAGACCAACCGCAACGCCTATGAGATGATCCGGCGCGACACGCTCTTCACCAATGTGGCGCTCACCGCGGACAACCAACCGTGGTGGGAAGGACTGCCGAGCGGCGCTCCGGTGACGGACTGGCAGGGCCGGCCCTATGATCCCTCGAGAGGGCCCGCCGCTCATCCGAACTCGCGCTTCACGGTCTCCGCCAGGCGCAATCCCAGCTACTCCCCGCATACCGAGGATGCGCGCGGAGTGCCGATCTCGGCGCTGGTCTTCGGCGGCAGGCGCCGCGAGGTGGCGCCGCTGGTGTACGAGGCGCGCAACTGGCGCCACGGCGTGCTGGTCGGGGCCTCCGTCGCTTCGGAAACCACGGCGGCAGCGGTGGGCCAGGTGGGCGTGGTCCGCCGCGACCCGATGGCCATGAAGCCTTTCTGCGGCTACAACTTCGCCGACTACTGGCAGCACTGGCTCACGGTGGGCGCAAAGCTGTCTCGGGCGCCGAGGATTTTCCACGTCAACTGGTTCCGCCGCGATGCGCAAGGCAAATTTCTCTGGCCCGGGTTCGGCGACAACCTGCGCGTGCTCGCGTGGATGCTCGATCGCTGCGGCGGCAAGGCCGGCGCGGTGGAGTCGGCCGTCGGATTGCTGCCGCGGACCGAGGACCTGAATGTGAGCGGATTGAGCCTGGGTGCCGACGGGCTGGACGCGCTTCTCTCGGTGGACCCGGTGCTCTGGCGCAAGGAGGTCGCGGACATCCGCGCGTACTTCGAGCAATACGGCTCGCGGCTGCCGCCGGAGCTGCTCACGGAGCTGGCGACGACCGAGAGCCGCCTCGGCTAGACGGTCTCGCAGGCGAAACGGATGGTCTGGGCGGAATCGGCCTCCGGCAGGCGGCCGAGGCCGATCATCCCTTCGCCCTTCAGCTGCAGGCTGTCGCGGCGGACGAAGGATTCCTCCCCGCCCAGGGTCTGCACGAACGTGCCGTTGGTGCTCTGATCTATCAGCACCAACTTGTTGCGGTTGAGCTCGATGCGCGCGTGCAGGCGGGAGATGAGATTCCCCTTCACGATGAGATCGTTGTCCTCGGCGCGCCCGATGGTGACGCTGGGGTGGTGCTCGTCCACGACGACCTCACGGTCGAACCAGCGCAGGCGTAGCCGCGCCGCACCCGCCTGCCGTCCCTTGAGGGCGATCGCGGGCACCATGCTGGTCACGTCCTCCGTCTGCCAGAGCACTTCGTAGAGGGGAACCTCGTGGCCCTGCCCTTTGATCGGCGCGTTGTCGATCAGCCGGCAGGCGGCCCGCCACTCGGGCGAGAGATGCTCGACCGTGGCGGCGGTGGTGATGATCTGGCCGGCCTTCGCCTGGCTGGTCATGCGGTTGGCGGTATGCACGGTCGAGCCGAAGACATCGCGTGCCTCCAGCACCACCGGGCCGAAGTGGCAGCCGATGCGGATGGAGACCGGCTGGCCATCGACCTTGAGCTGGGCGTGACCGGAGATCTGCTGCTGCATCTGGGCCGCGGCGTTCAGTGCCTCATCCGCGCTCGGGAAGCTGGCCATGACCTCATCGCCCATGGTCTTGATCACCGTGCCGTGGCGCTGCTCGGTGGCGCTTCGCATCACATCGATGCAGATCGAGACCATATCGCGCGCGCGCAGGTCGCCCATGAGCTCATAGAGCCGGGTCGAGCCGACGACATCGGCAAACAGTATGGCGAGTTCGATATCCTTGCCCATGTGAAAGAGTGCGCAGCCGGCCGCCCACCCTTGCAATCCCCCGGCACGGCAAGGCGACGACGTAATTCGGCGATGATACCAGAGAGACTCTGCTTCGCTACCGATTAGGCGGAGCTGCCGCCGACGGCCGGCGCAGCCTGGGCCCGGCGCGCTTCCCTCGCCGCAGCGGCCGCTTCCCTCAGCAGCTCTGGCCCGGCACCGGCAACGCGCGCGCCTTCGCTCAGCAGGCGGCGGTAGTCCCTGGCACCAGGCTCACCCGCATAGAGCCCGAGCATGTGGCGTGTGATCGCCGACAAGCGATCGCCCTGCGCGAGTTGCCGCTGCGTGTAGCTTGCCATTCGCTCGAGCAACGCCGCGCGGCTCGGCGGCTCGAAGCGCTCACCGCCCCCTAGCTCGCGCTGCAGCTCGCTGAGGATCGCCGGGC
This sequence comes from Steroidobacteraceae bacterium, assembly GCA_036393055.1. GTDB lineage: Bacteria > Pseudomonadota > Gammaproteobacteria > Steroidobacterales > Steroidobacteraceae > 13-2-20CM-66-19. The sequence goes on from DASVWT010000122.1 coordinate 7,328, forward strand.
GGTGATAGGCCTCGCGGCCCAGCATCACGCCGTCACACCAGGTCAGCGCCTCGAGAATGCCCGCCGTGGCGCGGAACCCGCCGTTGACTATCACCGGCAGTCCGGTGAATTCCCCCTTCATCCGCCGCACGACGTCGTAGTTGAGCGGCGGGATCTCCCTGTTGTCCTTCGGCGACAACCCTCCCAACACCGCCTTGCGCGCGTGGACGATAGCGACGTCGCAGCCTGCGGCCCGTACCTGACTCACGAACTCATGAAGCGCCTCGAAGTCAGACTCGTCGAACCGCGAAAGCGCGCCACGCGCCTGCTCGCGCGTACCGCTCACGACGCCGATCCGCATCTTCACGGTGACCGGCACTGCCACTACCGCCCTCATCGCCGCCACACAGTCGGCGACCCGCGCCGGCTCGCGCATCAGGCACGCGCCGAACGCGCCGCTTGCGACGCGGTCGCTCGGGCAGCCGCAGTTCAAGTTGATCTCGTCGTAGCCGGCATCCTCCCCCGCCCTCGCCGCGGCAGCGAGCTCTCTCGCCTCGCTGCCACCCAACTGCAGCGCCACCGGATGCTCTTCGGGGTCGAAGGCGAGAAGCCGCCGCGCATCGCCGCGCACGATGGCGGCGGAGGTGATCATCTCCGTGTAAAGGAGCGTGGACGGGGAGAAGCCGCGCAGGAAGTACCGGCAGTGGCGGTCGGTCCAGTCCATCATCGGCGCGACGCTGATTTTCCTATCGATTTTCAAGTACTTAGGGCCGAAGCGCTGATTAGCAGCAGAGGTGAATGAATGGCATTTTAGGCGATTTCACGCGTGCGATACGCGGAGGCGGCAGCGGCCGGACGGGGCTCGATACATCTACTACTCCGCTGCCGGGTTCACCGACTCCTCGAAGCCCTTGCCCGCCAGGATTCACGTATTCGTCTCATCAGCCTGCCGCTGCCATCACGTCAGCCTATCCGGGGCAGTCGCGCACGTCCGCCCAGCAACGTACCGTGCCAACCGATGGCGATGCTCGAGCGCGCGGAGTGCTCACTCGTGTTCCTCGCCACCGAACCCTCCGGCTAGACAGTCGGGGACCTAAGACCGCCCGGCGGGCAGTTGTGCGGCTGCAGCCATGGCGTTACCGGTCAGCCAGCATCAGCGACGGCGTCGGCACCCGCGCTGCATCACCGGTTCACGGCGGCCAGTCGATTGATCACATCCGGCACCTGTATTGCTATGGCACACCACATATGCAGGAGTGGCTATGTCGGCACTCAGCCCGGATCAGATCGATGCTCTTCGCCGAATGATGGACGAGCGCTGGGTTCGCGAGTTGCACGAAGTCCGTTCGGTCGCCGAGCGCTCGATCGATGATCGCCTGCAGCAGGCGCTCGCGGGGCGGGCGGCGGATCGACTGGATGAGGCCTTGGCGGAGATCTGGCAGCGCTCCGACCACGCAATCATTCGGCAGAACATCCAGGATATGCGCGATATCGAGGCGGCTCGCAAGCGGATCGCCGTCGGCACATACGGCATATGCACAGAATGCGGCCAAGAGATCGGCTACGAGCGACTGCTCGCTTACCCCACGGCCAAGCGTTGCATCGGTTGCCAGCGCGAACACGAACGGAGGCGCGCGAGCCAGGAAGGCCGAGCGGCAACGTGACTATCGGGCCGGCCGCTCGAGAATCTGCCGCTACCGTGCAGGCCCCTCTAACGCTTGTACGAGAACGGGACCTCAACCGCCGGACAATGCGCTCCGATTCAGTTGCGGAACCCGCCGATGCCGCGGGACCGAGTGAGCCGCGGTCTGGCGGGAAATCACTCGCCCGGATACCAGGGACACCGTGCACCGCCAGATGTAGCTGATATCAGGCCGGCCGGGCGCACGAGTTGCGTCGTGTCCGGTCTATGGCCGGAATCTCGTCCATCGTTGTCGCTACCGATTTTTCGCCGGGGGCCGACCGGGCCGTACGCCGCGCCGCCTGGATAGTCTCTTCGCTGGGCGGCGTACTGCAGGTGGTGCACGTTCTTCCGCCTCGAGCGCTTTTCGGCCAGATCTTCCCTGACCCGCCGGAGGAAGCGATCGCCACGGTCCGCAAGCGAGCCGAGGACGCCCTGCAGCGTCGG
>DASVWT010000123.1:0-7864 GCA_036393055.1 Steroidobacteraceae bacterium
TGCGCTCGACATGGGCGCGCTCATCGCCGGGACGAAGTACCGCGGCGACTTCGAGAAGCGCCTGAAAGGCGTCATCACGGAGCTGAAGAAGCAGCCCGGCGCCATCCTCTTCATCGACGAGATCCACACCGTGATCGGCGCCGGCGCCGCCTCGGGCGGCGTAATGGATGCCTCCAACCTCATCAAGCCGGTGCTCACCAATGGCGAGATCCGCTGCATCGGCTCGACCACCTACCAGGAATACCGCGGCATCTTCGAGAAGGATCATGCGCTCGCGCGCCGCTTCCAGAAGATCGACGTCACCGAGCCGTCGGTGGCGGAAACCGTGGAGATCCTGATGGGCCTGAAGCCCAAGTTTGAGGAGCATCACGGCATCACCTACGCCGCGGAGGCGCTCAAGGCGGCCGCGGAGCTCGCCGCCCGGCACATCAACGAGCGCCACCTGCCCGACAAGGCGATCGACGTGGTGGACGAGGCGGGGGCGCGGCAGCGCCTGAAGCCGGTGGGCGAGCGCGAGCCGGTGATCGAGGTGCGACACGTGGAGGATGTCGTTGCGCGCATGGCACGCATTCCGGCGAAGAGCGTCTCGACTTCCGACAAGGAGATCCTGAAGAATCTGGAGCGCAACCTGAAGCTGGTCATCTTCGGCCAGGACCGCGCCATCGAGGCGCTGGCGGCCGCGATCAAGATGGCCCGCTCGGGCCTGGGCGATCAGCGCAAGCCCGTGGGCAGCTTCCTTTTCGCAGGCCCCACGGGTGTCGGCAAGACCGAGGTCACCCGCCAGCTCGCCATCGCCATGGGCGTGGAGTTCCTGCGCTTCGACATGTCGGAATACATGGAGCGGCATACGGTCTCGCGGCTCATCGGCGCGCCGCCGGGCTACGTCGGCTTCGATCAGGGTGGTCTCCTCACCGAGGCCATCGCCAAGCACCCGCATTGCGTGCTGCTGCTCGATGAGATCGAGAAGGCCCATCCGGATGTCTTCAACCTGCTGCTGCAGGTGATGGATCACGGCACGCTTACCGACAACAACGGGCGCAAAGCCGACTTCCGCCACGTCATCATCGTCATGACGACCAATGCCGGTGCCCAGGAGATGGCGCGCCCCGCGATCGGCTTCACTCACGCCGACAATGCGAGCGACGGCATGGAGGCGATCCGCCGCTCCTTCACGCCGGAGTTCCGCAATCGCCTGGATGCGGTGATCCAGTTCGCCAGCCTCGATCCGGTCACCATCGAGCGGGTGGTCGACAAGCTGGTCGTGGAAGTGGAAATGCAGCTCGAGGAGAAGGGCGTCACCATCACCCTCGATGATGCGGCGCGCCGGTGGATCGCCGAGAAGGGCTACGATCCGAAGATGGGTGCGCGCCCGATGGCGCGTACGATCCAGGAGCACATCAAGCGGCCCCTGGCGGAAGAGCTGCTATTCGGCAGACTGGTGGGAGGCGGACACGTGCGGGTGTTCGTGGCGGCGGATGGCTCCAAGCTGGAGCTCGAATGCACCCCGAACACGACGCCGGAGCTGACGGCCTGAGCGGCTATCTGCCGCGGTAGATGATCCGCCCCTTGGTCAGGTCATAGGGCGTCATTTCCACCGTGACCTGGTCGCCGGTGAGGATGCGGATGTAGTTTTTCCGCATCTTGCCGGAGATGTGCGCGGTCACCACGTGGCCGTTCTTCAGCTTCACGCGGAAGGTGGTGTTGGGCAGTGTCTCCACCACCTCACCCTCCATCTGGATCGCGTCTTCTTTGGACATAATGCCCTTATCGTCTCAGGGGCGCGCATTGGAGCACAAAGGCCGCAGGTCTGCAATTTGCCGGGGGAGCGCCTAGTCGAGCGGACCGGGTTCGACGGTGACCCACTCGGCGAGCAATGCCTGGAATTGCGCCCGGGGAATGCCGCGGGAGCCGAGGCTCGCGAGGTGCCGGGAAGCGAGCTGGCAGTCGATCACGGCGATGCTGTTGCGGCGGCACACCGCCACCAGATGCGCGAGCGCCACTTTCGAGGCATCGCGCGCGCGGCTGAACATCGACTCGCCGAAGAAGACGCCCCCGAGCCGCACGCCGTAGAGCCCGCCGACCAGCTCCCCGCCGCGCCGCGCCTCGACGCTGTGAGCATGTCCCCGGCGATGGAGCTCGAGGTACGCTTCGCGCATCTCCGGGGTGATCCAGGTGCCCTGGCTGTGGGCCCGCGGGGCGGCGCAGCCGTCGAGCACCGCTGCGAAATCCTCATCCATCACGACGCTGAAACCGCCATTGCGCAGGGTTTTCGCCAGGCTGCGGCTCACCCGGAACTCCTCGGGGAAGAGGACCTCGCGCGGGTCGGGCGACCACCAGAGGACCGGCTGGCCGGGCGAATACCAGGGGAAGATGCCGCGCCGGTAGGCGGCCAGGAGCCGGGCGGGCGAGAGGTCACCGCCTGCGGCCAGCAGGCCCGCCGGATCTTCCAGTGCCTGCTCCGGCGGAGGAAACCATTCAGGCGCGTCCTTGGGCGAAAGCCAGGTGATCGTCTTCACGGGCGCTTCATGGGGCCGCCGGCGCCTTGCGATAAGGCACGTGCTCGCGGACCTCGGCGGCGTAGTCATCGATGGCGCCGCCTTCGCGCTGCAGATACTCCCCTATCGCCTCGCGAAAGGCGGCGTCGGCAATGTGGTGCGCGGACCAGGTCAGGGTCGGCTCGAAGCCGCGGCTCACCTTGTGCTCACCCTGCGTGCCAGGCTCGAACCTTCCCACGCCCCGCTCGATGCAGAACTCGATGCCCTGGTGATAGCAGGTCTCGAAATGCAGGCTATGGTAGTCGGCGGCGGCGCCCCAGTAACGTCCGTAGAGTGCCTGCGGCGACCAGAAGAAGATCGCCGCCGCGACGGCATTCTCCGATGATGTGGGCCGCGATGTGGCGCGCTGCACGGGGCCATGCATGGCCACTTTGACCATGAGGGCTTCCCCGAGCGTGCGCTTGATCTCGCTGAAGAACGCCCGGGTGAGATAGGCGTCGTTGCCGTGGCGCAGGAAGGTCTCGCGGTGGAAGGTGTACACGCGGTCGAGAAGAGTCTCGTCGATCTCGGCCCCGAAGCGCGTCTCGAAGCGGATGCCGGCCTCGGCTACCCGCCGGCGCTCGCGGCGCGCCTTCTTGCGCTTCTCCGCGGTAAAGGTCTCGAGGTACGCCTCGAAGCTCGGATAGCCGTGGTTGGTCCAGTGGAACTGGCAATCGCGCCGCAGCAGCCAGCCCGATCTCTCGCAGGCGGCGCGCGCGGGCTCATCGAGGAAAAGGGCGTGGACGGAGGAAAGCCGGCGGCTCGCGGCGTGTGCCTGCAGGGCATCGAGCAAACGGTTGGCGACCGAGGCGGGCTCGAGCCCGGGGCGCACGAGCAGGCGCGGTCCGGTGGCCGGCGTGAAGGGCACGGCGACGATGAGCTTGGGATAGTAGTGCCGGCCGTAGCGCGAGTAGGCCTGGGCCCAGGCGAAATCGAACACGAACTCCCCGTAGGAGTGCGACTTGATGTAAGCCGGGGCCGCCGCCGCGAGGCCGGCATCATCCCGCAAGGTGAGGGGGCAGGGCTCCCAGCCGGTGTCCGCGCCGATGCAGCCGGTATGCTCGAGGGCCGCGAGGAATTCGTGGCGCAGGAAGGGGCAGTCGGTTCCGGCGAGCGCATTCCACTCGCGCGGATCGATATCGTCGATGCTGGAGTGGGCTTGGGCTCGCACGTTCCTCGCCGCTTGCCGGGTCTCTCGCGCCTTGGCCCTAGAGCGCCTCGGTCTCCAGCCGCTCGAGGTAGCGGTCGGCGTCGAGCGCCGCCATGCAACCCGCGCCGGCGGAGGTGATTGCCTGGCGATAAACGTGGTCGGCCACATCGCCCGCGGCGAAGACGCCCGGGACGCTGGTCGCCGTGGCATCGCCTTCGGTGCCGCTCCTCACCGTGAGATAGCCGTTGCGCATCTGGAGCTGCCCCTTGAAGATCCCGGTGTTCGGCTCGTGTCCGATCGCGATGAAGACGCCGGAGACCGGCAGCCGGCGCGTCTCCCCGTCCTTCACGGATCTCAGGCGCACGCCATTCACGCCCTGATCGTCTCCCAACACCTCATCGACCGTGTGGTTCCAGACGACCGAGGCCTTGCCGGCCTCGACCTCGCGCATCAGGCGGTCCTGCAGGATCTTCTCCGAGCGCAGGCGATCCCGCCGATGCACCAGCGTCACGTGCTCCGCGATATGCGAAAGATAGAGCGCCTCCTCGACCGCGGTGTTGCCTCCGCCGATCACGGCGACGCGCTGGCCGCGAAAGAAGAAGCCGTCGCAGGTGGCGCAGGCCGAGACCCCGCGGCCGCGGAATTGCTCCTCCGAGGGCAGCCCCAGGTACTTGGCGCTCGCGCCGGTGGCGATGATCAGTGCATCGCAGGTGTACGCGTGCGAATCGCCGCTCAGGCGAAAGGGCCGCTGCGACAGATCGGCCGAATGCACGTGATCGTGCGCGATCTCGGTATTGAACCGCTCGGCGTGGCGGCGCATGCGCTCCATGAGCGCCGGACCCTGCAGCCCCTCGACATCGCCCGGCCAGTTGTCGACCTCCGTGGTGGTCATCAGCTGGCCGCCGGTCTCGACGCCGCTGATGAGCAGCGGCGAGCGATTGGCGCGCGCCGCATAGACGGCCGCGCTGTAGCCTGCGGGACCGGAGCCCAGGATGATGAGTCGGCTGTGCCGGGAAGTGGTCATTCGAGCCTCGTGATTGGGGCGAGCGGCCATAGTAGCAAGTGCGGGCGAAGCGGGAAGGGAGGGCCACCGGGCAACGACACTGCGCTAAAATCCGGGGCTGCATCCACTGATTCACCGGAGCCGTAGGAATTGGCCGAATCGCAGGCGCAGGTGCGCCCCATCCGTTTCACGGCCGCCGTCGCGCGCGGGCTGCGCGAGAGTGCCGTCATCGCGATCGGCGCGGCGGCGATCGTGTTGGCTTTGGCGCTCGCCACATACAGTCCGTGCGACTCGGGGTACTCGATCGCGGGCGCCTGTGCCGGCGCGAGCCACGCCGGTGTGCACAATCGCATCGGGCCGATCGGGGCATGGCTCGCCGACGTGCTTTTCTTTCTACTCGGCCGGCCGGCCTTCCTCCTGCCAGTGATGCTGGGCGTGGCAGCCTGGGCACTGCACCGGGGCGGGGAGCCCGAGCCTGCCTCGAGGATGAATTCGGTGGCGCGGGGAGGCGGGTTTCTGCTGCTGCTCGCGGCAAGCTGCGGGCTCGCGACGCTCAACTGGTCGCCGGGGCCGCTGCGGGCGAGCGCGGGCGGGGTCATCGGCAATCTCATCGGCGGGGGCCTGGAAGACGGCCTGGGGTTCCTCGGGGCGACGCTCCTGATGTTGGCTGCGTGGATGGCGGGCCTCTCGGTCGCCTTCGGGGTCTCCTGGTTCACCGTCATGGATCGCCTCGGCACCTGGTGTTGGGCCGCGGTCTCCTGGGTTCGGGAGCGGCGCGCCAGCGCAAAGGATGTGGCTGTGGGCAAGGAGCGCCGCGCCGCGCGGCGCGATACGGTGGCGAGCGAGCAGAAGCGCGTCGCCGCGCGCACGCCGCCGAAGATCGAGACGCCGAAGCCCAGTGTGGAGAAGAGCGAGCGCGTCGAGAAGGAGCGCCAGGTGCCGCTGTTCGATCCGCCGAAGGCGGGCGAGCTGCCGCCGCTGTCGCTGCTCGATGATCCGCCGGCGCGGGAGCCGCTCTATTCCGCCGAGGCGCTCGAGGCACTGTCCCGCCTGGTGGAAATGAAGCTGAAGGACTTCGGCATCGAGTCGGAGGTCGTCGCCGTGCAGCCGGGGCCGGTCGTCACCCGCTTCGAGCTGCGCCCGGCGCCGGGGGTGAAGGCGAGCCAGATCACCAGTCTCTCCAAGGACCTGGCGCGCGCTCTCTCGGTGCTGAGCGTGCGGGTGGTGGAGGTGATTCCGGGCAAGAGCGTCATGGGCCTCGAGATCGCCAACGAGAAGCGCGAGATGGTGACCCTGGGGGAGATCATCCGCTCCAAGGCGTACGACGAGGTGCACTCGCCCATCGCGCTTGCTCTCGGCAAGGACATCGGCGGCCTGCCGATGGTCGCCGACCTCGCGCGCATGCCACACCTGCTGATCGCGGGCACCACCGGCTCGGGCAAGTCGGTGGGCATCAACGCGATGGTGCTGTCGCTCCTCTACAAGTCGACGGCCGAGCACGTGCGGCTCATCATGATCGACCCGAAGATGCTGGAGCTCTCGGTGTACGAGGGCATCCCGCACCTGCTGGCGCCGGTCGTGACCGACATGAAGCAGGCGGCCAACGCGCTGCGCTGGTGTGTGGCGGAGATGGAGCGGCGCTACCAGCTGATGGCGGCACTCGGGGTGCGTAACATCGCGGGCTTCAACCGCCGCGTGAAGGATGCGAACGACTCGGGCAAGCCCATCCTGGATCCGGTCATGCTGCAGCGGGCCGCCAACGATCCGACCATCGATCAGCGGCAGATCCAGACCCTGGTGCCGCTGCCTTACATCGTGGTCGTCATCGACGAGCTTGCCGACCTCATGATGATCGTCGGCAAGAAGGTGGAGGAGCTGATCGCACGGCTCGCGCAGAAGGCACGCGCTTCCGGCATCCACCTGGTGCTCGCGACCCAGCGGCCGTCGGTGGACGTGATCACCGGCCTCATCAAGGCCAACATCCCCTGCCGCATCGCCTTCCAGGTCTCGGCCAAGGTGGATTCGCGCACCATTCTCGATCAGATGGGGGCGGAGACCCTGCTCGGTCACGGCGACATGCTCTACCTGCCGTCGGGCACTTCCTTGCCGACACGCGTGCACGGCGCATTCGTGTCGGATCAGGAAGTGCACCGGGTCGTCGAGGCGCTGAAGACCGCCACGCCGCCCGACTACATCGAGGAGGTGCTCTCGGGGCCGAGGACGCCAATACCGGGGCTGCCGGGCGAAGAGGGTGAGGCGGGGGCCGCGATGGAGAGTCCGGAACAGGATGCGCTCTACGACGAGGCCGTGAGGATCGTCATCACGGAGCGCAAGCCTTCGATCTCCTACGTGCAGCGGCGCCTGAAGATCGGCTACAACCGCGCCGCGCGGCTGCTCGAGGCCATGGAGATCGCCGGCCTCGTCGGACCCCTGCAGGCGAACGGCTCGCGCGAGGTGCTGGCGCCCGCGCCGGCGGAAGACTGAAAAAGACAGAATGAAAGATCGAATCATGCTCACGAGAATCTGCAGCGGTTTCCCGGGGCGCAGGCAATCGGCGATCGCGGGTCTCAGGGCAGCCGTGGGCGCGAGCGCGCTCGCGCTGCTCGTGGGGCTCGCACCGGCTTCCTCCGGTGCGGTACAACGCGCTTTGCCGGAGACTTCCGCCAGTCCCGCTGCATCATCGGCGCCGACGCCGCTGGATCGGTATCTCGAGAATCTGAAGACGCTGCGCGTCAAGTTTCTCCAGACGGTCGCGGACGCTCACGGCGCGGAGGTCGGTCGCTCCACCGGCACGCTCATCGTGGAGCGGCCCGGCAAGTTCCGCTGGGACATCCACCCGGAGGAGACTGCGCAGCCTGCATCCGCCGGAAAGAGCGGGACTGCGGCGCCCTCGGGCTCCGCCGACGGCGGCCAGCTGATGGTGTCCGATGGCCGCAATCTCTGGTACTTCGATCGCGATCTGCAGCAGGTCACGGTACGGCCGATGACGGCGGGGCTGTCGGCGACGCCGGCGATGTTGCTCTCGGGCACGGTCGACGTGCGACGGCATTTCACGGAGACGAGCGCCGGCAAGCGCGATGGGCTCGACTGGGTGTATGTCGAGCCGCGCAGCGCGCAGGCCGACTTCAAGAGCGCGCTCTTCGGCTTCGATGCCAAGGGGACGCTGCAGCGCATGAT
>DASVWT010000124.1:0-6502 GCA_036393055.1 Steroidobacteraceae bacterium
GAGATCAACGAGTCCCTGGCGTACGACATCGGCAGGGCCTTTGCGGCACTGGTCAAACCGAAGCGCGTCGCGGTGGGCTACGACATCCGGCTCTCGAGCCCACAGCTTGCCGCGGCGGTGAAGCGGGGGCTGACCGACTGCGGCGCGGACGCGCTCGATATCGGGCTGTGGGGGACGGAAGGCGCGTACTTCGCCACCTTTGCGGAGGGGCTGGACGGCGGGATCATGGTGACCGCCAGCCACAACCCGCCGGACTACAACGGCATGAAGTTCGTGCGCGAGCAGTCGCGGCCGGTGAGCAGCGACACCGGCTTGAACGAGATGCGGGACATGATCGCAGCGGGCCGTCTGCCGGGAAAGGCGGCACGGCCGGGCAGCGAGCGCCCGCTCGACATCCGCGGGAAGTACCTCGAGCACCTGTTGGGGTACGTCGAGGCTGCCAAGCTGCGCAAGCTCAAGGTCGTCGTCAACCCCGGCAACGGCGGCGCGGGGCTGGTGATCGACCAGCTGGAGGCGCACCTGCCGTTCGAGTTCATCAAGGTCAACCACCAGCCCGACGGCACCTTCCCCAACGGGATTCCCAACCCGATGCTCGAGGAGAACCGCGCGGCCACGGCCGATGTCGTGCGCCGCACCGGCGCCGATGTCGGACTCGCGTGGGACGGGGACTACGACCGCTGCTTCTTCTTCGACGAGCACGGGCAGTTCATCGAAGGCTACTACCTGGTCGGGCTGCTCGCGGAAGTGTTCCTCGCGCGCGAGCGAGGCGGGCGCATCGTGCACGATCCGCGCCTCACCTGGAACACCATCGACCTGGTCCGCCGCCACGGCGGCGAGCCTGTGCTCTGCAAGTCGGGGCACGCCTTCATCAAGCAGAAGATGCGCGAAGTCGACGGCATCTACGGCGGGGAGATGAGCGCGCATCATTATTTTCGCAGCTTCTCCTACTGCGACAGCGGCATGATCCCCTGGCTCATCGTGCTGCAGGTGATCGCCGAGCGCGGACCGCTTTCCGGGCTGGTGGGCGAGCGCATGCGGCTATTCCCGATCAGCGGCGAGATCAACCGGCACCTGAAATCCGACGCGAAGTCGATCCTGTCCCGGGCGCAGCAACAGTACGGAACGCAAGCGCTCACCGTCGATACCACGGACGGGCTCTCGATGGAGTTCCGCGAATGGCGCTTCAACCTGCGCGGCTCCAACACCGAGCCGCTGGTGCGGTTGAATGTCGAGAGCCGCGGCAGCGAGGCGCTGATGCGTGAGAAGACCGAGGAGCTGCTGCGCCTGATCGAGGCATGAGGCCAGGCATGAGCGAGTTGGGCATGTGATTTGCTCAGTGCGCGCGTCGGGCCTCATCGGTACGGAGATCCCTTGCAGGAAAACACACGACCGTTGCGAGTGCTGATCGCGGAGAACCACCGCGATCTCAGCGACATTATGGGCCAGCTCATCGACACCGAGCCGGACATGCGCTGCGTCGGGCAGGTGGCGCAGGCGGGCGAGGTGCTCGAGGCGGCGCGGCGCACCGAGGCCGATGCGGTCATCCTGGACCTGATGCTGCAAGGGGGCAGCGGCTTGCCACTGGTCGGGGAGCTGGCCGAGGCGCTGCCGTCGCTGCGCATCATCGTCTTCAGCGGGGTCGCCTTCAGCGAGGATATCGCCAAGGAGGCCAAGCGCCGGGGCGCATGCGCCTTCGTCACCAAGGGCGCCGATTTCGACGTACTTCTCAAAGCCGTAAGGTGCGGATCCCAGGCTGCCTGAGCCCTAGCCGTTTATCGGCCGCTCATCGGCCGCGAAGCGCCGCTCGTAGCGGCGCCATGGGCTTGACGGGCGTTTGTCGGTATGCAGAGACACTGGCTCTTGGCCGCAGCCACGAGTACCTTTCCACGTTCCTTACTCTCATCACTTGATCGGGGGCCATCTCATGGCGCTTTGGAAAGACTCGAACACTGGAACCGCAACCCCCTCGGCAGGAGCCTCGCCGAGCTTCGGCAGCTCGCCGGCACCGGCCCCGCAGCCGGAGAAGAGCAACGTCGCCCCACTCACCCCGGAAGTCCCCCGCCGTCCCGCCAAAGAGCAGCGCCTCGACATGAAAGAATCCGTCATCGCCTCGGACCTGACCATCGAGGGCAAGATCGTAGGCTCAGGTCACGTGCGCGTCGCGGGCCGCTTCAAGGGTGACGTGCATGTCGAGGGCAACGTGACGCTGGACACGGGCGCGCACCTCGAGGGCCAGGTGAAGGCCAGCGTGGTCGTGGTCGGCGGCGAGCTCGTCGGCAATATCGAGAACGCCAAGCGCGTGGAGCTCCTCGAGGGCGGCGTGATCAGCGGCGACGTCAAGGCGGGCTCCCTCACGGTGGCCGCCGGCTCGCGCATGCGCGGCCAGGTGGAGTTCGGCTGGGAGGGTGAAGGGCGCGCCAAGGCCGAGAAGGGATACGGTTAGCCGATGAACGCCGCTTCTCGCCCGTCCCCGACGGGCAAGACGCGCACCTGTCCGCACTGCAAGGCGGTCATCCTCGAGAGCCTGAGCATCTGCCCGGGCTGCATGCACCACCTGCGCTTCGATTCGGAAGCGGCGAAGCGCCAGGTGGCTGCGACCTCGGCGCTGAAGGTGGAGGCCATGATCCGCCACCCGCCGGTCGAGGATGCGTGGGAGTACTACGTGACCATCTCGGTCCGCAACGATCGCGGCGAGGAGGTCGATCGCCAGGTGGTCAACGTGGGCGCACTGCAAGGCGCGGAGAAGCGCACCTTCACGTTTTCCGTGGAGGTACTGCCTCCGCATGCGCCTGCGGAGGAGGCGCCGCAGCCTGCGGCAGCAGCCCCGAAGCCGGCCAGTGCCCCGGCAAGCCTGCCCGCCTCGCCGGGCGGCGGGCTGAAGCCTTCGAGCGCCGGCACGCCGAAACATGCTGCCACCGATTCGCCGAAGCCTGCGCCGAACCGACCGGCACTGCCTCCCGGCGGCAGCGGCATACGCCTCCCGGACGGCACGATACTGTCGCCCCCGGGCTTGGGCCCGAAGCGCAAGTAGTATTTTTCGATCAGAACTCCTGCTCGGTCTCGACCAGGAACTGCACGCTCCTGATGTTCGTCGGGCCCGCATCGAACGGGAAGGCGAGGTCGACATGGATGACGTTGCCGAGGCCGGTGCGGGCATTGCCGAAGCGCAGCCCGAAGCCCGCATCCTTCAGCATTCCGAGGCTCGGCTGCCCGAGCGGTGCCCGGCCCCACGTGCGGCCCATATCGAAGAATATGGCGGCGCCGACGCGGAACAGGCGAAACGGATACCAGTCGCTGAAGTAGCGCTCCTCGAAAGACAGGAGGGCGCGCGAGGTACCGTCCTGGTAGCGCAGCGGATAGCCCCGCAGGCCATTGTCGCCCCCGAGAAGAATCTGATTCTCGAGGTCGAGCCGCTTGCCCACCGATGCGGCCAGCGTCGAGAAGAAGAGCCAGTCCCCGTCGCGGAAGCGCCAGTAGCCTGACTGCTCGTCGTAGTAGCGGATGGCGGTGTCCAGGATTCCGTTCTGCAGCGAGCCATTCTCCATCCTGCCGGTAAAGACGCTCGAGACGAGCAGCATCTGCCGCTTCGTGAGGCCGTACCCGTCGCCGGCGGCGAGCTGGAAATTGAGCCCATCGCGGCTGGAGCCGAACGCCTTGCCGGCCCACCCGACCTGCACGGTCGCATAGGCGCCCATGTCGAAGTCCTCGGTCCGGCCGATCTGGTTGTGGTTCTGCAGCTTCAGCCAATGGTCCTGGAGCAGATCGAAACGCAGCCAGGGGTACACGAACTTGCGGTCCCGCGGCAGGGTGGTGGGTCCGGACCAGAGATTCGAGGCGCTGAACACATGCTCGTCGTAGGTGAGGCCGGCGCTGTAGCGGCGGGTCCACCCGTTCTCCAGCCCCCGGGAGAAGCCGCCGTAGACCTGGAAGAAGCGGGTGTGGTCGGCGAACTTGTCGATCTCCTGGCCGAGGTCGTAGAGCGAGTCGTCCTGGGTGCTGTCGTTAATGGCGATGCCGCCGGCATGGCGGGTCTCGAGCGAATAGAAGGGCCGGTTGAGGATGAGCTGGCGCAGCTTGCCGTCGCTCAGGGTGCCGTAGGCGACGGATGTCGTGAGCCAGGTGCCGAAGGTGTGCGGGTTCGAGACCATGATGTCCGACTCGCTGCGATCCACCGAGTTGGTGTGCTCGAGCTTCACGTCGGTGCCTGTCCCCAAGGTGTTGATCTCCTCGATCTGGAAGCCGGTGGTGCTCTTGCCGCCGCTGCGCGAGAAGTTGAATCCCGGGTTCAGCGTCCAGACATCGTGCGTGACCACGAGGATATCGACCTTGCCGTCGTGGTATGCGATGGGCCGGATCGAGGCGTCGTAGAAGTACGGATTTCCGCGCAGGATGCGCGCCGACTCCTCCAGGAGGTGGCGCGAGTATCGATCGCCCGTGTGGAACAGGAGCTGCTCGCTGATCGTCCGCTCGCGCGTCACGGGGTGAAGGCGGTCGGCGAGGCGGAACAGCCAGTTGTCGTCCTTCGGATTGGACAGATCGAAGATGTTCTCGTTGTGGATCTCGATCCGGCCGATCACCGCGCCCGAGCGCTCGAGTTGCGCGTCGGAGGGTACGGGCTCTGCGCCAGGGTGATGGGAATAGGCTGCCGCAGCGGCCGGGGAAGCCGTCATCAGGAGCAGCAGTGCGGCCAGGAACGGCGCGCGAGAGTCCGTTCGCATGCCTGCGAGGATACTGCAGCGGCGGAAGTTGCGAAGCGCACCGCACCCTGGTATCGCTACGCCCATTCAAATATCACGACTGGATCCCGGTATGCAGCGAAGGCAGTGGATGGCGGGGGCGATGGCGGTATGGCTCTCCTCTGGAATGAGGGGGGCGCGGGCCGCTGATCGATCGGGGACCGTACTGGTGTTTGCTGCGGCATCGCTCGCCAATGTGCTCGCAGATATCGACAGGGCGTTCACCGCGCGGACCGGCATCCGCATCACCACGTCCCTCGCGGCCTCCTCGACACTGGCGAAGCAGATCGAGGCGGGAGCGCCCGCGGACGTCTATTTCTCTGCCGACCTGCAATGGATGAATTACCTTCAGGAACGCGCACTGCTGCGGGCAGGTTCCCGTCACGACCTTCTCGGCAACTCGCTGGTGCTGATAGCGCCCGCCGACAGCTCTCTCACGGTGAGCATCGGGCCCGGGCTCGATCTGTCGCGGCTGCTCGGGACCGGACGCCTCGCGATCGCGGATCCGGACTCCGTGCCGGCCGGCATCTACGCGAAGGAAGCGCTGGAGAAGCTCGGCGCCTGGGGCAGCCTCGTGCCGCGGCTGGTACGCGCCGAGAACGTCAGAGCGGCGCTGGAATATGTCGCGCGAGGCGATACGCCGCTGGGGATCGTCTATCGGACGGATGCCCTGGTGGAGAAGCGGGTGCGGATCGTGGGCGTGTTTCCGGCCGACAGCCACCCGCCCATCGTGTACCCGGTTGCGCTCACGCGGCGCGCGAGCGCGGCGGCGGGGCGCTATCTTGCCTTCATCACCAGCGCAGAGGCACGCCCGATTTTTCGCAAGTGGGGATTCGAGCCGCTGGCATCAAAACTTCCGTGAGATGTAAAGCGTCCAACTGTAGAGGCTGGTGAGGGAGTCGGGCTTTACCGTGCCGAGCGGCTGTGGGTCGGTCGGCAAGTCGCGCTCCCGCTCCGCGTACATCACGTTGCGATAGTTCAGGCCCACGTCCCATCCGGGCAGCACGTTGCGCCATTGCAAGCCTCCGCCTACGTACACCCCGTATGCGGGTGTGCCGAGCGAGTAGCGCGAAGCACCCACGAACGCGTTGAAGGCAAGCGGCCAGTGCGTCCGATAGCGATAGTCGAGCATACGGACGCTGAGGAGGGTCCGCCCGCTCATGTCATCCGCCTCGACCGCCACGCCGAGATCCTGGTGCGCCGAGACTCTGCGGCGGGCGCCCAGAGCGATGTAGGGCCCGGTGGTCCACTTCGTGTAGTAGCGCGGGTAAGCCGCGAGATTCAGGTTGACCAGAAGGCGGTAATAGTCGGCTCCCGCGCTGACGTAGAGCTCGTCTCCATCCGGGCGATCGCCTGCAAAGGCGGCGGTCTCCGAATCGTCATCGCTGCCGCGCAGCAATGCGTCTCCATCGCGCAGATGCCCCTCGAGACGGAAGTAGCTGCTGCCGAACACGTCCCGGCCGGCATCGATCTCCGCACCCACGGCGTATCCCTTCCATGGATATGAATAGCTGAGCGAGCCGAGGTACTCGTTCTTGTAAGAGTAGGTGTTGAAAAGAGTTCCGTTCTCATTGGCCAACGCCCGCAGCTGCAGCTGCATCAGGCCGCCAAACGACGGCTCCCACCCGATGCGCAGCATGTTGCTCTGGCCGCCCACCGCATCGGCGAGCGTGTTGGGCGTCGCCAATACGCGCTGGTCGCCGAACCAGTGGCCGATGCTGTCGCCGTAGTTGGTGATGCCATCGAGGTACCCGGTCTGGACATTT
>DASVWT010000125.1:0-29916 GCA_036393055.1 Steroidobacteraceae bacterium
GAGAGAGATCAGCAGATTCAGATCGAAGCGTCGCAGCTCGAGCACGCGTCATTATATCGACGATCGGGCACCGGCCGGAACAGGCACCGCCTCGCGACGCGATGGCCGGTGCTCCGAGACACCCCGGGCCCGGTAGTCGCGGGGAGTCATGCCAAATTGGGCCCTGAATACCCGGCCAAAGTGGGTCGCGCTGTTGAATCCATGATCGAAGGCGATCGCAGTCACGGTCCGCCCGCGCTGGCTGTCCGCGAGCAGCGCCTGCGATGAGGCTTCCAGACGGCGTGCGAGGATGTAGCGGGCCACCGTCTCCTCGCCATCCGAGAACAGATAATGCAGGTAGCGGGTGGTGATCCTGCACGCGCGGGCGATCTGCGCGGGCGTCAAGTCGGGATCGTAGAGATGCGCGTGGATGTAGTTGATGATGCGGATGCGGTGGGCCGTGCCGCGGGAGGAGTGCTCGGTATGGGTTCTCGGCACCTGCGCATAGGCGGCGCCCAGGAGATCCAGCACGGCGAGCACCGTCTGGTCCGCAGACTCGCCATCGAGCGAATGGCGACACTGCAACCAGTAGCTGCGCAGCAAGCCCGACATCAGCCCACTGACGCCGCTCGCCCCGCACATCGGCACGGCGGCGAGTGACTCTGGACACGCGACATGGCGGCGCAGTTTCGCGGTAGGGATTGCCAGCATGAGCATCCGGCTGCCGGCCGGGCAACTGATCTCGTAATGCCGGCTCCCGTCACAAAGAGTGAAATCCCAGGCGCGCAGCGATGCCTCGCGGCCGTCCTGGCGGACGATGCCCTCGCCTTCCAGCTGCAGATGCACGAAAAACCGCGCCATCTGCATACGGGGACCCGAAGTGCGCGCAAGTCTGGCCTGAGCATCCGACTCGACCTCCGTCCCCTGCATGTCGCCGAGCGGGGTCCATGCCACGAGACCTCCCCTGCAAGCGCTCCCGGGAAGCGGCGCGCCAAAGCGAGCCGGCGGGGAGCAGAGGTCGGTCCCGGCAACGGCGGATGACTCGATGTAGGTCATGTGTCCCCCTCGCAGCTTTTTATACGAAGGCACAGCTCGCCGAACAAGCCGGCGGCGCTTATAGGTGGTATTACCGGCCCCGCTTTCGCCGGCGGCCTCGCCTGTTTTCACCATGGGTGGAACACTGCCGGCCGATTGGCGGTACACCATAGCGCGGTATCCGCCCCCGTTCCGGAGCACAGACGATGAAGCAGGAAAACCTCGAGCAATTGCTGCGCCGCAGCGGCAATCCCGTGCACATGCTGCGCAACTCGCAGATCGGCGCCTACGTGTATCCCGTGGTGCCTTACGAGTTCAGCAACTGGCGCAGCGAGCAGGCGGCCTGGCAGAAGACGGCGGTGCTCTACGATCAGTCGCATCACATGGCCGAGATCACCGTCAAGGGACCCGACGCGGCGAAGATGCTCTCGTATCTCACCATCAACAGCTTCAACGGCTTCGTCCCGAACAAGGCCAAGCAGATGGTCCCCTGCAGCCATGACGGCTACGTGATCGGCGACGGAATCCTCTTCTACCTGGACCAGGATGAGCTGCTGTTCGTCGGCCGGGCCCCTGCGGTTAGCTGGATCCAGTTTCATGCCGAGACCGGCGGCTTCAAGGTCGAGGTGATCCGCGACGACCGCTCGCCATCCTATCCGCGCGGCAAGCCGGTCCATCGCCGGCATTACCGCTTCCAGATCCAGGGACCGAACGCCATGCAGGTCCTCACGCGCCTCAACGGCGGCCCACTGCCCGAGGTCAAGTTCTTCACCCTGGGCACCATCGACATCAAGGGCCGCAAGGTGCGCTGCCTGCGCCACGGCATGGCCGGGGCGCCCGGCCTGGAGATCTGGGGTCCGTATGCCGAGTATGAGGAGACCCGCGAGGCCATCGTTGCGGCCGGCAAGGAGTTCGGGCTGAAGGAGGTGGGCGCGCGGGCCTACTCCAGCAATACCCTGGAGTCGGGCTGGATTCCCTCGCCGCTGCCGGCGGTGTACACCGGCGAGAAGATGCGTCCCTACCGCGAGTGGCTGCCCGCGAGCAGCTATGAGGGCTCGGGCTCCATCGGGGGCAGCTTCGTCTCTGACAACATCGAGGATTACTATCTCACCCCCTACGCGCTCGGCTATGGCCCCTTCATCAAATTCGACCACGACTTCATCGGGGCCGAGGCGCTCAAGCGCCAGGGTGCGGAGCCACAGCGCAGGAAGGTGACCTTCGCCTGGAATCCGGCGGACTTCATCAAGATATATGCCTCACTGCTCGAACCGCAGGGCGAGAATTACAAGTTCTTCGACTTTCCCAACTGCAACTATTCCTCCGCTTCCTACGACCGGGTCATGGCGGGCGGGCGGACGGTCGGATACTCGATGTTCGGCGGCTACAGCTACAACGAGCGCACCGTGCTCTCGCTCGGTGTAGTCGATCCCGAGGTGCAGATAGGCGACGTGTTGACGCTCGTCTGGGGCGAGGAGAACGGCGGCACGGCCAAGCCCACCGTCGAGCCGCACAAGCAGCTGGAGGTCCGGGTGCGGGTCGCTCCGGCGCCCTATTCCCAGGCCGCGCGCGAGAGCTACCACGAAGGCTGGCGAACGCGTCAGGCCTGAGTCAGCCAGCGTTCCAACTCCGCGGTGACGCTTTCCGGCCGCTCCAGCGTAGTCATGTGGCCGCTGTGCTCGATGACTGCCAGGCGGCCGCCCGCGACCATCCGGGTCATGTCCTGGTGACGCGGCAACGGGCTCCAACGATCATCCCGGCCGCAGAGAATCAGCGTCGGGCAGCCGATCGCGCGCAACACCCCTTCGGCCGCGGGCCGATCGAGAAGCGCGCGGATCTGCGCCGCGAAGATCTCCGGGGTCTTGCGCTCGATCATCGCCAGGATGGACTCGAGCAGCATCCCATCCTGCAGCCGGTCGGGGTGAATCATGCCGCGCAGCCACTCGTAGCCCATGACTCGCATGCCCTGGGAGGAGGCGATGTCGAGCAGGCGGTAGCGCCTGCGAGCCTCCGCCTCGCCGGCATCTCCCTCGGGCCTCGCCTGGTAGCCGGTGTCGAGCAGGGCCAGCCTCGTGACCCGCCGCGGCGCCTCACGCATCAACTCCAGCGCGACACGCCCGCCCATGGAGTGGCCGATCAGCGAGAACCGGGAGGGCGCCGACTCGAGGGTCCGTCTCGCCATCATGGCCAGAGAGTCGGCAGCGCCGTAATCGGCGACGATGCAGTCGTATCGGGTCGATAACGCGCAGATCTGCGGCTCCCACACCCCGCGATCGCACAACAGCCCCGGAAGAAACACGACGCTGTCGCGGCTCATGATCAGCCCTTGCGCAAAGGGAGATCCCTGAGGGTGGCCGCGTACTCGATGAAGAAATCCATCGCATGCCGATCCGCCATCGCACTCGCATTGACCGCCTTCTCCGGCGGCACACCAAGAAGGACCCGCCGCACCGGAACCTCCATCTTCTTGCCCGTGAGGGTCATGGGGATCGCCGGCACGGCAATGATCTCGTCGGGAACGTGCCGCGCCGTGTACTCGCGACGCAGCGTGTCACGAATCCTGACTGCGGCCGCTTCGAGGGCCACTCCGGGCGCGAGCTTGACGAAAAGCGGCATGAAGAACCCGCCATCGGGCAGGTCCAGATTCACGATCAGGCTGTCCTCGACCTCGGGCAGCGCCGTCAGCGCGCGGTAGATCTCCGCCGTCCCTATGCGTACGCCGTAGCGGTTCAGCGTAGCGTCAGAGCGACCCAGCACGAAGCTGCCGCCGCGAGCGTTCATCCGGAAGAAATCCCCGTGCCGCCAGACACCGGGGAATTGCTCGAAATAGCTTTCACGATAGCGGCGGTCATCGGGATCGTCCCAGAAGGCGACCGGCATGGACGGCAGGGGCTCGGTGATGACCAGCTCGCCCACCTCATCGATCACGCTCTCCCCCCGCTCGTTGAACGCCGCGACCGCCACGCCCAGCGAGGGCGCCTGGATCTCCCCGGCACGCACCGGCAGTGTCGGCACCCCGCCCACGAATCCGGTGCAGCAATCGGTTCCGCCGCTGCCGTTGGCGACCCACAGGTCCTCCTTGACGTTGGAGTAGAACCAGGCCATGCAAGCGGGCGTGGCCGGCGAGCCGGCGAGCGAGATGCTCTTGAGCTGCGACAGCTCATAACGCTCGCGCGGCACGATCCCCGCGCGCGCCATCTGCTCGACATACGTGGGGCTGGCGCCGAGCATGGTCGCATCGGCGTCCTGCGCGAGCTTCCACAGGATGTCGGGGGTCGGATATGCGGGACTGCCGTCGTAGAGGATGGGGATTGCGCCCGTGGCCAGCGTACTGGCGAGGAAATTCCACAACATCCAACCCGTGGTGGTGAAGAAGAGCAGCCGCTCGCCGGAGTGCAGGTCGAAATGGAAGATCGCGTTCTTTTGCGTCTCGAGCAGGATGCCGCCGTGGCCGTGGACGATCGCCTTGGGCAGTCCCGTGGTGCCGGAGGAGAACAGCGTCCACAGGGGCTGATCGAAGGGCACCTGCTCGAAACCGAACCCGGCCGCTGCCACATCGGGCCCGGCAAGCGCCTCGGACCACCGCAGCGCACCGGCCCGCGGCGCTTCAGAATGCGGATCCAGATGAGGCAGGTAGATCAGCTCCCGCAGCGTGGGAAGCCCTGCGAGAATGCGCCCGAGCTCCGCGCGGCGGTCGAACGGCTTGCCGCCATACCGATAGCCATCGATGCAGAACAGGACCTTGGGAGAGAGCTGGGCGAAGCGGTCGAGCACGCCGCGCTCGCCGAAATCCGGCGAGCAGCACGCCCAGATCGCCCCGATCGCGGTCGTTGCGAGCATGGCCACGACCGTCTGCGGGATGTTGGGCATCCAGGCCACCACCCGGTCGCCCGGCTGCACGCCGAGCTGCCGCAGCCGTGTGGCGAGGATGCGCACCTGCCCGCCGAGCTGCCTCCAGGTCATCGGCTCGAGCGGCCGGCTCTCGCTGGCATGCAGCAGCGCTATGCCTGCGTCACGCTCCCGGCGCAGGACATTCTGGGCATAGTTGAGGCGCGCGCCCGGGAACCACTCGGCCCCAGGCATCGCGCGACGGCCGAGCACCCGCGTGTAGGGCGATGAAGCCTCCACTGCGAAATGCTCCCACAACGCCCCCCAGAACGACTCGAGGTCCGTCACCGACCAGCGCCACAGCTCCATGTAATCGCCGAACGAAAGCCCATGCTCGCGCCGCAGCCACCGGCAGAAAGCCGTCAGGTTGGCGTGCTCGATGCGCTCCGCGCCCGGCGTCCAGAGAATCTCGCCCTCCTGCATCGGGCGCCCTGCCCTCCCTCGCGCCGCCTACTCGCCCATCTGCACGCGCAGAGTGACGTACCACTGCCGCGGCGGGCTGAAGTAGGCGTCGATGAAGCCGGCAGCATAGTTCGGCTGGCCCGAGCTGACATAGCGATCGTTGGTGAGATTGGTTCCACCGACGGCGAGGTCGTACATCCCGGATGGCGTCACATAATGAAGCGAGGCGTCGAGGTTGCGGGTGACCGGACGCCACATCTGCGGCGTATTGAGCGAGTCGTTGAACATGCTGGTGGTGTAGCTGAACACCGGTATGAAGCGTATCTGCGCCTGGTCGGTCAAAGTGTAGGTATATACCGGATCGAAGGTGAACTTCCACCGCGGGGTCTTCGGCAGCTGGGCCTCGAGCGGTGAGCCGCCGAGGCTGATGCTGCAGCCGGCCGCCTGCCCTCCCGGGCATATCGTGGTGCCATCGGGCAGGGCGGTCTCCGGGATGTTGGCCGCGGGATTCACGTAGGTGTAATAGGCATCCAGGAAGGCCGCCGAGCCGTTGAGCTCGAGCCCCGTGCTCCCCACCAACGACTGGGCCTGCAGCTCCCAACCGAGGATCTTGGCGTTGCCGGCGTTGACGAGGGTGGGCGAGGCGCCATGCTGCACGTTCAGCTGGATGGAGTCGAAATCGGTGTCGAAGACATCGGTATTGATGATGAGGTGCCTGTTGAACCAGGACGATTTCAGCCCGAGCTCCCAGGCCTTGGAGGTCTCCGGACCGAACTCGGCATCCTTGGGCGAGGGCTCCGGGGCCGAGACGCGGGTGGTCCAGCCTCCGGCCATGAAGCCCTTGCTCCAGCTCACGTAGGCCATGACATCGTCGTTGAAGTGCCACTGGATGCCGACGGTCGGGTCGAAGATGTGCCACTGCTGGCCGTCGGAAGTGCCCGGGAAGTAGTGCAGGAAGGGCTGGCCGGTGGCGAGGGGATAGACGGCCGACCCGAGCGGGAAGGAGTTGAGATCGCTCTGCCCCGGCAGGAAGTACGCCTGTGCATCCGTGTAGCGGCCGCCCAGGGTGAGTCCCAGGTGAGCGGTCGGATTGTAGTCTGCGTGGAAATAGGCGGCGTAGTTGACGTTCTCCGCATCATTGGAGGCGTCATAGACTTCCAGTATCCCCTCGAACGGCACGTAATCGTGCACGTAGCCGGATTCCTTGAAGTAATAAAGTCCCGTGACGTAGTTGAGCTTGCCCTGGAGCGCCCTGCCGAGCAGCTGAAACTCCTGAGACACCTGGAACTGGTGCTGCTGGTCGATCACCTGGAACTGCGTCTCGGGCGTGCCATCGAGCTCGGTGCCGATCCGCCAGCGCATCTGCCGGTAGCCGCTGATGGATTTCAGGCTGAGATCGTCGTTGATCTCGTAATCACCGGTCAGAGAGAATCCGAACACGTCGCTGCGGGCGAAGTCCAGACCGACGCCGTAGGTCGTGTCGATGTTGCCCGTCATGCTGGCTGAGTTGCCGAGATAGATCCGCGGAGTACTCGTGCCCAGATAGGCGGTGCCGGGGTGATCGTTGTAGTTGAAGGGTCCCGCGGGCCCGCCGACGTATCCGGCCCCGAGGAGCGGCGCGCCGCCGATCGAGAGTCCGGGCACGTGCGCGCGCGGCTGCGAGCAGATCCCGCCGAAGAGCGCATTGTCCGGCGAGCCGACCGGAAAGATCGGGCCGATTCCGGGCACGGTCGTCGCCGCTGCGATCGCATCCGGCAGGGTCGAGGCGTTGTTGCCGATGCACAGGTTGTAGAGGGTCGAGAACGTGGAGGCCAGCAGGTTCCCGGAGTAGGTCGCCACCACGACATTCGGCAGGGCGGTCTGGTTCTCGTGCGTCCAGTCGCCCGTGAAGGTGAACTTGAGCTTATCCGTGGCGAGCCACAGCACCTTGGACCTCATCATGGTCACGCCGGTGCCGCCGTAATCACTGCCGGTCGCATAGCCGGACTCCGGATATGCCGTCAGCGGGTCGACCACGAAGGGGGTCTCGCCGTAGGGTGAGTTGGTGGGATAGGGAATGACCTTCTGCCAGCCGTTCTGGTTCTGGGTACCGAAGGTGACGCTGGAGAGCAGCTTGTTGGGGATGATCGGAATATCGGCGGTGAAGGAGAGGTCGCGCCGATCGAAGCTGCCGCCGGTGGCCTCGCCGATGAAGCGCGCCTTGTTCCCCGGGGTATGGGTGATGATGCTGATCGCCCCGCCGATGGTGTTGGCGCCGAAAAGGGTTCCCTGTGGGCCTTTTGCGATCTCGACCCGATCGACATCCAGCAGGTTGACATTCGCGCCCACGGTGCGCGCCAGGTATACCCCATCGAGGTACACCCCTACCGCGGGATTGATGTTGATCGCGAAGTCGCTCTGGCCGATGCCGCGGATCGAGGCCGAGAGAACGGAGCTGTCGCCGGAGAACGGCGCTCCGGCATCCAGCGTGACGCCCGGGGTCTGCGCCGAGAGCGAGGCCAGGCTGGTCACGTTCTGCTGCTGCAGCTGCTGGCTGGTGAAGGCGGATATCGCGATCGGCACCGTCTGGATGTTCTGCTGGCGCTTTTGCGCCGTTACGACCACTTCCTGCAGCTCGGGCTCGGCGCGGGTGGCCTCCGGCTGTGGCTGCTGAGCCACACACAGGCTCCAGGAGAGCCACAGACCGAGACCGCACAGGGCGAGTGGCCGGGCTGCGCCGGGCTGCGTACGTTGCTTCGGCTTCATGGGCGTGACACCCCTTCTGGTTGTGCCGCCAAGCGTAGCGCGCCGGCCACGGCGGCTACCCAGATCAGAGCGCAACGGTTATGAACCGACAGCGCAAGAGCATTGCGCCGGACGTTGCGTCCACAGCGGCGAAGGGGCAGCATGCGGACCGGATAGCCAGCCCAGTACCATGGGGGATCGACGTCAATCCGTTGCGGCTCGCCACTGGTCGACCGACGAGGCCGCGGACCGGGGCTTCTCCTATTGGGTGGATACCGTGTGCGCCCGGTTCCTGGAGCTCGACATCGACTCCCCGGTGCGCGCGCATTTTCGGGCGCGGCTGGACCAGACGGAGCTCGGACCTGCCACCGCCAACTGGCTGTGCGCGGACGCACAGCGCGTGCGGCGCACGCCCGCCAAGGTTGCGCGGGCCGCCCATACCAGTTACCTGTTGATGCAGCTGCGCGCCGGCCGGGTCGAGATACGCCAGGCCGGGCGCATCACGCCGCTTCACCCAGGTGAATGCATCCTCCTCGATGGCGCGCAGCCTTACGAAGTCGAGTGCCCGCAGGCGACCCGCTCGTGCGTGCTCCAGCTCTCGGATGGGTGGCTCAGGCGTTGGGTGAGCTCCCCCGAGCGTCTCGCGCCGCGGCACTTCGCGGGCGCGGGCTGGGGCGGAGCCCTCTGCGCCGCGGTAGCAAGCCTCGAGGTCGACTCCTGCGATCACCTCGCGCTGCCGCGGGGTGAGGTTGCCGATCACATCGCGGCGCTTCTCACCCTGGCACTCGGCCCGGAGCCGCGCGACTGCGCGCGTGGCCAACAGCTCCGGGAGCGGCTGATGCGCACGCTGCGCGATGGCCTGTCGGATCCCGGCCTCAGCCCGGCCGCAGTGGCCTCGGCACACCACATCTCGGTTCGCACCCTCCACTACGCCTTCGCCGCGGCTGGCACGACTTTCGTCCAGGAGCTGATGCAGGCGCGGCTGATGCGCGCGCGCGAGATGTTGTCCGACCCGCACCTGATCGATGTCCCGGTTATCGAGCTGGCGGCTCGCTGCGGCTTTGCCGATCCCAGCCACTTCGCACGCCGCTTCCGCCGCCGGTTCGGCCTCACGCCGGTGGCTTTCCGCAGGTCGGCGGGCGCCGGCCATTAGATCATCGTTAATACTTCCCGCAGGCTCGCCAAGATCCGGTGAGGCCTGGAATTATCGGGTTGCCGCAGCCATTCGTCCCGGCCGGTCATGCCCGTCGTGACTGCGAGCGCCGTTGCCCCTCCGCGCCGCGCCATGATGACCTCGACCAACGGGTCGTCGCCGACGACACCCACATTGCACAACCCGACACCGAGGCGCGTCGCGACGAAGCGCAGCGCGTGGAGTGATGGCTTCCCCATCACCGTGACGCGGGCGCGGGTGAGCCGGCGGATGGCGGCCACGATGGCGCAGCTGTAGCCGATCGTGCGCCCCTGGCGGGTGGCGAAGAACGGCACGTCCGAAGCTGAAAACAATCCCGCCCCATTCCAGATCGCGTGTGCGGCGGCTTCGATGTCCTTCATGCCGCACTCGGGGTGCCAGCCGACATACACCGCGTCGACCTCGGCGGCGCGCGGTTCCCCGGTGTAGACGGTCTCGATACCCGCCGCCGCGAGCGCGTGACCGACGCCGCGCGTGCCGAGGACCAGCACGCTTCGCAAATGGTGCCGGCACATGTACTCGGCGGCCACACTGGAGGGTGTGATCATCTGGCCATCACTCACCGGCAGTCCGGACCGGCGCAGCTTCGCCGCCTGCTCCGCGGGCGGATAGTGGCTGCCATTGGTGAGCAGCACGAACGGAAAGGCTCTTTCGCGCAGGGCGGTGAGCACTTCGATGGCGCCGGGCAGCAGCTCGTAGCCGCCCAGCGCACGGTCGCTGAGGAGGAGCGTACCATCGACGTCGAACATCAACCCCTGAATCGCAGGCGCGGGACTCACGCGCGCCCGCTCGGGGCTGATCGGTGCAACTGCAGGCGAAAGCCCGGCTTCTCGATGGACACGTCGGACAGGTCCCGGCGCGAGGTCAGCTTGCGGATCAGATCCATCGCCGGCCGGCTCGATGGGTCATAATTCCTGGATGCAGGACCGGCGGCCAACATCGCGTCCACCTGGGTCTGCGGCATCGTCGCGCGCAGGAGAAATTCCTCGTCCGAAAGCTCCATCCCGAGCTTCTTGCGCAATTCCTCCACGGGGGGCATCGGCGGCTCGGCCTGCAGCTCGCGCGTGCGTGGCAGCGAGGCGATCCGCTCCATCACCCGCGGCTCGATCGGCACGGTGGGCTTGCCGAAGCGTCCGATCGCGTAACGGATCAGCTCGTCCGGTACGAGGGCGTATCGCTCGCGGCCGGTCACGTTCATCACCGCCTGGGTGAGCAGGATTTGCGAGAACGGCGTCATGACGATGGGCCAGCCGAGCTCCTGGCGCACGCGGCCGAGCTCCTCGATCACCGCGCCCTCGAGATGAGAGATGCGGCTCTCCTCGAGGTGTCGGCGCATGGTCCCGACCATCCCGCCGGGAAGTTGGTGATGCTGGTAGCCGGCATCGAAACCTTGCGGGCTTCCTGACGGCAATCCATCTGCCTGCGCGAGACGGGTGAAGTAGCTTTCCACCTCACTCAGCGCCTCCGTATCTACCCGGACGGAATGACCCAATGTGCGCAGGTTTGCGACGATACGTCCGGAGGGAGGGTTGGAAATACCGTCGGCTGCCGCACCCGAGGCGCATTGCAGCGCGCTCACGCCCAGATCGGGGGCGTCCATGTAGGTGTGCTCGGCCAGCCCGATGGTGCAGTGTGAATGCAGCTCGAGCGGCTTGCCGCCCGCTGCGGCCTGGATCGCCGGAATCAGGGTTGATGCGCGCTTCGGCGAGAGCAGACCGCCCGGATCCTTGATGTAGAGCGCATCGACGTCCGCACAGGCTGCGAGCCGGCGCGCACGCTGCGCGTAGTATTCATCGTCATGGATGGGGCTGATCGTGAATACCAGAGCCACGATGACGTACTCGCCTCCGCCCTGCTTCACCATGCGGGCGCATGAGATGCTCGCATCCGCGTCATTCATCGGGTCGGCCAGGCAGAAGCGGCGGATCCCGTTGCGCGCGAGCACCCGGAACGCCAGCGCCATGAAATCGGGACTCGCCGTCTCCCAGGAGATGAATCGAAACCCAGTCGACATGAATTGCAGCGGCGTACGCGGCGTGGCTGCGGCCATCAGGCGGATCCGCTCCCACGGGTCCTCACGCTTGTAGCGCACGGCCACCCCCATATGGGTGGAGGTCGTGAAATCGATCGCCTTGAAGCCCACCCTGTCCATCGTGGGAGCAATGGTCAACGTCTTGGCGGTGTCCAGCCCCAATGCGGCCCAGACACACTGGTTGCCATCCCGGAGCGAAGTCTCGACGATCTCGACTTCAGCCAAGCCGCGCCTCCACGAGCATCGGCGCTCCCTCGAGCAGGCGCGACAGGAAGCCGGTATCCACGCCGCCGTGCTGAAACTCCCGGCTCGCCAGCACCGTCGAGTGCAACGACAGGTTGCTGGCCACCCCCTGGATCCGGGTCGAGGCGATGGCACGCCACATCCGCTCGAGCGCCGCATCGCGAACGTTCCCATGCGCGATGATCTTCGCCATCAGAGAGTCGTAGAATGGCGGGATCCGCGCGCCTGGCTCGATATGCGTATCCACGCGGATTCCCTCGCCTGCCGGCCAACTCACCGCGGTTACCCGTCCCGGGCTCGGCTGCAGGTCGTGCGCAGGGTCCTCGGCGTTCACGCGGCACTCGATCGCGCAGCCGTGGCGACGGATGCCGGATTGCTCGAGGCGCAACCCCTCACCCGCAGCGATGGCGATCTGCTCCGCAACCAGATCCACCCCGGTGACCGCCTCCGTGACCGGATGCTCGACCTGTATGCGGGCATTCATCTCGAGGAAGTAGAACGCATCGCGGCCCGGCTCCACCAGGAATTCGACCGTTCCCGCTCCCCGATACGCCATCCGCCCGGCGAATCGGACCGCCGCCTCGTGCAGGCGCTGGCGCAACGGCTCCGGCAGCCCCGGGGCCGGCGTCTCCTCGATGACCTTTTGATAGCGCCGCTGGACCGAGCAATCCCTCTCGCCCAGATGAGCTACCCTGCCCAGTCCATCTCCGAGGATCTGCACTTCGATGTGACGGCCCCGGGTGACGAAGCGCTCGATATAGACGCGCGCATCGCCAAAAGCGGCGCCTGCCTCGGCCTGCGCCAACTGCAGAGCATGCGGCAGATCCTCCAGGGATTCGACCCGCTTCATCCCTCTTCCGCCGCCGCCCCCGACCGCCTTTACCAGCACCGGCAGCCCGATGCGGCGCACGAGTGTTACCGCCTCCGCCGCGGATTCAACGGGCCCTCCCGGAACCACCGGAACATCGGCCGCACACGCCTCCGCCCTCGCCCGCAGCTTGTCGCCCACGGACTCGATCTGTCTCGCCGTCGGCCCTATGAAGATGACGCCGTGCTGCTCGCAAGCCTGGGCCAATGCGGGCCGCTCCGATAGAAAGCCGTAGCCTGGGTGAACGGCATCCGCACGGGCCGCCAGGGCCGCTTCGATAATCGCCTCGACCCTGAGATAGCTGTCACTGGGCCGTGCCGGACCGATGCACAGCGTGCGGTCGGCGAGCCGCGCAGGCAGCGAGTCGCGGTCCGCTTCGGACACGGCCAACACCGTCTCGATGCCGAGGCTGTTGCATGTGCGGATGATGCGCACTGCGATCTCACCGCGGTTGGCGATGAGGATGCGCCGTATGGTCAAGCCTGGGACTCCTGGCTGACGCGCATCAATGTCTCGCCGTATTCCACCAGAGCGCCGTCCTGCGCAAGGATGACCACCACCCGGCCGCGCGTGCCGGCGCGGACCGTGTTCATCAGCTTCATGACCTCGATGATGCCGATGATGGTTTCCTGCTCCACCACCGAGCCGACCTCGACGAAGGGCGGCGCCCCGGGCTTCGGAGCGCGGTAAAAGGTGCCGAGGAGAGGGGCGGTGATGCTCTGCGATGCTGCATCGCTATCCGAACTGCGCGGTTGTGGCGGAGGTGTGTCCACCGCCTGAGCCTGATGCTTTGGCGAGATGACAGGCGCCGGGGCGCCATTGCGCCTTGCGGTCAATTTCAATCCATCGAGCTCGAGAGTCATCTCATCGAAGCTCGACTCTTCCAGCAGCCGCATGATCTCTGCGACGTCCTTCGCCGTGAGCGTCACTTGCGGCCTCCGAAGATCGACATGACGTGAGTGAATGACTTCTCGGCCGCGCTCGCGGCGGGCGGGGAATCCTTCGACGACCAGACCGTCTCCGGCCGGCTCTGCAGCAGCAGCACCTCGCCGCTCGCCCGATCGACCGCCCACTCTATGTCCTGGGCACAGCCATAATGACGCTCTATCCTGCGTCCGATGGCGCGCAGCGTTTGCAGCTCCTGGTCGCTCAATGACGGCACGCGGCGATAAGACTCGGTCACCGGCACCGCCTCGATACCGCCTCCCGCCGCCGGCGCGTGGCGGATGGCCTTGTCGGAAATCTCCCGCACCGTGATCTCACCCGTAATCTTGCCGATGACCCAGCGGTCGGGAGTGACCTCCCCGCCCACGACGGCCGATCCCAGGCCCCACGCTCCCTCGATTGTGATGACCGAGCGGTCGCCGGTCGTCGGGCTACGCGTAAACATCACTCCCGCGGCGCGAGCGTCCACCATCGCCTGGATCACGACCGCCATCGCCACCCCGTGCTCGGCCAATCCACGCTTGCGGCGATAGCTGACGGACTCCACCGAGTACAGGCTGGCCCAGCAGCCGCGGACTCTTTGCAGAGTCTGCGTCATGTCCCGCACCCACAGATAGGTGTCCTGCAGTCCCGCGAAGCTGGCATCGGCGGCATCCTCGGTGGTCGCCGAGGAGCGCACGGCGACGGGTATGCGTTGCGCACCGCAGAGCCGCGCGTGCGCGTGCTCGATCGCCTGTGCAACTTCGCCCGGCAAGGGCGCCTCCTCGAGGCGGCGGCGCACCGATTCGCAACACCGGGTGACGGCCGACAGGTCCTCGGCATCGACCGACGAAATACGCGCCCGGACGGGCCATTCGGCCTCGACTGCCTCGAGGAAGCACTCGAAGGCCTCCGTTCTCACGACGAACCCCGGCGGCACGGCAATGCCCGCGCGCTGCAACTCCCCGAGGCTGCCGCCCTTGCCGCCGACATGCGGTCGATCGGCGAGACCTACCTCTGCAAACCAGCTGACGTGATGCATCGCGTCAAAGCAGCGTTACGATGCCCCTGCCTCCATCGATACGGACGCGCTGGCCGTCGCGGATGCGTGAGGTCGCTGTGCCCGTACCGACGACCGCCGGCAGCCCGAACTCGCGGGCAACGATGGCTGCATGGCTCATCGAGCCGCCGATATCCGAGACCGCGCCGACGATCTTCTGGAAGATCGGCGCCCAGGTGGGATTCGTGACCTGACAGACGAGGACGTCTCCCGGCTGGATCCGGCCGATTTCCTCCACCGACCTCACCACCCGGGCAGGTCCCTCCACCACACCGCTCGATGCGGCGAATCCCCGGATCTCCCGGGCCGCGGCATCGGTGCCGGATTCGAGCCAGGCATCCAGGCTCTCGCGGGTGATGCCCCACAGCATGACGATCGCCGGGTCGTCGATCACCTCGGGTACGGGCCCCAACGCTGGCGGGGTCTCGTGCTTCCCCCATTCCCCGATGGCTGCGCGCCGCTCGGCCACGAGTGCCGGCCAGTGCGCAGGACCTCGCGGGGCCGATCCTGTGGACCAGGCGTTCATCAGGTCGATGATCGCCGATTCCAGCTCGTAGTGAGTCAGGTGAAAGACGTCCTCGGCATCGGGGAAAAATCCATTCGCGCAGAGCAGCGCGCCGAACTCACGGATCTTGTTGAAGAAGAGATTGGTGTACCAGTGCTCGCAATAGAACTTGTGGCCCTCCACGTAAGGGAATACCCGGTGGGCGAGCGTGATCATCTGGTCATATGCGAGGCGCTCCTCCTCGCTGCCGAGAAGCTCCCGATAGTCGGCGATGAGCTGCCGGCGCTCCTCCTGCAGCCGCTCGAACGGGCGCTCCAGGGTCTCGCCCGACTTGATGCGCGCGATGTATCCGGGCAGCGCGGCAAAGGGCATCGAC
Source organism: Steroidobacteraceae bacterium (assembly GCA_036393055.1). GTDB lineage: Bacteria > Pseudomonadota > Gammaproteobacteria > Steroidobacterales > Steroidobacteraceae > 13-2-20CM-66-19. The sequence goes on from DASVWT010000125.1 coordinate 15,226, forward strand.
AGGTCATCGTTCCAGGAGCGGTGGTAGTGATAGAACCCGTCGCCTACGTTGATGTTGAACCAGGGGTCGCGGGACACCGCCAGCTCCCGCAACCACTCCACGCCCGGAGGTCCTGACTGCTCGAGCGAGCGGATGACGGTCTCGGCCCGCGCTCCGTCGGCGAACTTGCCGTCCACTCCCAGCTCCACGGCACGATGCGCCAGGCGCCGCAGCTCGTCGTCCGGGCGGAAGATCTCCGCTTCCATGCCTGCCACCATGCGGGCCACCGTCTGGTCCGGTATCTCGGGGAACGCCTTCTTGCAGAAAGCGAAGAAGGTCAGATAGGCGCCGTACCCGAGCAACAGGAACTCGAAGTGGTGGTGCCACATCCTGAAATACCCCTCGAGCGTGCGCTGGTAGGTCTCGAGGAGAGAGTGGTTGGAGGCGATGCCCCGCCCGGCATGCACGTGCTCCAGCGGCTCGAGCTCCGGCAGCGCGGGCTTGGGCAGCGCCTGCGCCTCCCGGATCAGCGCGAGCATCTTGCGCTTCCACTGCTCGTAGAGCGTCTCCCAGTTCTCGTAGTAGTAGAACGCCCGCTTCTGGAACTCCGCCGTGCGGCGCGCGATCTCCTGGGGATCGGTGACGGCGTTGCCGCCGATGTATACCCGGCCGTTGATGATCCGGTGGTCGATGCCGAGCGTCGTGGGCAGGCAGTGCACCCGGGTGTTGGCGGCACCCAGCGCGCAATACGCGGCTTCCGCCGTGACCATGTCGAAGCAGGACATGGGCTCCGGGAAGTGCATGGAGTTGTAGAACCAGAAGCGCCGGTCGTCCTCGGGACCGAACTGCACGGTATAAGGATACGCCGCCTGCGCCCTCTCGGTGCCAGGGACCACCCGGAGCGAGCTCGGCAGCGGAAAGCCCTTCGGCGGCTCATGCGTGTTCATGCACCCCTCGCGCCAATCGTCATGGGCAGCATGCAATCTACCGCCGACTCCGGCCGCATCGCGCGCACCAGAGCGCAAGAGCCTCGGACCACAGCGCAACCGCGTGAGGCTCAGCCCAGGTGCAAGGCCGCGACCGCGTTTTCCCTGAGGATCAGATCGTGCACTTCGGGCCTGAAGCCCGCGTCCCTGAAGTCCTCCATCCACCGATCGGGGCTGATCAGGGGAAAGTCCGAGCCGAAGAGCATCTTGCGCTTGAGCTGCGAGTTGGCGTACCGGACGAGCTGCGGCGGGAAGTACTTCGGCGACCAGCCCGAGAGGTCGATGTAGACGTTGGGCTTGTGCAGGCAGACCGACAAGGCCTCGTCCTGCCAGGGCCATGAGGGGTGCGCGATGATGACCGTCATGTCGGGAAAGTCGGCGGCGACGTCATCGAGGTGAATGGGATTGGAATACTTCAGGCGCAGCCCCCCGCCTCCCGGCATGCCGGTCCCGATGCCGGAGTGGCCGCTGTGGAAGATGGCGGGCAGCTTGTGCTCGGCGATCACCTCATAGAGCGGGTAGGCGATCCGGTCGTTCGGGAAGAACCCCTGGGTGGTGGGATGGAACTTGAATCCCTTGATGCCGTGCTCCCGGATCAGCCGCCGGGCCTCGCGCACCCCGAGCTTCCCCTTGTGCGGATCGATGCTGCCGAAGGCGATCATGATGTCGCTGTTGTCGCGGGCAGCCTCGGCGACCTCCTCGTTCGGGATCCGGCGGGCGCCGATCTCGCTCTCGGAGTCGACCGTGAACATCACCAGGCCGATCCGCCGCTCGCGGTAGTAGGCGATGGTCTCGGCGATGGTCGGCCGCTTCCCTGACTTGAAATACCTCGATGCCGCATCCTCATACTCCTGCCACACCTCGTCCGCGGGCTGGCGGCAGGAGACCTCCGCATGAACATGGACGTCGATGGCGATCAGTTCCTGCAGGTTCATGGGATCTCTCGCATGCCGGGGATGATCGGAACAAGGCGGCGCAGCGACTCTTCCAAGGGCGAAACCGGCTCTCGCCGCCGAGCGAAATCAACGCGTGCCATCCCGGTTTTCGATGGCTGCTATCGCGATTTTGGATTTCTGGATCCGCTCCGTACCAGGTAACGTTTCCGGATCTGCCGCGAGAGACCCGAATGAAGCATAGCCTGAACGACGCCGAAGCGCCTGTGGCCGCAGACGACGACCTCGGCGCGCTCAAGCGTGCGGTCATTTCCTTCGTGCGCCGTGCCTCGACCGAGATCTCGCCTCACGACGGCAATCTGCTGGACCAGTTGGCCCGCCGGCTGCCGGCGCGTATGCCCGTTTATGTCGCGCACACGCCGAAATCCTCCCTCGAGGAGGTGGTGCGCGTCGCGATCAGGGTCCAGTCGGTGGGATTCACGGCGTCTCCACACATAGTCGCCCGCAGATTGCCGAGCGAGCAGGCACTGAGAGATGTGCTCGCACGCCTGCACGATCACGGCATCGAGCAGGTCTTGTTGGTTGCCGGAGATCTCGATCACCCGATGGGGCCGTTCGAGAGCACGCTGCAGGTGATCGCCACCGGGGCATTGGAGGAATCGGGATTGAAGCGCCTGGGGGTAGCGGGACACCCGGAAGGGCACCCGACCGTCGCGCCGGCGCAGCTGCTCTCGGCCCTCCGTGCCAAGCAGGAGTTCGCGGTCCGGACCGGCATTGCCGTGCACATCGTCACCCAGTTCGGCTTCAACCCCGAGGCGGTCTGCGCGTGGGAGCGCATGATCACGGCCGAAGGCATCACCCTGCCGGTGCACGTCGGCCTGGCTGGACCGACTTCGCCCGCCAGGCTGCTCAAATTCGCCATCCAGTGCGGCATCGGCAACTCCATGAGGCTGGCGAAGAACCTCGGCGCCGCTGCCGGCCTCGCCGGACTCAGTGCCGGTGCCGATGAGATGCTGCTGGGTCTGATCCGGGGATGCACGCAACAGGCCGGGTCGCGCCTGGCTCAACCGCATGTCTATTCGTTCGGCGGCGCTCTGGCGACGGCGGACTGGCTGCGTGCGGCCATGGAAGGCGATTTCGAGCTGGCCGCGGATGGCAGAACGTTCAGCACAAGTAGGGTACAGTCGGTCACCAATCAGTAGCCGACGGTGAAGCGCGCCCGCACGTGCTTCGGCGTCTCGAGCTCATGGCGATGGCGTAGTCCTCGAAGGAGATCGTGCTGCCCTTCTCGCCGGCGAGCAGCTCATCCCGGCCCAGGCGGAATTTGCCGGTGCGCTCGCCCGGCACGAACAGCGCGGAGGGAGAGAGGAAGGTCCAATCCAGATCCGTCGCCCGCTTCAGCGCCTCGAGGAACACGGCACCGCGGCTGGCTTCCGCCTTGTACTGGGGTGGGAAATCCGGCTGGTCGAGCAGGCGCCGGCCTGGCGCAACAAACAAGCTGGCTGCCCCGCCGACCACGAGGTAGCGCTTTACCCCGGCGCGGCGCACAGCATAATCACGCAAAAGATCCCGGCTGAAGTGATGGCTCTCGGGCAAACCCTATTCTGCTGTTGGGAATAGTGCGTTTACATCGAGCGTCAGATCCACCGCTTCTCGCAGGTGAGCATTGGCCTGAGCGCCTCCTGCGGCCAGTAAACACACGATGATGCTGCGCTTCCCTTTGAAATGCTCACTCAGTACGCGCCTGCTTTGAAGAAGCCGCCCCGCTTCATTGGCGCTCATTACGAAGGGGTCGTCGGAACATTTCAATTCCATCAGATAGACGGCACCGCCTGTCACATCCAGCAGCAGATCGATTTGTGCCCTACCCTCCTTATTCTGCAGAGTGGCTCTGGTCACGTAGTAGTCATTCTTGGAAAGCCCCAGAGCATCGGCGATGTACCGCGCGTGATTCCAGGCCACGATCTCGAACGCGTGCCCGCACCAGCTCTTGTATCGTTGGCTGGTCACGATCGATTGCCACGACCGCATATGCAACTTACCGGCCAGCCAATCCCGATGAAATAGCGTGAACATGTCGCATACGCGGTATCGCATGTCTTTTTTGCTATGACGGCCGAGCGGCTCATGCGCCTCGAGGAATCCAGACTGCTCAAGGTTGTCGATATAGCGGCTGAGGTTGCCGCCGGAAGGCAACTTGGCACGCGACGCGATTTCCGAACGGGTCAAGCCGGCCTTGGTCCCGGCCACCGCCGAGATGATTCTCTTGTGAACGGGCGAGTTATCGAATAGCGAATCGAAAAGCTCGTCGAATTCCCCCTTCAGCTCCGGCGGGTCGGAAAAGAAAAGGCGATCGACGGCGCCTGAGACGGACTCGCCACGGCTCATGAGATTGAGGTAATACGGTACGCCGCCCATCACCATGTAGAGCTTCAACAGATCGGCTCTGGAGAGCCTGATGTCCTTTACATGGAGAAAGGTCTCGCTCTCATGGAGCTTGAATGGCTCTACGCGGATCTGATGGGTGATGCGGCGGTGCCAACCGCCCTTTCCGCGGAGAATCTTCTGGACGATCCAGGAAGCTGCGGAGCCGCATATGAAGACTTTCAGGCGCGAATACTTCGATCCCTTGGAGTTCCAGAAGTACTCCAGCGCATCGATGAACCCGGAGCCGCGTGAATCGAGCCACGGCGCTTCATCGAAAAACACGGTGATGGGCTTATCATCCCCGGGAAAGGAAGACTCGATCGCATCGCCCAGGTAGCGAAACGCACCGTCCCAGTTCTCCGGCAAGGGGAGCGTGTAGCTGGGGTGGAATGCTTTCACGAAGCCGTCCATGAAATGGCCAATCTGCTCCTTGCGCCGCGCCTTCCTGCGCCCGGTGACCTCGAAGAAATGATCTTCAGCCGGTGCCCGACCCTTGCGAACGAGAAAGGTCTTGCCCACGCGGCGCCGACCCCAGACCGCCACCAGCTCCGGGCTGCCCGACGTCAGGACTTCCCTGATGATAAGCCGTTCGGCCTTTCGCCCGATCAGCTCCAAAAGATGCTCCCGCGTGGCGGTGAACGGCTGGCGGAGGCACCCTCATTTCCGGCCACGAACACTCTTTCCTTCATGGCCAAATATCGTACCATAACCGCCGCTTTTGGCCACGAACTTATTTTACTTCGTGGCCAGTTTTCGGCTCGAGCAGCGTGCGGAATTGCTTCGCATGCCGGCGCGCGAAGGTGCGCGCCTCCACCTCGTAGCGATTGTTCCAATACCCGCGCCGCAGACACTCGCGCACGTAGCGCCAGGTCGTGAGCGATCCCGGCTCCCACTGGAGCAGCACATGGCAGTACTCGTGCAGCACGAGCGCCGGATCGGCGAAGAACTCCTCGGCACCGCCGCGCAGGAAGATAAGTCCGCGGCGTGTTGTGGCCGTGGCGCGCACGTGCAGCCTGGCGAACAGCGAGTGCTCGATCACGTGCACGCGATCGACTGCGGAGGCGGCCGGCTCGCCGAGGATCTCCTTCAGCGCGAGCCGGAGGTGGTTGGGAACCGGGACCGCTCTGCCCCACAATGCGCGCATGCGGCTACCGATACCGCAGCTCGCCGGCCGGCGCAACGAGATGGCCGACCGGCTCAGGCGCCCTCGGGCAAGTCCGCGCCGCCGTCAACCTCCTGAGCCCGTCGGCAGCATCATGGAAGCGGGTTTGAGCCAGTAGAACGCGACCGCGATGAGGATGAGATAGGCGAGGAGAATGAACGTCCAGCCCATGTTGTGGCGGATGACATCGCCCTCCTTGCGCACGAATCGGCTGGTCGAGACGCCGACGCTCGCGGTCTGCGGCGCGACGGGCTTGCCGATCTCCGCGCCGACGGAATTGAGGGTCGGCAGCAAGAGCGGCGGCATGCCGAGCTGAGTCGCGACGAGCGCCTGGAACTTGCCGAACATCGCATTGGTCGAGGTATTGGAGCCGGAGAGCGCAACGCCGATGAACCCAAGAATGGGGGAGACCACGATAAAGGCCGTGCCCAGGCTGGAGAAGCCCCTGGCAAGAGAGGCGGCCATACCGGAATAGTTGAAAACGTAGGCGAGGCCGAAGATGAAGACGCCGACCAGGCACGCGCCCCACATCTGGTGGAAGGTGCGGCGGAAGACCTCGCCGACCTGGGCGCCGGTCAGCCTGCCCATCGCACGCAGAAGCCCCGCCACGATGATCCAGGAGGCGAGGATCGCCGTGCCTCCGACATAGGGCGCGAACTTGAAAGCCGCCACGACACCGGGCTTCGCCGCATTACAGATCGGGGTGAGAGAGGAGCAGCCGACCGCCTGCACGGCGAACCAGGTCTCCTTCGGCAACGGCGACCACGGGCCGGTCCAGGCGGTGACCACGATCAGCAGCACGGCAAACGGCATCCAGGCTTGTGCCACGGTCCCGACGCTCAGGCCGTGTCCGCGGGTTTCCCGGGCCGCCGCCGCATCGACCGGTACGCCGCCGTACCCGAGGACGGTCTTGGGCTGCCAGAGCTTCAGCAGGACCAGCAGTGCGACGAAGCAGACGATCGCACCGGTGATGTCGGGCAGGTACGGGCCGAGGTGCACCGCAACAGGATACTGGCCGGCGATGTAAGCCAACGAGCCCACGACGGCCAGCGGCCAGCCCTCCTTCATGCCCTTCTTGCCGGAAACGAGATACAGCAGGACCCAGGGCGGCAGCAGGGCGAGTATGGCCACGACCGCCCCGACAGAACGCGAGAGCGAGAGCAGCGGATAGTTCGTCACCGCGGCCAGACCGATGATGGGAGCACCCAACGCGCCGTAGGACACCGGCGCGTTGTTGGCGATCGCGGCCACGCGGATCGCCTGCAGATCGGCGATGCCGAGGGAGATCAGGATCGGCGCGACGACCGCCCAGGGATATCCGAAGCCCACCAGCCCTTCGAGCAGCGCGCCGAAGGCCCAGGCGAACAGCATCGTCTGCACGCGGACATCCATGCTGCCCTGCGCGACGAGCCAGCGGCGAAAATTCTCGAAAACACCGCTGACCGCCAGTGTATTGAACAGCACCATGCCCCAGACAGTGATCCAGTCGACGTTCCACACGCCGGTCGCTGCGCCATACACATAGGCGCGCCAGCCGTCGGTGAACGGCATCCGCCAGACCATCGCGGCGACCAAGAACGTGATGATCGATCCGAGGAGCGCAGCAAGCCACGCGGGCCAGCGGAATACCGCCAGCAGTACCAGCAGGGCAACCACGGGAATCAAAGCGACCAGGCAGGTCAGCGTCAGGTTGTCGAGCGGATCGAGTATCTGCGTGAACAAGACTTCTTGCTGCCTTCTGCGGCCCGGCCGCGCTACGGGTACGTGGTCCTGTTACAAAACTGGATCGCGCAATCGTCGCAGGAGATCGCGCCCCGCAAGGCGAAGCAGGCACGGCTCAGCATGGTACATCGGCAGATTGGCTTCAAGTACGTCCGACGACTGAATGGAGCACGAGCTACAACCCTCGCGACCCCGTTACTGGACCTGCACGGACCCGTTCGAAGAAGCCGGCCCGCCGCGCACGTCAAATCGCGGCCGTAGCGCACGGTCGTAGCATGCCTACGGCTTCGCAGCTGGCAGCTTGCCCCATTTCCCGATCTAGCTATAATAGCCACATGGAAAAGGCCACTATATCGAGACTCAAGAACAATCTGAGTGCGTACCTGCGCAAGGTCCGCGCGGGGCGGCCGGTCGTCATCTATGACCGCGATCTGCCCATTGCGCGAATAGAGCGCATTGAGTCGGGCGGACGTGGCGCCGACCGCCTTACGCTGCTTGCGGCCCAGGGAATCACGCGGCCGGCTTCCCACCCGCTGGCGCCGCGCGAGCTTCGAGCTTTATTGGCCAAGCCTCTCCCGCGGTCGGCACGTTTACTCGATGCCCTGGTCGAAGAGCGCTCCCAGGATCGTTGAGCGGCTGGAATGCGGTATTGGGACACCTCGGCGGTGCTGCCGCTCATCGTGGATGAGCCCGCTCGACAGAGACTTCTCACGCTCTACGAGGAAGATCCGCAGCTCGTGACCTGGTGGGCCACGCCTATCGAGATCGCTTCCGCAGTCGCGCGCAGGGAACGAGAAGGCACGATTACCAGCGACGAAGCCGATGCCGCTCTCAAATCGGCAAAACGCCTCGGAGCCGCATGGCACGAAGTCGTACCCAGCGAGATGGTCCGCCGAACGGCAGAACGACTTCTGCGCCTGCATAACTTGCGCGCGGCCGACAGCCTTCAGCTCTCGGCTGCGTTGATAGCCGCAAATCACGATCCCACGACACTCGAGATGGTGTGCTTCGACAACCGCCTCACACTTGCGGCGCGCCGTGAGGGCTTTACGGTGATCGACGGCTGAGCGCTTACGCGAGAGCCTCCAATACGATGGCAGAGACCATCGTAAGCGGCATCACCGAGTCATTCGGGTAGGAGCCGCTCGACGTCGGCCCGATCGAGGGACTCCGATACCTCGAGTCCGCGCCTGTGGCGTGGATTCATTACGCGTTCACGACCGGAAAAACGCTTGCTCAGGACGGCGAAGTTTCTGCTATGATATATAGCAATTCGAGTCACGCCGGCGGAGGCTCCCATGCATTTCCAGCGAATCAATCCGATCACCGGTCAATCCGCCAGCACCGCCGTTGCCATGACTCCAGCCCAGGCGCGGGCCGCGGCCGACCGCGCCGCGGCGGCATTTCCAGCGTGGTCGGCCACGGGACCGAACGCCCGCCGCGCCATTCTCAGCCGGGCAGCCGACGCCCTCGAGGCGCGCCGGGATGCCTTCGTCAAAGCCATGATGGATGAGATCGGCGCCACCGCCGGTTGGGCGATGTTCAACCTGATGCTCGCGGCCGGCATGGTGCGCGAGGCCGCTGCGCTCACCACCCGGATCGCGGGCGAAGTCATTCCGTCCGACAAGCCGGGGTGCCTCGCGATGTCGATCCGGGAGCCGGTGGGAGTGGTGCTCGGCATTGCCCCCTGGAACGCCCCCATCATCCTCGGCGTGCGCGCCATTGCGACACCGCTCGCCTGTGGCAACTCCGTCATCCTCAAGGCTTCGGAACTCTGCCCGCGCACTCACGAGCTGATTGTCGAGGCGTTCGCCGAAGCCGGCTTCCCTGAAGGCGTCGTCAATGTAGTTACCAACGCCCCGGCTGATGCGGGCGAGGTCGTCGGCACCCTCATCGATCATCCCGCAGTGCGCCGGGTCAACTTCACCGGCTCCACCGCGGTCGGGCGCATCATTGCCAAACGCTGCGCCGAGAATTTGAAGCCCTGTCTGCTCGAGCTGGGAGGCAAGGCGCCGCTCGTCATCCTGGAGGACGCCAACCTCGACGAGGCCGTCAAGGCAGCCGCGTTCGGTGCCTTCATGAATCAGGGCCAGATCTGCATGTCCACGGAGCGCATCATTCCCGTAGCGGCCATCGCCGATGAATTCGCCCGCCGGTTCGCCGAGAAGGCGCGCTCGATGTCGAGCGGCGACCCGCGGGAAGGAAAAGCGCCGCTCGGTGCGGTGGTCGACCGCCGCACGGTCGATCACGTCAACGGCCTCATCGAGGACGCCGTATCCGCTGGAGCGCGGGTCGTTGCAGGAGGCAAGGCCGAGAGCGTCGTGATGCCGGCAACCGTCGTGGCGGGGGTGACACCCGCGATGAAGTTGTATCGCGAGGAGAGCTTCGGACCGGTCGTCGCCATCATCCCCGCCAAAGACGAGGCGGATGCCATCCGCATCGCCAATGACAGCGAGTATGGGCTCTCGGCTGCGGTCTTCACCGGCAATGCGGCGCGCGGCTTGCGTGTCGCGCGCCAGATCCGCTCCGGAATGTGCCACGTCAACGGCCCCACGGTGCACGATGAGGCCCAGATGCCCTTCGGCGGCGTGGGCGCTTCCGGGTATGGCCGCTTCGGCGGCATGGCGGGCATCGATCAATTCACCGAGCTGCGATGGATCACGATCGAGACCCTTCCCGGCCAGTTCCCCATCTGAGAGCAACATCATGAGCACAGAGCGACAGGAAGCCGACACCGTTTCCTTCACCGTGGCCGAGCGCATCGCCTGGGTGAGATTCAACCGCCCCGAGAAGCGCAACGCCATGAGCCCGAAGCTCAACCGCCGGATGTTGCGCGTGCTCGAGCAGCTCGAGTTTCGCGACGATGTGGGTGTGCTGGTGCTCACCGGCGAGGGTACTTCGTGGTCGGCGGGCATGGACCTCAAAGAGTATTTCCGCGAGACCGAGGCGCAAGGACTCGTCGGGGTGCGCCACTCGCAGCGTGAGGCCTACAGCTGGTGGCGCAGGCTCCGCTGGTACCAGAAGCCGACCATCGCCATGGTCAACGGCTGGTGCTTCGGCGGCGCCTACGGCCCGCTCTTCGCCTGCGACCTGGCCTTCGCCGCGCAGGATGCGCAGTTCGGCCTGTCGGAGATCAACTGGGGCATCCTGCCCGGCGGCGGCGCCACCAAGATCGCGCGCGAGCTCCTCTCCTATCGCCGCGCCATGTATCACGCGCTCACGGGCGAGACCATTGACGGGCGCACCGCTGCAGAGTGGGGGCTGGTGAACGAGGCTCTGCCGCGCGAGCAGCTGCAGGAGCGTGTCACCGCGGTCGCGAAGACCCTGCTCCAGAAGAATCCCGTGGCGTTGAAGGCCGCCAAGGACGCGATCCGGCGCGTGGGCGAAATGACCTACGACAATGCCGAGGACTATCTGATCCGCGCCCAGGAAGCGGCCAACTTCTTCGATAACGAGGGCCGTAAGGAAGGCATTCACCAGTTCATCGACGAGAAGAGCTACAAGCCCGGCCTCGCGGCCTACGACAAATCGCGCCAGCCGTCCGGAAAGCGCTGAGATGGCGCAATCGAGGCTCGATCCGAAAGCGATCGAGCGGCTGCTGCGGCCTCGCTCGGTGGCCATCGTCGGGGCCTCGGCCACACCGGGCGCCCTGGGCGCCTCGGTGCTGGCGAATCTGCAGCGCCTGGGCTTCCTGGGCGACATCCACCTCATCAATCCCAACCGCACCGAGATCGGCGGACGCCCCTGCCTCAAGTCCATCGATGATCTGCCGCCGGGAGTCGACGCGGCGGTTCTCGCGATTCCGCGTGCCGGAGTGCTCGATGCGGTGGCGGCGTTGGCGCGGCGCAAGGCCGGCGCCGTCGTCATCTTCTCGTCCGGCTTCGCGGAGGGAGGCGAGGCTGGCCGGGCGGAGCAGCGGCAGATCACTCGGATAGCCACCGAGCATGGCATGCTCGTCGAGGGACCCAACTGCCTGGGCTTTGTCAACCATGTCGACGGCGTGGCGCTCACGTTCGTGGAAACGCGGCTGACACCGCCCGGCGAGCGGGCGGGCGTTGGTATCGTGAGCCAAAGCGGCGCGATGGCCTGCGTGCTCGGCACCATGCTGGCGGCACGGCAGCTCGGCATCTCCTGCTCCATCTCGACCGGCAACGAGGCGGCGAGCGGGGTCGAGGACTACCTCGCGCACCTCCTCGATGACCCGCACACACAGGTTGTCGGTCTGATCGTGGAGCAGTTCCGGCGTCCGCGGCAGTTCCTCGCCCTTGCGAGACAGGCGCGGAAGGCTGGCAAGCGCCTCGTGCTGCTGCACCCTGGCCGCAGCATTGCGGCGCGTCAATCGGCGGCTACGCATACAGGGGCTCTCGCCGGCGATTACGCGCTCATGCGCGCAAAGGTGAAGGCCGAAGGCGTCATCGCAGTCGAGACGCTGGAGGAGCTCGGGGACGTGCTCGAGATCGCCGTGCGCTCACCGCCGCCCGTGCGGGCCGGTGCGGCGGTGATGGTTGAATCCGGCGCTTTCAAGGCGCTCACGCTCGACCTATGCGAGCAGATCGGGCTCGCGCTGCCGGAGATGACCGACAGCAACGCCCCAGACCTTCGCTCGGCCATGCCGCCCTTCGTTGCAGTAAGCAATCCGCTTGATCTGACAGCCCAGGGGCTCGTCGATCCTGACATCTACCGCAGGACGCTGCTCGCGCTCGCAGAAGACGGGCGTTTGGGAGCGATCGTGCTCGGCATCATCCAGACGGATGCCGCCACCTCGGAGCGCAAATTCCGCGCCATCCTGGCGGGACTGCGGGACTGGAAGTCCGACAAGCTCGTCGTCTTCGCCGGTCTCGACGAAGGCGCGCCGGTTCCTGCTCGATACATCGATGAGCTGCGCGCGCTCGGCGTCGCTTACCTCCCTTCGCCCGACCGCGCGCTTCGCGCCGTCGCCCGCCTGGCTTGCGGCACGACGCGCGTGCCGCTGGCCGAGCCAGTGGCAATCGAGCACCGCGGCCCACCGCTGCCCTCGGGAGTGATGCCGGAGTATCGGGCCAAGGAGTTCCTGAAGCCGTTGAGGGTCCCGTTCCCGGCCGGCCGGCTGGTGCATACCGTCGAGGAGGCCTTGCAGGCAGCCGATTCTCTCGGCTATCCCGTTGCGCTGAAGGCGCAATCCGCCGAGCTCTCACACAAGAGTGATGCCGGCGGCGTGGTGCTCCGGCTGAGCGATGCGGCGTCTCTGAGCGCGGGTTGGCGGCAGCTGCATTCGAACCTCGAGCAGGCTCGCCCGGGCCTCGTGCTCGATGGCGTGTTGCTCGAGAAGATGGGACGGCCTGGGGTGGAGCTGATCATCGGCGGCCGCAACGATCCCGACTGGGGCCCGGTGGTCCTCGCGGGTCTCGGTGGTGTGCAGGCCGAGCTCTTGAAGGATGTGAGGCTGATCCTGCCGGGTCAGAGCCGGCAGTCGGTCATTGCGGAGCTGTGCCGGCTGAAGTGCAGCGCCCTGCTGCGCGGCTATAGAGGCTCGCCGGTACTCGATCTCGACGCCCTCGCGGACCTGATCGTGCGAGTGGGTCAACTGCTCTGCGACCAGCCGTCGATCCGCGAGATCGACCTCAACCCCGTCATCGCCTATCCGGCGGGCCAGGGTGTGATCGCGCTCGACGCGCTCATCTTGGTGCAGTAGGTCCGCCCCTGGCCTGTGCGGCCAGGGGCGGCAATTGCGAGGCCTGGCCTCAGTAGCGGCGCCCGCCGCCACCACCGCGGTGGCCGCCACCGCCGGAGCGCTCGCGCTCCTGGGCCTCATTCACCTTGAGGGATCGACCGTCGAAATCGGTGCCGTTGAGCGCCTGCATGGCGCGAGACGCGTCGGCATTCGACATTTCGACGAAGCCGAAGCCGCGCGGGCGGCCCGTGTCACGGTCCGAGATCAGAGAGACCTTCTCGACCGTCCCATGCTTCGAGAACAGTGCATGGACGGCTTCCTCGGTCGCCGTGAAGGGGAGATTTCCGACATATAGCTTGGTCACTTGAGAATACTCACGATAGAAACGAAGGATGGGCAGATTCAACTGCCTCTTGGTTCGCGAAGCTTTGCGAGGGTGGCAGACAAGGCCGGAATCGCGCCGGGCGGCGCTCGAGGCCGAGACAGTCAAGCCGAAAAGATACGAGCCGGCCGATAGACTACAGCAGTTTGCGCCGCTCTGTCGAACTTTCGCGCTCCGCCGGGAAGCAGTCGATATTGCCTTGCAGACATATACCGGAAGGCGCAATCTCGGTGAAGGCATTTTGTGCCGAGAGGCCACCGGGGGAACCATGAATCTGACCCTGCTCGACGCGTTCGGCCGCTACGGCGCCAAGCCCACCAATCGGGCGAGCAGCCTCTCGGCGATGGCACAGGATGGCGCCGTGGTTCTCAATTGCCTGCCAACGCACTTCTGCCATCCTACACGGGGCGTGCTGCGCTACGAGGCCAAGCTCTCGGTGGTGGCGGCCGGAACCAAAGATGTCGGGATGCTGGGCGAGCACCTCACGCAGGCCCGCGATACCGGACTGCCCGTGCGGATGGTCGTGAAAACGGCGAGGTCGGCAACGAGTCGCGACAAGAGTCCAAGCTATCACGTACGTCCCGATCTGCTTGGCAAGGTGGTTGAATTCGACGGTGATCACTTCATCGTCGACTTCACACGACCCGCGCCCGTTGCTGCCGTAAGCGCCGGAGGACGCCGCAAGTAGCGTCTTTTACGGCTGCCTTGCGGACGTTGCCGTGACCACGTAATGAAGGTGCAGCTGACATGGACGCCTGGAGGCGTGAATGCTGACGCGCATTCCGCTGCATACCAGGTCACCCTCGGCACGGGGTGAGGACTCTTCCAAGCTGGCGCTGACAGCCGCAGCCAGGTCGAAGTGGCCGTCGCAATCGGCGTAGGGACAGGGGAACACGAAGTACGCCCTGGCGGGAGGGTGCAGAACGTGTGTCTGGGGCACCGGTATGGTCGTGGCCGACCCTTCGAACCGCAACTCGAGCCGCAGCTGCTCGACTGCCGGAAACATTGCACGCAGGGTGGGAGCCGCGGCCCTGTCGCGGCGCAGCAGGAATGCACGATCCCGCGGCGCGGCGCTCCCCTGGCCGGGAGACAACCTCATGCCTGGCTGTCCGAGATCGAAGGCGGCGAGCCTGCGGGGGCGTCCGGCTTGACGGCCGAGCTCTCGCTCGCGGCCGCAGGCTTGGCGGTGCGCCGCTGCTGCTTCTCCAGCTGGCGGGCCTTTCTCGCCAGTTCCTTTTGGCGTCTTGCCTGATGATAATTCGGTCGGGGCATCCCACCACTCTACTTCAAAAGCGCGGAACACAGGCGATTTCTTTTAGCGGAGGGGCCATGTGCGACCAGGACGATCTCGATCGGATGGACTATGCACGGCGCATCGCGCTGTCGCGGCGGCAATTCGGGCTGCTCGCCGCGGGCGCCGGACTAGCCTCACTCCTGCCCCCACCCGCCGATGCGGCTCCGGTCAGCGGCGGGCACGTCGGCATCCGGAC
>DASVWT010000126.1:0-16663 GCA_036393055.1 Steroidobacteraceae bacterium
GAGCTCCGAGCCCTTCTTGTCCTCGAAGCGCAGCTCGTTGAAGTTGTCCGCCGTCCCCTCGAGCGAGCTGCGCGACTTGATGCCGCTCTGGGTCTTGTTGTCGGGCAGGCTGTACGGCGGCTTGTTCGCGCCGTTGTAGACGCTGCCGATCACGATCGGCCGATCGGGATCCCCCTCCATGAAGGAGACGATCACCTCCTGGCCGATCCGCGGAATGTAGATGCCGCCCCAGCTCTTGCCGGCCCAGAGCTGTCCGACGCGCACGAAGCAGGAGCTCTTGTCGTCGAGCTTGCCGTAGCGGTCCCAGTGGAACTGCACCTTCACCCGGCCATACTGATCGGTGTAGATCTCATCGCCCTTCGGTCCAACCACGACCGCCGTCTGCGTGCCGTGGATCATCGGCTTTGGAGTGATCCGCGGCGGGCGGTATGACTCGCGCGCATCGACCCCTTCGACCGTGATCGTAAACTGCGTCTCGCCGCCGCCTGCGCCCGCGTGATACGCATCCGCGCTCAGCTCGACCGAGGTCGAGGTGATCAGGTACTGGATGTCGAGGCCGTTGCGAGGATGGCCCGTGAGCTTGAAGACATGCCCCGCGGCGAGCCCGGCGGCATCACCCTTGCCCCGCGCGACCATCTGCGGAACCTGCAGCTCCTGCACCCGCAGCTTCGCCACCCGATCGACGTCGCTGGAGGTGAGCAGGTCCGCCTCGGCGGGAAAGTCATAGATCTCGTACTTCGTCGTCTCGTACGAGCGGGAGATGGACGATGTGCCCGCCGGGATCGGCGTGGGCTGCTCGAAGTTGTAATCCCGGCTGGAGAAGCTTCCCGGCTGGAAGGACTTCTGGAACGACCAGGACTCCAGATGATCGCGCTCCCGCAGCGCCTGCTGCGCCGTCGCGGGATAGAACGGGACCGAGTCATAACCTGCGACCGGCTTGCATCCTCCTACGTCATCGCCCAGCACCATCGTGTGCTTGTTCTCGGAGTGCTCGAAAAAATAGAAGATGCCTTCGCGCTCGAGCAGCCGGCTGAGGAAGCTGAAATCCGTCTCGCGGTACTGCACGCAGTACTCGAGCGGTTGATAGCTGCCGAGGCGCAGGTCCACGTCGCGAAATCCCGCCTGGCCGCAGACATCCTGGAAGATCTCCGGCACGCTCTTGCCCTGGAAGATGCGGCAATCGGCGGTTCGCGTCAGAAACCAGAACCAGGGCCGCACGACGGCGCGGTACTGGTGCAGCCGCTCGCTGTAGCCCACCTGCTCGAACTCCGTGACCAGGCCGTGAAAGTGACGCAGCGGCGTCGTGCCCGTGGTCGTGAGCGAGACCGTCAGCGGCTTGCCGAGGATCTCGTCGGGATCGAGGTCGCCGCTCTCGCCGAGCAGGGCAACCTCGCATTGAAACGGCCGGCTCACCTGCTCGAGATGGCTCATGCGAGCGAACACGAGCACATTCGGCCCGAAAGGGGTGGTGACCTTTACGGACCGGTTGTCCTGATACTTGGTGGCCATGCAGTGCTCTCGTGCCCCCCAACCGGTCGTGCGAGCGAGACCGGTGACCCTGCGCGTTGCGACCGGCGCGCGCCGCCGGTCAGGTGATCGCCTGCAGCCGCAGACAACCCTCGTCGTTCTTGGAATAGAAGTATAGCCCGTCGGTCTGCAGGCCCTCGTCGATGATGACGGCAACCGCACCCTCGAACTTCTGCCGGGCGATGGCGGTGGCCGCTACTTCGTTGATCCCGTTGGCCTTTATGTAGTCCGCCCAGCGCTTACCGTCGGACTTGTCGATGCGCTTGCCCGCATCGGTCGCACGCCGCATGAGCCCGATGAACTGGTAGTAGTCGAAGTCGACTACCTTAGCGCGTGCCATCGATATTCCAATCGAGCCAAAGATCACCTACAAATAGCAGAAAAAGGCACGGGATTTCAAGGACTACGGCTACATTCCGGGAGATGGGCCGCATCGCGGGCCTCATGCGGCTCGCGCCAGCACGACCAATCCCATCACTTCGCTCCCCCGCTCGCGCCGCAGAACGCCAGTCTCGATGCAGATCGCGCCGAAGCCGGCCTCCCGCAGCGCTGCGCCAACGTACGCCTCGGAGTGGCTGTAGCGGCCGTGGGTCTCGAGCCCATGAGGCCGCGCCCGTCCGTTTGGGTCCTGGCCCGGATCCCGGCGCTCGACCGTGAAAATCAGCAGGCCGTTGCCCCGTAAAGACCCGCGGGCACATCGCAACGGCTCCTCGAGCGCACCGAAATACACCAGCGTGTCCGCCGAGAGCACCACATCGAACGCGCCAGCGCGCGAGCCCATGAACGCACAGAGCTCCTCGACGATCAGCTCGTCATAACCGCCGCGGGCGCGGGCTTTCGCGATCATGCCGGCGGACAGGTCGACTCCCACGAGAGTCCGCGCGCGTGATCGCACGAGCGGTCCGCACAGCCCCGTGCCGCATCCGGCATCGAGGATATCGAGCGAAGGATTATCGGGCACCTCGCGGCCGAGGCGCTCGGCGATCAGCTGCGGCGCCCGGTAGCGCAGCGAGGCCAGGTTCTCATCGAAGGTCGCGGCGAAGTCATCGAACAGGTGCCGCACGTAGCCGTCCGCAGCGCGAGCCGGCGCTGCGGCACCCGATGTGGCCGCCAGCATGTGGCGGGCGATCGCATTGCCGGGGTCATGAGTCAGCCACTCGCGGTAGACCTCGGCCGCTTCCGCGTAGTTGCCCATCCGGTGCAGGACGAGCGCCAGGGACTCGTAGGCGGGAAGGTGACCTGGCTCGATCTTGAGCGCCCTATGCAGCGCCGAGGCCGCCTCCAGCGGCTGCTTGCACCTTCCGAGACATACGCCGAGGTTGAACCATGCCATCGCAAGGTCCGGCGCCAGCTCGGTCGCTTTCGTGAAGGCCGTCCGGGCCTCCTCCTGCCGCTCGAGCACGACGAGCACGTTCCCCAGGTTGAGCCAGGCGTGCGGGTTTTTCGGATCGATCTCGACCGAGCGGCGAAGGACCGCCGCCGCCTGCGCCGGATTCCCGGTCTGGCAGCGCAGCATGCCGAGGAAGTTGAGAGCATCGGGATCGTCGGGACGCGCCTGCAGGATGTGAAGGTAAGCGGCCTCGGCCTCCGCGAGCCGGCCTGCTTTGTGCGCCTCGATGGCAGACCCCAGCTCCACTTGCCGCTGCTGCCTCAGCCGACCCGCGTCAACACGGTGCTCTGCCTGTAGCCGAGCTTGTTGAGCAGCCAGTTGGCCGCCTGGCTCTTGCCGCCCGGCTGCTGGGTCCACCCGAAGATCCGCGCCCGCCACGAGGAACCGGCCTCCTTCTGCACCAGGCCGATCTCGGCCGCGTGCTTCAGCAGCGCGGCGGTCATTGCGTCCGGGCTCCAGATCCTCATGTCGAGCTGGACCTGCATGATGAGATCGCCCGCGGACGCCTTGAGCGCGTTCAGATAGGTCACGCCCTTGTCGAACTGGCCCTGCGTGACCACGATCCCCCGGCTGGTGATCACCTGCAGGAAGCGCATGGCATCGCCTGCGATCCCGCAATTCATCACCAGTGCGGCGCAGATCGGCGAGCGGCCGACGACCTGCTTGAACCAGTCGGCGAACTCGCCCGCCGAGGTCTGGATCGCATCGCTTTGCTTGTGGCATGCCCATTTCTCGCGCGCATCCGCGAACACCTTGCGCAGGCCGAGCGCATCGCAGAAGCGCACCGCAAAGCGAAGCAGCAGCTCGATGACGCCGGCTATCTTATTGACGATGAGTCCCGCGCCTCCCGTGAACGTCGCGAGCGCCGCCTTGGCGCCGGCGAGGGCCGCTTCCGCCAGGCCGACCAACGCGTCTTTCGCGACCGATCGCCTGATCGAAGCAGCCACGATGTCAGGATGGCCGGACTCGAGCGCCACGCCCTTGCCGGTGTGCTTGAGATTGAAGAACTCGATGCTCTTGGAGACGGCGGTGACGAGTCCGGATGCGATGCCGGTCACCGGGTAGCTGCCCGCCGTTTTGTCGAGCTCACCGTGGATGCCGTAGATGAGCGGGGGCAAGTTATACCGCACGTGCTGCACGGCGAGCTCGGCGTCGCTCTGCGAAACCTCGAACTTGCCGACGAGCCAGTGCTGGATCGCGAGTGCGACCTCATTGACGCGGGTATCGATTGCCTCCACGACGCCGCCCACCCTGGTCGCCGCCGCCGCGATCCTGCCATCGCCCGCCTTGGCCTTCAGCACGGCGAGCGCTTTGTTCTTCAGGTCCGTCGCGCTTGCCTCCGGCGAGAAATCCACCTGCAGATTGCCGAGAAAATAGATCACGCCGAGCCGCGAGCTCTCGAGCTCCGCGGCCCGGGTCGATGGAGGCATTGGCATACGACTTCCTCCCGTCAGGTGAGCGAATCAGGCAACGGAGTCCAGGCCGTGGATCAGCTTCTCGGCGGATGGCTTGAGCGCGATGAAAGCCACGCCGCCGGTCAACATCGCAGCCGCGTAAGCGCCGCGGCCCACCCGGCCATTGCCGTCGGTGAATCCGTGCGAGCGCACCACCGCGCCGAACAGATAGCAGGCGAGATCGAACCATTTCTGATCGCCGTGCGCCGGAAGCGTGATGCCCTGCGCCAGCTCGAAGGTCTTCTCGAGCAGGAAGCCCGCGCCGCCGGTGGTCGGGTACGGCGCTTCCTTCGCCGGCCCACGCGTCGGCCGCAGCCCCGCCTGATTGACCAGTTGAGTGTGCAGATAGCGCAGGGTGTCCTCGGCGCGGATGTCCTTCGTGGTCGAGGCGGCCTGCAGAGCCGCTTTGACCTTCGACCGGTTGACCGGCGCGCTCGGATCATCCGCCGACTTCACCAGGCTGTTGGATGAGGAGATGATCCAGGCGGTCGCCTTGTCGAGGTCGGAATCGGTCGCCCTGGCGCCGTAGTCGGTGACCGCGAGGGTCTCGCCGGCGAAGCTGCCGTGGAAAGAGCCCATTCGGGCCTGGACCTGCAGCTTCCCCAGATAGTAGTGGCCCTGCAACACGCAGTTGACCTCGTGCCGAAACAGGTCCGAGACCGCCGCCCAATAGCCCTTCTTGTTGTCGGACTTGTACAGCGCCTTGCCATTCATGGAAAACTTGTTCCAGAAGGCCAGTATGCTGGCATCGGCATGCCTGCTGCCGATCAGCCTCGTCAGCTGTTTGACGGGATCGAGCGACTTCACCTGCTTCGTGAAATCCTTCTGTCCGAGCTCGACCCAATCCGATTTCTTGTCGAAGAGACCCATGGTCAGAACCTCCGCATGTATCCGCGTTTATTGTTCGACATCTTCGCCCGCTATGCGAAGGAGCATCCGAAGTCGCCGTCCTTGACCGATATCACGACCTCCCGCGTCGCGAGGCCCTGCGAGATCCGCTCGAGGAACTCGCGACTCAGCTGCGGCAGCAGTGTGTTGGTCAGGATCGCATCGATCATGCGCCCGCCGCTCTCCGGCTCCGTGCAGCGCGCGCCGATCAGGCGCACGACGTCCTCGTCGTACCGCAGCGCCGCGCCGTGGCTCTGCCGGATCCGCGCGACCACCCGGTCGAGCTGCAGCCGGATGATGCCCTGCAGGACGGCGTCGCTCAGCGGGTAGTACGGAATCACGACGATGCGGCCGAGGAGCGCCGCGGGGAAGGTCTTGAGCATCGGCTGGCGCAGCGCCTTGGCGATGCCCTCGGGGTCCGGCAGTAGCTCCGGATCCTTGCACATCCCCATGATGAGATCGGTGCCGACGTTGGTGGTGAGGATGATGAGCGTGTTCTTGAAGTCGACCAGCCGCCCCTCTCCGTCCTCCATCACGCCCTTGTCGAAGACCTGGAAGAATATCTCGTGCACGTCGGGATGGGCCTTCTCCACCTCATCGAGAAGCACGACGCTGTAGGGCTTGCGCCGCACGGCCTCCGTGAGCACTCCCCCCTCCCCGTAGCCCACGTATCCGGGCGGCGCCCCCTTCAGGGTGGAGACCGAGTGTGCCTCCTGGAACTCGCTCATGTTGATGGTGATGAGGCTCTGCTCGCCGCCGTAAAGGGCTTCGGCGAGAGTGAGGGCCGTCTCGGTCTTGCCGACACCCGAGGGGCCGGCGAGCATGAATACCCCGATCGGCTTGTTGGGGTTCTCGAGACTGGCGCGTGAGGTCTGGATGCGCCTGGTGATCATCTCGAGCGCATGACCCTGGCCGACGACGCGCTGGCCCAGGGTCCCGGCGAGGGTGAGGATGGTGGCGATCTCGTCCTTCACCATCCGGCCGACCGGAATGCCGGTCCAGTCGGCGATGACGGACGCGACTGCCTGCTCGTCCACGCTCGGCAGCACCAGCGGCCGATCGCCCTGCGTCTCGGTCAGTTTCTGCTGCAATTCCTGCAGCCGTGCGCGCGCCGCTGCCTGGTCGGCCTCGCTGAGCGGGGCATCGGAGCTTCTGAGCTTCGCGCGCAGCGCCAGGATCTCATCGACGATCGACTTCTCATGCGTCCACGCCGCCTGCAGGGTCTTCAGCCGTTCCTGCTCCTCGCCGAGCGCGGCTTCGGCAGCCCGCGTCCGGTCGGCGGCATCGATGCCGATGGCCACCTCGCGGCCGATGATCTCGAGCTCCGTCTGCAGCGATTCGATGCGCCGCTGGCTGTCCTCCACCTCGGCCGGGGTCGCGTGATGGCTCACGGCAACCCGTGCGCATGCCGTATCGAGCAGGCTGATGGATTTGTCGGGCAGTTGGCGGTCCGGCACGTAGCGGTGCGCCAGCTTCACGGCGGCCTCCAGTGCCTCATCCAGCACCTGGACGCGATGGTGCTTCTCCATGACCGACACGACGCCGCGCATCATGAGGAGCGCCTTCTCCTCGGTCGGCTCCTCCACCTTCACCGTCTGGAAGCGCCGGGTGAGCGCAGGGTCCTTCTCGATGTACTTCTTGTACTCCGCCCAGGTGGTCGCCCCGATCGTGCGCAGCGTGCCGCGTGCGAGCGCGGGCTTCAGCAGGTTCGCCGCGTCTCCCGTCCCGGCCGCGCCGCCCGCTCCCACCAGCGTGTGGACCTCGTCGATGAAGAGCACGATCGGCTTCGGCGATGCCTGCACCTCGTCGATGACCTGGCGCAGCCGCTGCTCGAACTCTCCCTTCATGCTGGCGCCTGCCTGCAACAGGCCGACATCGAGGGCGCGCAGAGAGACCTCCCGCAGCGATGGCGGCACGTCCCCCGCCGCTATCCGGCGCGCGAACCCTTCCACCACCGCCGTCTTGCCGACGCCGGCCTCGCCCGTGAGGATTGGATTGTTCTGCCGCCGCCGCATCAGGATGTCTACGATCTGGCGAATCTCATCGTCGCGGCCGACGACGGGATCGATCTTGCCGAGCCGCGCCTGTTCCGTCAGGTCCACGGTGAATCGCTTGAGCCCCTCCTGCTTGCCGAGCTGCGCGGGCGGCAGGGCGCCACTCGCCTCGCCCGGCGCCGCGGCATCTGCGAGCGCGCTGCCGTCGCTCGCGCCGAGCGCGGCCTCCGGCGAGCTCGCAACGATGCCGGCGAAGTCGTCCGCCAGCTGATCGGCCTTGATCTTCTCGAACTCGCGCGACATCGCGAGCAGCGCGTTGCGCAGCCCCGGAGTCTTCGACATCGCGACGACCACGTGGCCGGTGCGGATCCGCGGCTCGCCGTACTTGAGAGTCGCCCAGACCCAGGCCCGCTCGGTGGCGTCCTCGATGTGCGCCGAGAGGTCGGAGATCGAGCTCGCCCCGCGCGGCAGCCGGTCGAGCGCCTCCGTCATGTCCCGCGCCAGCCTGCCTGGATCGATGCCGGATGCGCGCACGATCAGGTGAATGTCCGAATTCTGCAGCTGCAGGATCTGATGCAGCCAGTGCACCAGCTCGACGTACGGGTTGCCCCGCAGCTTGCAGAACACCGTGGCGCTCTCGATCGCCTTGTAGGCGAGGCTGTTGAGCTTGCCGAACAGCGCAACCCGACTGATGTCACTCATGTCATGTCTTCCGTCGCAGAGAATCCGAACCCGGTTCTTGAATCACCACGTCATCCGCCATCTGTCCGCGTCCGCCGAGCCAGGTGGTCCAACCGAGCTGCCCGGCGCCACCCAAGCGGACTCCCGGCACCTCGACATCCCGCAGCAGCAGGCGCAGCTGCCAGCTCCACTCATCGTTGGTGTACAGGCGCACGAGCGCCGCCAGCTCGGCCAGCCCGCGCGAGCCGGGCAGCAGGTCCGCGAAGCTCGTGAGCGCAAGCGGGCCGATCGCGATCTCGAACTTGTGCTGGCACTGCCAGCTCATCCCGCCGAGCGCCGCCGTCAGGCCGAGCGATGCCGACGCCGGATCCCGGCCGAGGCGGCAGTAAAGCTCGCGCGGAACGTCCATCCACTCGCCGACGAACTGGCGCACTTCGACGGTGAGCCCGAAGTAGTCCGTCAGAATACTCTGGAGTCCCTCGGCGGATCGGTGCTGCGGCGCGAAGTGCGCCACACGGCTCAGTTTGGCCCGATCCGGCGCCGCATCCTCGGGTGTCGATGCCGTGCCGAGTCCGAGCAGCGCGCCGATGTACAGCCGGAAGCGATCGGACTCGGGCCGGTCGCAGCTCGCGGCGGGCTCGGCGTCGGCCCAGGCGCGATAGAAAAGCGAGAGCAGGCGGTGCTGGAACAGGTTGACGAAGTCCGCGAATGTCGCGTCCTCCCGTTGCCGGCAACGCTCGTAGGCGTACTCGGTGAGATGTACCGGCAGTGCACCGTTCGGGCCGAAAATGCCGAACGAGTACTGCTCCAGGCGTGCCGGCCCCTCGCCCGCGGACAGATGGAATCCGCTGACATCCGACGGCGCGAACGACAGGCTCGGCGCCTGCCCCAGCCGCACCGGATCATCCGCGGCCCGCCGCGACTCCCCGAGCCGCGGCAAGCCCGGGAAGCACTGCTCCAGAAGCCGCAGCGCGGCAAACAGCGTGAAGCGATGCGGTTGCGCCCCCAGGCGCTCGAGCGCCGCGAGATGCCCGGCCGTCTCCGGGCGAGCGCCGGCCGCCGCAGCCTCGCCGGCCCTCAGACGATCTGACGGCTGCCCGCTCGCACCGGCCATGTCTTGATCGTCCCCCGCGCCGCGGATTCGAGGCGCGTCTGTGTGAAGGAATTGAGGGATACGTAGCGCGAGAAGAAGCGCTCGAGAACGCTCGCCAGCGCCACGATGCCCGCGCCCTCGAACGGAGCGTCATCCAGGGTCAGGACGATCTCGAGCCCGCGGCCGTAGGTAATCGGCCCAGGGATGGGCATGCGCCGCACCAGCGGCCGATAGCCGACGCCCACCACGCCCTCCACCTGTCGCGCCGCGGCAGCGTCGTTCGGGTCGCGATACAGCGCCAGCATGTCGCGCAGCATTTGCGCGGACGATGAGCCGCCCTGCTCGATCAGCGAGAGATAGTTGAGCGACAGATGGGAGATCAACCGCCATGCCGTGTCGCCGAAGGCGGGCGAGACGCGAGGCGCGCTCGGCCCGGCGATGCAACGGACGGATTCGACGGGAATGCCGCCCTCGATGAGGAAGGTCGTGCGGCCCTGTCCGACCGCCAGCTGCACCGGCAGATCCCGATTCGTGCACAGCACCTGCGCATCGATCTGCCGCAGCCTGCCTTCGAGCTGACGCTGGGCGCTGTCGGTCACCGCGATGAAACACTCGTTGCCGACGTAAGCCGCCCGAGCCCCGAATTGCTGCTGGCGCGCGGAGAGCTGCCGCGGCCGCCGTTGCAGCGTGTAATAAAGCGCCGGCGATCCGGGGTCGGTGTGATGATCCGCGGCGTAGAAGGGGCGGATCTCGCCGATCGACTCACCATCGCTGCCGACGGCCGTGAGCCGCTCGATGCCGAAGACCTCGAAGTCCATGGGCCGATTGCGGTCGGCGACCAGGTGATGCTCCGTGTCGAAGAGCTCCACGTGGATGCGGTCGGCGGCCCGCGGGAAGAGGTTCACCGCCGGCGCGCAAAATAGCCGGAAGTGGCTTGCATCGAGCGCATTCTCGAGCGCCGGCTGGGCGCGTGTCAGCGCGAGGTGGATCTCGAGCTCGTCCGTCGTGCATTGGCGGACCGCATCGCGCAGGCCATCAAGCGCGAAGAAGTGAAAGCGCTCGGGGAAGGCGAAGTATTCCTGCAGCAGGCGATAGCCCTGGAAGCCGCGCCGGGTGACCGGAAGCAACGCCTCCTCGTCCTCGAATCCGACCTGGCGGACGCTCGCGGCGGGCCGCACCGTGACCGCCGCTCCCGGTTGCGCCGATCGCAGATACAAGCCGAGACAGTCCGCCGCGATCTGCTCGTAAAGCACCTGGGTGAGTCCGGGTGTCGCCTTGAGAAAGAACGTGAGCGAATCCAGATCCAGCGTGTCGATGCGCACGCCGGGAGCGGCCCTCAGGCGCAACCGGATGCTCGCGCGCGCCCGGCCGTCGACGGGAAGTCCCTGCACCGCGAGCGCGCCGGTGCCGGAGAGGTACTTCGCCTCGACGACGCTGAGCGGCCAGAGGGTCACGGCATGGCCGGTGCGAAACTCGCAGGCCGTCCGGTCGCCCTTGCCGAGCGGCGTGCGCAGGCTCGCGCCGCGCGGAATCGTGAGGCCGGCGAGCTGCGCCCCCTCTTTGAGGTCCGGTGAGAACTCGACCACCGTGCACGACGGGACCGGCGCGAGGAAGTGCGGATACACCATCTCGAGCAGGTGCTGCGTGAAATCGGGATGGCGCGCATCGAGCTTCAGCTGGATACGGGCGGCGAGAAACGCGAAGCCCTCGAGAAGCCGCTCGACGTAGGGGTCGGCGCACTCGAGCCCCTCCAGGCCCAGGCGCGCGGCGATCCTCGGATAGGCCGCGGCGAACTCCGCGCCCATTTCCTGGACGAACTGCAGCTCGCGGTTGTAGTAGTCGAGAAGGCGCGGATCCATCCAGCCTCACCCCGCGCCCGAGTCGCTGACGATCACGTTGCCGGTGTCGGTCTCGATTCGCGTGCGCAGAACGAGCTGCTGCGGGACCGGCTGTCCCCACAGCTCGGCGTCGATCCGAAACGACAGCTGGTGGCCGTCCCGCCTGCCCTCGAGCGTCTCCGGCGCGACGTGCACTTTGCGCAGGCGCGGCTCGAAGCGGCGGATGGCCTCCTCGATGCCGGCGGCGGTTTTCACGGCATCGACCGCGGCGGCCGAGAGGCCCGCCAGTGAGCGCATGCCGTAGTTCAGCACCGAGCGCTGCACGTGCGGATAGCGCTGCAACTCCAGATGCGTCTCGAGATTGAGCGCATTGAGAAGCGATGCCACGTCACGCAGCACGCACTCGCGCAGCCGCCGCATCGACACGTTCCGATGCTGACTCGACTCGATCATTGCGTTCGGCACGTTGCGCGTCTCGACCCGGCAGAAATCCTGGACGGCGATACCCTCAGGCGCGCCCGGGGGCTTCAACACGAGGGCCTTCAGCTGCCCCGGACTCAAGCGCCCGGTCGGCACGAACAGGCGCCACTGCAGCCTGTCTTCGCCGCGGTCCTCCGCCCGGCCGGACGCCTCGCGGGCGTTCGCATCCTCCACGGGGCGCAGGCCCTGAGCCGCGAGAATGTCGAGCCACTCACGCTCCGCGAGCTTCAGCCTCCCGAGGGCCGTGCGGCTCGACTCGATCTGAAAAATCGTGAGTGACCGCTCGTCATCGGCAAGCCGGTCGAGCAATGCCGGCTGGAGGCGCTCGCGCAGGCTGAGCTCGGCCATGGCTCAAAGTGCTCAGGCGCTCTCGAGCACGAGCTCACGAATCTCGAGCAGCCCGAGCTCCTCGGCGCTCGTGGCGAAGACCCGCTGGCCGAGCCCCGCGAATGTCCCGCCTCCAAGGTCCCGCCACTCGGTCTTGCGCGCCATCCGCATTGCATCGTCCTCGCTGCGCTCCGAGCCTGGGTAACGCGCCGGGATCAGGCCCACCGCTTCCCCTTCGTTGCTCCAGGTGATCTGAGCGGGAACCCAGGCGAGGTCGCGCACGTCGGCGGGCGGCTCGATCACGATGCGGCGCACCCGTGAGAAGGGTGCCCAGTAATAGGCGCCATTCAGGATGACCTCCAGCACCGGTCCCAGCCGTGAGTCGGCATCCGCGATCCACTCGAATTCCGTGCCATTGACCCGGCCCGGTGTCGGCGCCGCCTGCTCGAGGGCCTGCCCGCGCAGACCCGCCGCCTCTTCGGCGCGGCCCTGGGCGAGCGCCGCCAATGCCTGCAGCAGCGCGGCGATCCATTGCGGCGGATCGCCGAGGATCAGCGGCAGCCGCTCGCCCGCGAACACGGCCGCCCGCAGCCGCTCGCATTGAATGGCGGCCATGTAGGCGTGCTTCATGGGAAGCGCCGAGGAATCGAGCTCCCCGGCCACCTGCAGCTGGTTGACGGCGCGATCCCAATCGCCCGTCAGCATCAGCAGCTGCGCGAGGAAGGTGCGCAGCTTCGCATCGGCCGGAGAGCCGCGCACCTCGCCCTGCAGCGCCGCGAGACACTCGCGGAGCCTCCCTGCGCGGAACAGCTCCTGTGAAGCGCTCAAACTTTCGCGTTCTCGGCGATGTTCCAGCCGAAGTCGTTCGTGCCGGACTTGCCGCCCTTCTCCGCCTGCTGAGCGTATTCGACCTTCACCTGCTCGAAGTTGAGGTTCACGTTCTCGGTGAGACGGTCCTCGCCGCCGCTGCCGCCCGTCGAGTAGGCGCTCACGAGAATGTTGGTCAGCGAGATCTTCAGGTACTCGAGCGGATTCTCACCGGCCTTGCGGACGGTGATGGTGCCCTTGGCGATGTGCTTGCCGTTCGCGCAGAACAGCATGAGATTCGGGGAAGCGAGATCGATGTACTTCGTGATGCTGATGTCCTGGAAGTTCGCCTTGCCCGCGCCGCCGCCGGTGCCCTGATGGAAGGTGCCGGAATTGGACAGGCCCCAGCTCCACGCGAGGATGTCCATCGCGTTCTTGCTCTTGAACGTCTTGTCGTTGGTCTCGCCCTTGACGCCATCCAGCTCGAGAAACATGTCGACAGCCATAACTCAACTCCTCTCGTCGATTCTTAGTGGATTTTTTCCGCCGCCCCGCTGCCCGCACCTCAGCCCTGACGCTGCGACGGAAGCCTCGAGACCAGACTCATGGAAATATTGACGCCTTCCAGCTGGTAGTGCGGCCGCAGGTGGAACGTCGCCGTGTAGTATCCGGGATTGCCCTCCACCTCCGCCACCTTGACCTCCGCTCCGGCGAGCGGCTTCTGCGCCCGCGCGGTCTCCCCGGCGTTCTCGGGGTTGAGGATCACGTAGTTCATGATCCAGTCGGAGAGGAAGCGCTCCATGTCGGCGCGCTCCTTGAAGGAGCCGACCTTGTCCCGCACCATGCACTTCAGATAGTGCGCGAAGCGGCAGCTGGCGAAGAGATACGGCAGGCGCGCTGCGAGGCGCGCGTTGGCGGTCGCATCCGGATCCATGTATTCCTGCGGCTTCTGCAGCGACTGCGCGCCGATGAATGCCGCGGTATCCGTATTCTTGCGGTGGATGAGCGGCATCAGGCCGCAGTTGGCGAGCTCCGCTTCCCGGCGGTCGCTGATCGCGATCTCCGTCGGGCACTTCATGTCAACGCCGCCGTCATCGCTCGGGAAGGTATGGACCGGAAGGCCCTCGACCGCACCACCCGATTCCACGCCGCGAATGGACGTGCACCAACCGTACGTCTTGAACGCGCGGTTGACATTGACTGCCATTGCGTACGCGGCATTTGCCCAGGAGTAACGCGAGTGGTTGCCACCTGTCGTCTCCTCCTCGAACTCGAACTCCTCCACGGGGTTCGTCTTCGCGCCGTACGGCAGCCTCGCCAGAAAGCGCGGCATGGCGAGCCCGATGTATTTTGCATCGTCCGATTCGCGCAGCGAGCGCCACGCTGCGTAATCCGGCGCCCCGAAGATCTTGGCGAGGTCCCGGGGGTTGGCCAGCTCCTGCCACGAGTCCATCCCCATCAGCGTGGGCCCGGCGCCCGCGATGAAGGGCGCGTGCGCGGCGGCCGCAACCTGCGACATCTGGCCGAGCAGCTGCACATCGCCCGGGGTGTGGTCGAAGTAATAATCGCCGACGAGGCAGCCATACGGCTCGCCGCCGAGCTGGCCGTACTCCTCCTCGTAGAGTTTCTTGAAGACCGGGCTCTGATCCCAGGCGGCACCGGCATATTTCTTGAGGGTCTTGCCGAGGTCCTTCTTCGAGATGTTCATGACCCGGATCTTGAGCATCTCGTCGGTTTCGGTGTTGCTGACCAGGTGATGCAGCCCCCGCCAGGCGCTCTCGAGCTGCTGGAAGCGCTCGTTGTGCAGGATCAGGTTGACCTGGTCCGACAGCTTCTTGTCGATCTCGGCGATGATGGCCTTGATCGTGCCGATGACGTCATCGGAGATGACCGCCGTCTCGCTGAGCGCCTGCTCGGCGAGGGTCTGGACTGCGCGCTCGACCTCCGCCCGCGCCCGGTCGGTCTTGGGCTTGAACTCCTTCTGCAGGAGCGCGGCGAACTGGTCCGGCTCGGTGGCGGCTGCGGCTGTTTCGGCGGCTTGCTTGGTTTCGGCCATGGCTCAGCTCCCGGACTCTTCCTGCTTGGGTTTGGCGGCGAGCGACTTCAGCAGCGCCGGATCGTTGAGCGCTTTGGCGATCAGGTCCTCCGCTCCGGCCTTGCCGTCCATGTAGGTCACCAGGTTGGCGAGCTGGCTGCGCGCTTCCAGCAGCTTGTTGAGGGAATCGACCTTGCGCGCGACGGCCGCGGGCGAGAAATCCTCCATGCTCTCGAAGGTGAGATCGACGCTCAGATTGCCTTCGCCGGTCAACGTATTCGGCACGCTGAAGGCCACGCGCGGCTTCATCGACTTCATGCGCTCGTCGAAGTTGTCGATGTCAAAGCTCAGAAACTTGCGCTCGTCCACCCCGGGAAGCGGCTCCTTGGCATCTCCCGAGAGGTCCGACATCACGCCCATGACGAATGGAACCTGGATCTTCTTCTGCGCGCCGTAGAGCTCCACGTCGTACTCGATCTGCACGCGCGGAGCGCGGTTGCGGGCGATGAATTTCTGACTGCTTGGCTTGGCCACGGGTCGTCTCCGTTAAAGATAAGTTCACTCGGCGTCGCGTATGCCGCCGACACTCTTGGCCTGGTCGACGGAATCGGGAATGACATCCTCGAGCACGGCCAGGAAATCCTTGCCGACGAGGCGCTTGGCGCGCTCGATGAAAAGCGGTACCGGGCTCGAGGGCTCGCTCGTGCGGAAAAACGCCGCCACGGCATCGAGCGTCCTGATCGCCTCCTCCCGGGTTCCGATGGCACCGGGCACCCGGACGGCCCCGGACGGCCCGCCATCGGCGCCGGTATCGGCTGCAGCGTCTGCCGCCTGCGCGGGGGCGCGAGCGGCAAGTTGCCCATCGAGCAGAATCTGGGTGCGGGCGAGCAGTTGCAGGGGTGCGCTGAAATCCGGTGCCGCCTCGCTGCCGCCGTGATCGCGCATCGTCGCCTCGATCGCGCGGAAGCTCTCGATGGCGCTGCGCACCTGGGCGACGATGGCCTGCAGGCTCTCGCTCTCGATCGCGGCCAGCAGGGCATCGAGCTGGCTCGCATCACGCGGCGGCTCCTCGGGACCGGGGGCCAGATGTCCCTGGGCGATCTCGATGTCGCGAATGGAGTAGGTGCCGAGCTGGCGGTGCACGAGCAAGGGAGCGCGCCGCAGCCCATCGACCACGGCTACCCGGTCCGCAAGGCAGTTGAGCGCGTTGCGGCGCAGGATCGCGTCCTCGTCGATTCGCGGATACGCCTGCTC
This sequence comes from Steroidobacteraceae bacterium, assembly GCA_036393055.1. Lineage (GTDB taxonomy): Bacteria > Pseudomonadota > Gammaproteobacteria > Steroidobacterales > Steroidobacteraceae > 13-2-20CM-66-19. Next base: position 15,769 of record DASVWT010000126.1, read on the forward strand.
CCACCAGGTGGTCAGCCAGGACTTCGCCGCTTCCAGCGTCTGCCCGAATGAGCCGAGCCCCTCGGTGTGCAACGCGGCCGCGGCAAGGTGCGCCAGCACGCGCAGGTCGCGGCTCTGGGCCAGCACCTCGAGCGAGCGGTCCCGGATCTCGCGCCAGTCGGGCTGTTTGTCCTTGGGCCAGGGCGTGATCTGTCCGAAGAGACGATAGCCGTCGAACCCCGCGAGGACCAGCGGCTGCGCCTCATCCAGATCCTCGCCGCACGGGCGGTCGTCGGCGACCGGCGTCACCAGGATTGAGGCTTCGATTGGCATTCGGTGTTTGGCTTTGTCGTTTTCCGCCCGACCCGTGACAGGTGTCCGCCGCGCCCGCCAGAACCCCCCCGAGGCGTCATCCTGGGCGCGACCGGCGACAGAATGGACCATTATTGGCGCAAGTCAATAGTCACGCCGAGGTGGCCGGGCGGTGCTACGGAGTCGGCCGTCAGAGATGCGAAGCAGTTCCCACTTGATGCGGCGCAAGGAGCGCGGCGCTGCATGCTGACCGACGCCAGCACCCCCGGCCCGGGTGTCTGCCCCGGCACCTGCCGATGGTCCAGGTTCTGTCCGGGATCACGTGAGCACCGGATGACCTGCGGCGCCGCGGTCGTCGAGCCGAGTACCGAGATGATGCAGCCCGAGGTCCGTGTCGACACCCTGCCGGTCTCCCGGCTCACCCACGATCATTCCTGCATAATCAATGAATGGACATGCCTCCCACCGTTTCCATGGTTGCCAGCTGTGCCGCCTACGGCGCGGATGGCAGGAAGATTGGCGACATCACGCTGGATGAGGTCAGCGAATTTCTGGCGCAACCGCACGGATTCGTGTGGGTCGGGCTGGTCGAGCCGGACGATCC
>DASVWT010000127.1:0-5981 GCA_036393055.1 Steroidobacteraceae bacterium
CGTGGACGGGCAGGGCACGGTGATGCTGACCGAGGAATGCGTGCTCAACCCCAACCGCAATCCGGGCATGACCCGCGAGCAGGCGGAAGCGGTGCTGCGGGAATATCTCGGCGTCGACCAGTTCATCTGGCTGGGCAAGGGCGTATTCAACGACGAGACCAGCGGCCACGTCGACAATCTCGCGTGCTTCGCCGCCCCGGGCCGGGTGTGTCTGACCTGGACGGACGACAAGAGCGATCCTCAGTACGCGATCTCGCTGGATGCCTGGGAGCGCCTGAACGATGCCCGTGACGCGCGGGGTCGGCGCCTGGAGGTCTTCAAGGTTCCGATGCCGGGCCCGCTCCACATGACCGTGGAGGAGGCGAAGGGACTTGAGCCGAGCGACTCGATGAAGCGGCGTTATGCCGGCGATCGGCTGGCGGCGAGCTACGTCAACTTCTATCTAGCCAACGGCGGCCTCATCATGCCGTTACTCGATCCGCGCACCGATGAGCAGGCTGCGGCGGTGCTGCGCCGGGCCTGTCCCGGGCGGCGGATCATCGGCGTCCCCGCGCGCGAGATCCTGCTCGGCGGCGGCGGCATCCACTGCATCACGCAGCAGATACCGAGCTACGAGATCGCCCGCACCAGGCCGGGCCCGGGCAAGCAGCTGCATTAACCGGCCAGTCTCTGGGCGGCGTCCAGCCAGGCGCGCTGGGCACGCCGGTAGTGACCGGGCGCGATGCGCGCCTGCTCGAGCAGCTCACGCGCGACCCTGCGCGCCTCGTCGCGCAGGCCCTGAGTGTCGAGCAGCTGCGCGTACCTGACCGCCGCCTCCGCGCCGGGATAGGAGTGGGCGAGCATCCGGTACTGCTCCAACGCTTTCTGCATGCTCCCCTCGCCCTCGAGCGCGCGGGCATACAGCAGGTGTCCCTCCGGCGAGCGGAAGTCCGGATTGCGTTGGAAGAGCTCCTCGAGCGTGGCGCGCGCCGCGGCTGCGGCGCCGCTGCCGAACTGCGCGCGGGCGAGGCCCAGCATCAGGTTGGGATCGTGCACGTAGAGCCCGGTCAGCGCCTGCCGGTACTGCTCGATCGCCTCCTCGTAGCGGCCGTGGCGTACCAGCTCATCGGCGTACCGCTGCCTCGCGTCCACGTTGCCGGCGACCCGCGCCTCGTTCTCGAAACGGCGCAGATCCGCGAACGGGTCGACGGCGCGCTTGAAGCCGCGGGCGGTGCGCTGCGCGGTGCGGCTGCGGAAGAGGTCGGGGAGGATCTCGATCGCGATGTAGGCGAGGGCGGCAATGGCGCCGATCCCCGGCCAGATGAGCACCCAGATCCAGAGCCAGTTGCGGCCGGTCTTGATGCAATGGACGATGGCCGTGCCCTGAAGGATATAAGGCAGCAGGAGATAGAGGATTCCCATGCCGCAATCGTAACGCATCTTGCCGCGGCGCTTGGCGGCTCGGCCGGGCCTTGCCGCGGCACGATGGGATATGCTCGGCGCCATGGGGTGGTCACGATATTTCCGCAGCCGCGCAGTGCCGGCTGCAGGCTTGCGGCTCGCATGGGCGCTTCTGTGGCTCACGTGCTCGATGATGGCGGCCGCGCAGGAGGCCGATGTGCCGCAAGCGATGGGGACGGCTGCCACGCAGGTCCGGGATGTCGCGCCTGCCGGCACGGTGCCGCATCGCCTGCGGATCGGCCTGGTGCTCTCGGGCGGCGGCGCGCGCGGCAGCGCACACGTGGGCGTCCTCGAGGTGCTCGAGAAGCTGCACGTGCCGATCGACGCCATTGCCGGAACCAGCATGGGGGCGGTGGTGGGGGGCCTCTACGCCAGCGGCCTCTCGCCGGAGCAGATCGAGGCAACCCTGCGCTCCATCAACTGGCAGGAGGCATTCCGCGATCGGCCGCCGCGCGAGGACCTGACGCTGCGGCGCAAGCAGGAGGACGAGAACTTCCTGGTGAAGTTCCCGATCGGCATCAAGGGCGGCCGGCCGGTGCTGCCTATGGGCCTCATCGAGGGGCAGAGCCTCACGGAGGTGCTGCGCCGCCTGACACTACCGGTCGCGCGCTTTACGAGCTTCAACGATCTGCCGACGCCGTTTCGGGCCGTAGCGACCGATCTCGAGACCGGGCAGGAAGTCGTCATGGGCTCCGGCGACCTCACCAGCGCGATGCGGGCCAGTCTGTCGGCGCCTGGCGTGTTCGCTCCCGTGGAGCGCGGCGGCCGGCTGTTGGTGGACGGCGGCTTGTCCGACAACGTGCCGGTGGATGTCGCGCGGGAGATGGGTGTCGATGTCGTGATCGTCGTGGATGTCGGCTTCCCGTTGCTGCCGCGCAAGAAGCTGACCAGCGTGACGGCGATCTCCGCGCAGATGCTCGCGATCCTGATGAGGCGCAAGTCGCAACAGGAGCTCGCCCGGCTCGGCCCGCACGACATCCTGATACGCCCGGCGCTCGGTGACATCTCATCGTTCGATTTCGGCGATGTCCACCGCCTGCTGGGGGATGGGGCCGACGCCGCCTGGCAGATGCGCGGCCGGCTGGCGGCGCTCGCAGTGAGCCCTGCGCAATACGCTCGATACGTGCAGCAGCGTGAGGCTTTGCGCCGGCCCCCACCGCGCATCAATTTCGTCAAGGTCCAGACGGGCTCGGCGGTGTATTCGCAGTCGATCGAGGCGCTGTTCCATGACCTGATCGGCAAGCGGCTCGACCCTGACCTCGTCGGGCGGCGGATCACTACGCTCTACGGGGAAGGCGGTCTCGATACCCTGGATTATCGCCTCGTGCGCCGGGACGACGAGTACGGGTTGCTGGTCGATGCGCGGGGCAATTCGATAGGTCCCAACTACGTGCGCTTCGGACTCAGCCTGCAGGATGACTTCTCGGGCGATTCCTATTACGACCTGGCGATGCGCTATGTGATGTCGGACATCACGCGCGCGGGCGGGGAGTGGGTCACCGATGCGCAGATCGGCCAGACCTCGCTCCTCTCCACGGAGGTGTTCCTGCCGCTCTCGCACTTCTCAGGCTGGTTCGCCATGCCGCACGTCTCGGTGGAGAATCGCAACCTGCCGTTCTTCATCGGCCAGGCGGAGCGGGCGCAGTATCGGGTGGATACCTTCGATTACGGGCTCGATTTCGGCAAGCAGTTCGGCAACTGGGGTGAGATCCGCACCGGCATCTACCGGGAGGAGGACCGCTCCCACCTCACGATCGGCGATCCGGACGACCCGCAGATTCCCTTTCCGCCGCATCAGGCTTTCGGCTCGCGCAACTACTTCGCGCGCTTGACCTACGACACCCTGGATGACATCAACTTCCCGCATTTCGGCGAGCAGGCGATGCTGCAGTGGCGAGGGGAGCGCAACGTCGTCGGCGGGGAGCCGGACCTGAACCAGGTGACTTTCTCTTTCCTGGCGGCCCATACCTGGCGCGACCGCAATACCCTGTCACTGTCGCTCTCGGGCGGCAGCGACCTCGAGCGGCCGACCGATCTGCTGATGGAGTTTCCGCTGGGCGGGTTCCTCAATTTATCGGGGCTGAAGCAGTACTCCCTGTGGGGCCCGCACTACGGCATCGGGCGCCTGCTCTTTTACCGGAAGGTCGATCGCGGCGGACCGGGCTACTTCGACGTGCCGCTCTACGTGGGGATGTCGGTGGAGGCGGGCAATGTGTGGCAGAACATGAGCGATGCCAAATTCACCAACCTGCACAAGAATGCCAGCCTCTTCCTGGGGCTCGATACCCTGCTCGGCCCGGTCTACCTGGGCAGCGGCTTCGACGATCACGGCAATCGGTCGTTCTACCTGTTCCTCGGCAGAACGTTCTGAGGCTGCCGGCTGACCGAAGCGCCGCCGGCGACTTGAGCCAATATTTAAAGCCCGCGGCTCTCGGCCAGGTTCTCGACCTTGTCGAAGACCAGCGAGGGCCTGTCGCCGCCGCGGGAGTACTGGTGGCGGCGGCTCATCTCCGCGAGGGCGGCATCGCGCTCATCCGGCGTGGGAAACCAGTGGGTGCGGTGCCATTCCGGGCCGAGGAGCTTGCGGAAGGGGTCGCCCGGCGGCAGGCTGATGCGCACGCCGTAGGGGCGCTGCTTCTCGACGACCGGGGCCCTGAGGTTCTGTGGCTGGCTGATACCCATAGGGGCGGCAAGCTTAAGGGCGGGGCCGCCGGGCTGCAAGGACGGGAGCCGCGGCGCTTGAGTTGCCTCACGCAGGTCCCCACACTGGGATGATCGACTCGGGAGAATTCGCCTCGGGAGACTTTGCCATGGCCCTGCTTCGCAAGAAGACCACTCTGCCCGGCGCCGCGGAGGCGCTGCCCGGCCGCAGCACGCCGCTTCAGGTGCCGCAGACGCATTACGTCAATGGCCATCGCATCGTCCCGCCCTTCCCGGCGGGTCTGAGCGAGGCGGTATTCGGCCTCGGCTGCTTCTGGGGCTCGGAGCGGCTCTTCTGGCAGCTCCCCGGCGTCTACTCGACGGCGTCCGGCTACGCCGGCGGCTTCACGCCGAATCCAACATACGAGGAAGTGTGCACGGGCCTCACCGGCCACGCCGAGGTGGTCCGCGTCATCTACGATCCGGAAAAGATCGACTACGAGGACCTGCTGAAGGCGTTCTGGGAATCGCACGACCCCACCCAGGGCATGCGCCAGCAGAACGACATCGGCACGCAATACCGGTCGGTCATCTACGTGACCGACGCCGAGCAGCGACAGCTAGCCGAGGAATCGAGGCGCGCCTACCAGGCCCGGCTCACCGCCGCCGGCAAAGGCGACATCACCACTGAAGTTGCCGACGCGCCGCAATTCTTCTACGCCGAGGACTACCACCAGCAGTATCTCGCGAAGAACCCGGAGGGTTATTGCGGGCTAAAAGGGACGGGGGTTTCGTGTCCGATCGGTGGCAACGTGCAGATTCCAGCGCACTGAGAAAGATAGGGCAACGTGAAGCTTGCCAGCTTTGAGACGATTGCCGCTGCCTTGCAGGAGGCCGGTGTACGCTACCTGGTCGCTGGAGGCCTGGCGGTCGCCGCGCATGGACACCTGCGATACACAAAAGACGTGGACCTCGTCGTCCAATTGGTTCCGGACAATATCGAGCGCGCTTTCATGGCGTTGGAGAAGCTGGGATATCGTCCAACGGTGCCCATCAAGTCAGCCCAGTTTGCCAATGCGTCCTTGCGCGAGAGTTGGGTCCGCGACAAGGGCATGCAGGTGCTGCAATTCTGGTGTGATGCGCACATCGAGACGCCCATTGATGTCTTCGTCACCGAGCCATTTTCCTTCGATGAAGAATATGAGCGAGCTTTGGTCAAGCCGCTGCACGGATCGACCCCGGTTCGAATCGTCTCCATCCCTACGCTGATAAGGATGAAGGAGCTCGCCGGACGTCCGCAGGACGTGGATGACATTCAGCAATTGCGAATGAGGAGCAAGGACGATGGCAAATGACGGGAACGCCGCAGAAGAAATCGACTGGACCCTGACTACTTGGGAGGGAGCGCGGAGGGAGCAACTACGTAGATGGGCGGCCTTGCCGCTCGAAAGAATAATCATGGCCCTGGAAGAGATGGAAGCTCTCAATACAGGGCTTTGCGGGCCGTCAGGCCTCGAATTCAAGGCATAGGAGGTCTCCCGCGACGATTTCGGCTGAAATGCGTTTAAGAACAGCCACTTGGGCCGGGGCTGCCGCTGCCACCTCGCGGATGAGAAGACCCGCGCTGCCGTGGAGCGAGTCTTGGAGATTTGCGGCGAACGGTCTTTACAAGGTCGCTCCGACAATCGCGGAACGGATTCCTGATTCGCGGGATGTTATCGGCTTCAGGAACATACTGGCGCACGGCTATGCAGAGGTTGACCACAACAAGGTCTATGACATTGCGGTCCGGCATGCACCTGACCTTCTTGCTGCAGTCAAAGATGCGTTGAAGAACTTTCCAGAACCAAAATCCCAGCCGTAGCCTGCTGCGGCGGGCAATCGCCATTGCTGCCGCAAAG
>DASVWT010000128.1:0-3299 GCA_036393055.1 Steroidobacteraceae bacterium
CTTCCACAGTCGTTGCCGGGGCTGATGCGCGGGTGGTTCGCGCAGATGGTCCGCGACGCGCTCCAGCGCCCCGAAGGTATTGCCGTCGAAGGCGCCGAACACCGTGGTCCGGGGCATCACTCGCACCTCGGGAAACGAGGCGAGCTCGTCGGCGGCTTGCCTCGCCCAGAGCGCCCCGCCCTTGCCGTCGATCTCGTGACGATCGCCGTTCAGGCGCCCGCCGATCAGGAAATCCTCCTCGCAGAGGATCACGCGCGCACCGGTCCTGCCGGCGGCCAGCGCGGCGGCGAGACCGGCCGGGCCGCCGCCGACCACCAACAGGTCGCAAAAGGCATGCGCCTTCTCGTACGTATCCGGATCCTGCTCGAGGCTGGCGCGGCCGAGCCCCGCGGCCCGGCGGATGGCCGGCTCGTAGACCTTCTCCCAGAAGGCCGCCGGCCACATGAAGGTCTTGTAGTAAAAGCCCGCGACGAGGATCGAGGACAGCATTGAGTTGACGGCTCCGAAATCGAAGCCGAGCGACGGCCAGCGATTCTGGCTGCTGGCTTCGAGGCCATCGAAAAGCTCGACGACCGTCGCCCGCGTATTCGGCTCGCGGCGCGCCCCGGTGCGCAGCTCCACCAGCGCATTGGGCTCCTCCGAGCCGGCCGTCAGGATTCCCCGCGGCCTGTGGTATTTGAACGAGCGGGCAACCAGTCTGACTCCAGATGCGAGCAGTGCGGAAGCGAGCGTGTCGCCCGGATGACCTGCGTAGCGCTTGCCGTCGAACGTGAAAGAGAGGATCTGGTCACGCCGGATGGCGCCCTCGCCTTCCGCCAGGCGGTTCGTGCTCATGCGTGTTGAGTCTCGGCTGCCAGCTGCACGGCAAGAATCTCGTGAGTGCGCGTATTGCGGGTGACCCGCAGCCAGGAGAGGCAGCCGCCCGCGTGATACCACAGCTCCCGATGCGGTCCCGCGGGGTTGTCACGCAGGTACACGGCTTCGTAGAGCCGATCGGCGAGACCCTCCGCGTCCGCGGGCGGGTGGCGGAAATCCGCATCGCCGAGATAGGTGAACTCGCTGACATCCCGCTCACCGCAGAAAGGGCATTCGATGCGCATGGTCACTCAGTGCAGATTCGGCTGGGGCCCCTGCCCCTTCTCATCGAGCAGGTGGCCGGTCGCGAACCGGTCGAGCCGGTAGGCGCGCGCGACCTCGTGCGGCTCGTCCCGCGCGAGCAAGTGGGCGAAGCAGTAACCGGATGCCGGAGTGGCCTTGAACCCGCCGTAACACCAGCCGCCGTTGAGATAGAGTCCTTCGACCGGCGTGCGGTCGATGATCGGCGAGCCGTCCATCGACATATCCATGATGCCTCCCCAGGAGCGCAGGATGCGCACTCTGCCTATCGCGGGCATCAGCGCCATGCCGCTCTCGCACACGTCCTCGACGGTCGGCAGATTGCCGCGCTGCGCGTAAGAGTTGTAGCCGTCGATGTTGCCGCCGAAGACCAGGCCTCCTTTGTCCGACTGGCTGACGTAGAAGTGTCCCGCGCCATAGGTCACGACACAGGGAACCAGCGGCTTGATGGCCTCCGACACGAAGGCCTGCAGCACGTGGCTTTCGATGGGCAGACGCAAACCGGCCATGCGCGCCACGCTGGAGGTGTTGCCGGCAACCGCCATGCCGGTCCTGCGCGCCCTGATGTCGCCGCGCGAAGTCCGCACGCCGACCACCCGCCCGCCTTCGCGGATGAACCCGGTGACCTCGCAGTTCTGAATGATGTCCACACCGCGTCCGCTCGCTGCGCGGGCATAGCCCCAGACCACGGCGTCGTGCCTGGCAGTCCCGCCGCGAGGCTGCAGCAGTCCTCCCTGGATGGGGAAGCGCGCATTCTCGAAGTCGAGAAAGGGCAGCATGCGCCTGACTCCACTGGCGTCCAGCAACTCGGCATCGACGCCGTGCATGCGCATCGCATTACCCCGGCGTACATAGGCGTCGCGTTGCGAGTCCGAGTGGTACAGGTTCAACACGCCGCGCTGGCTCACCATCGTGTTGTAATTCAGGTCCTGCTCGAGCCCTTCCCACAGCTTCATCGAGAGCTCGTAGAACGGGTTGTTGCCGGCCAGCAGGTAATTGGAGCGGATGATGGTGGTGTTGCGGCCCGCATTGCCGAGTCCGATCCACCCTTTCTCGAGGACCGCAACATCGGTGATGCCATGCATTTTGGCCAGGTAGTGCGCGGTCGAGAGCCCGTGCCCGCCCCCGCCGACGATGATCACATCGTAGGCGGGCTTGGGTTGCGCGTCGCGCCACGCAGGCTCCCATCCCCTGTGCCCCGCCAGGGCCTGGCGCAGCAGGCTAAAGATCGAATAGCGCATGAGATGCCATATTACCCGGCTCGAGCCCCCCGTCGCCTCGTGCCCGCCATGCTACATTAGCGCCGCGGCCCGGCATCGCACTTGCCGGGAAGGAGGCGCGATGGCGCTCGGATCGTCCGGTAAGCCAGTTCGAATAGCGTTTCTGCTCGTTCCCCGCTTCTCGATGATGGCGTTCGCAGCAGGCGTCGAGCCCTTGCGCGCCGCCAACCGCTTGAGCGGCTCGCGGCTTTTCGAATGGCAACTGGTTTCGGTGGACGGCAAGCCCGTGGAGGCCAGCAACGGAATCTCCGTCGCGGCCCGCGGCGCGCTCGCCGAGCTCGGCCAGGTCGAGGGCAAGGTCGACACCATCATCGCGTGCGCAGGTCTCGAGGCACCCGAGGTCGAGCGCAGCACCAAGGTCCACCACCAGCTGCGGCGGCTCGCGCATCACGGCACGGTCATCGGCGCCATCAGCAGCGGCTCGTTCCTGCTCGCCGAGGCCGGACTGCTCGCCGGCAAGCGCTGCACGGTGCATTGGGAGTACCTCGAGGCCTTTCGCTCCCGCTTTCCGCAGCTCGATGTCACGGAAGACCTGTACGTCATCGACCGCAATGTGTTCACCTGCTCCGGCGGAACCGCCGCGCTCGACATGATGGTGCATTTCATCGGCCAGGCAGCGGGCAGTCAGCTTGCCCTGGCCGTCGCGGAGCAGTTCATCCATCCGCAGGTGCGGACGCAGGAGGAGCAGCAGCGCCTGGATCTGCATGCGCGCTATCGCATCGAGAACCCGAAGCTCATCCAGGTGATCTCGCTCATGGAAGACGCGCTCGATGAGCCGATGGAGCTGCGGGAGATGGCGCGGCACGCCAACATCTCGGTCCGTCAGGTGGAGCGGCTCTTCCGCGAGCACATCGGCTCCTCGCCGAAGAGCTTCTATCTGGATCTGCGCCTCGCCAAGGCGCG
>DASVWT010000129.1:0-3478 GCA_036393055.1 Steroidobacteraceae bacterium
TCGCCGTAGCGCACGTCGGCCAGGCCGTGGATGCGCGTGATGCCGTCGGTGACCGACACGATCGTGCCGACGTTGCGCGCCTCCGTGACGGACTTGAAGCCTTCGATCCGCTGCTTGATGAGATCGCTGATTTCGCTTGCCTTGATGGCCATGAGAGTATTTCCCCGGAAAATGCTTAGGCGGTCAGCTCGTAGGCGATGCGCTCGAGCCGGCCGCGGAGCGAGCCGTCGATCACCAGATCCCCGGCGCGCAAGACGGCGCCACCGATGAGCGCCGGGTCCGTGGCACATTGCAGGCGCACCGAGCGCCCGAGCCGCCGCTCGAGGGCTGCAGCGAGCTTGCCTCGCTGGGAGTCATCGAGCGGAGCCGCTGAGGTCACCGTCACATCGACGACGCCCTCGGCCTCACCCTTGAGCTCATCGAACAGCGTCGAGATCTCCGGCAGCAGAGCGAGGCGCCGATTATCCGCGAGAGTGCGCACGAAATTGCGGCCTTGCTCGTCGAGCTCGGGACCGGCGATCCCGATGACGAGAGCGGCCAGCTCCTCGGGCGTCACCCGCGGGTTGCCGAGCAGCGCCTCGACCCTGGAGTCGCTGATGACGGCGGCGGCGGTCCGCAGCGCCTGCGACCAGGGGCCGAGCCGCTGCCGCTCGTGCGCCTCCTCGAAGGCCGCTTTCGCGTAAGGCCGGGCAATGGTGCTCTTATCCGCCATCCGTCTCAGCTCCTCAGATCTGCGCCGCCAGCTTGCTGATGAGGTCCTGGTGCGTGCTCGGGTCGATCTCGCGCTCGAGCAGCTTGGAAGCGGCCGCCACCACGATCTCGCCGACCTCGCGCCGCAGGCTCTCGCGCGCGCGCGAGGCCTCCAGCCCGATCTGCTGCTGCGCGGAGGCCACGAGACGCTGGCCCTCCTGGCCGGCGCTGACCCGGGCCTGCTCGACGATGTCGTTCGCGCGGTGCTGCGCCTGGTCGATGATCTGGCCGCCGCGCTCGCGTGCCTCGCGCAGGATCTCGTTGGCGCGCTCCTGCGCCTGTGCCAGCTCGTGCTCGCCCTTGTCCGCTGCGGCGAGGCCCTGCGCGATCTTGCGCTGGCGCTCCTCGATCGTGCTGGTGAGGTATGGCCAGATCTTGCTCATCGTGAACCAGACGACCAGGGCGAAAACGATCATCTGGATGATGAGGGTGAGATTGATGTTCACGCTCTAGTCCTCAATGGCTCGCGTCGATCGTTCACGGTGTGGCTCGGGCAGCCTCACACGCCCTTGAGAAACGGGTTCGCGAACATGAAGAAGAGCGCGAACGCGATGCCGATGAAGGCCACGGCATCGAGCAGAGCCGCGACGATGAACATTCTGACGAGGAGCGCCGGCGCGAGCTCGGGCTGGCGGGCCATGCCCTCGAGGAAACGGCCGCCGAGGATGCCGAAGCCGATCGCGGTGCCGAACGCGCCCATGCCGAAAATCAATCCGCATGCGAGGGCCGTCATCGCTTCTACGAATGCAACGTTACTCATTCAAATCTCCGTTGGGTGATACCGGAATTGTGCGACAGCAAATGTTGGTCAGTGATGCTCGGAAGCCTGCGACAGATACACGATGGTGAGCATCATGAAGATGAAAGCCTGCAGCAGCCCTATGAACAGGTCGAAGAACGTCCAGACGATCCCGAGCACCACCTGGATGATGACCCAAGGCCAGCCGCTCACCGTGGCGAGCGACGACGTAGCGCTGGAAAGCGTGAGCAGCGCGAGCAGCGCGAAGACCATCTCTCCCGCGAACATGTTGCCATAGAGACGCAGGGCGAGCGAAACCGGGCGTGCGAGAAAGCTCGGCAGCTCCATGACGAAGTTGATGGGCACCAGAAGCGCCTGGACGACCCAGTTCCTGCTGCCGAAGGGATGCAGGGTGAGGCTGCCGATGAAGCCGCCAAATCCTTTCATCTTGATGTTGTAGAAGATGATCAGGAAGAAGACCGGCAGCGACAACCCGAACACCACGTTGAGATCGGTGCTGGGCACGATGCGCAGGTGACCGAGGCCCGCGGCCTGTGCCGCGTTCGGCAGCAGATCGATCGGGATGATGTCCATCACGTTGAACAGGAACACCCAGCAGAAGATCGTGATGGCGAGTGGCGCGATGAGCGGGCTCGCGCCCGCGAAAGCATCCCTCACCTGTGTATCGACGAACTCGACGATCATCTCGATGACGCACTGGAGCTTTCCCGGAACGCCGGAGGTCGCCCGCTTCGCCACGCCGTAGAAGAGTCCCACGAAGACCGCCGCAAGGAGGATCGAGAAGAACACCGTGTCGAAGTTGACGACGCTGAAATCTACGATGCCGTGCGGCGCGTGATTCGTCAGGAACGTGATGTGATGCGTGATGTAGACGCCGGGGCTCTCGGCCGGCGTCCCCTCGCTCGCGAACATGAGATTGAACATAGCGGCGCCCTCAGCCCTGCGCGCCGCGCAGCGGCGGCACCGACATTCGCGACGGCAGCGCCAGACCGAGCGCCAGCCAGTACACGACGAAAGTCGCCGCGTAGGTGACGAGGAGCGCGAGGGGAGCGGGATGCAGCCAGTGCAGCACGGCGACGAAGAGCGCCACCACCACCACGAGCTTGAGGACTTCGCCGCCGAAGAAAGTCCCGAGCAGTCGCGCCGGGCTCACGGCCGCCGAAGGTCGGAACGCGACCGCCACCATCGCAAAACTCGCAACAGTCGCGATTCCCCCACCGAGCAGCGCCGATAGCGCCGCGACGCGGCCAGCCGCCAGCCAGCCGACGAGCGCCGCGACGAGAGTCACTCCCGCCTGCCCGAGCACGACCTTGAAGGCCAGCCGCCTCGCGGCCGGCAGATCGATGACGATTGCCACCCTCTCAACCCCGCCAACCTGTTGACGACACGTCCGCACCCCTGCCCTCACGCTCGAGCGTGTCACTCAGTCACGTGGGGTTCGATCGAGGACGCGCCAGCGTCCCGCAAACTGCAGCACCGGTCTGCAGGTTTTGCCTTGCCCGACAGGCACTTGCGTGTACCCGGAGGGCAAAGTCGCGGAATTATAGTGATCCGGCCGGGAAAAGGCTATACGCGCGAATCCTTAAGTAATGTGAGCAAGGATCCCGTCGAGCTCGTCCAGGCTGTTGTAGCTCACCACGAGCTTGCCCCTGCCGCTCTGCGCGTGTTGGATCAGCACCTTCGCCCCGAGCTTGTCGGCGAGGTCCTGCTGCAGCCGGCGGACATCCGGATCGAGGGGGCCGGTGCTCTCCCCCGGCGCGGCGCTCTCGGCCTCCTTGCCGCGCTGCTGCATGCGCCGCACCAGCGCCTCGGTGTCGCGCACGGAGAGACTCTTCTTTGCCACGATCGCGGCGACTTCCGCCTGCTGGCGGCGCCCGGCGAGCGCGAGCAGCGCCCGCGCGTGGCCCATTTCCAGTTCCCGCCGCTCGAGCAGTGCACCCACTTCAGGGGCTAGCTCCAGCAGGCGCA
>DASVWT010000130.1:0-2336 GCA_036393055.1 Steroidobacteraceae bacterium
GCGACCAGACCCGCGATGTCGACCAGCTCCACGGCGGCCGGGACGAGCTTCTCCGGATGCACGATGTCGGCCAGCTGCTCCAGGCGCGGGTCCGGCACCGGGACCACCCCTATGTTGGGATCAATGGTGCAGAAGGGATAGTTCTCGGCGGCGATCTGCGCCCGGGTGAGGGCATTGAACAGCGTCGACTTGCCGACGTTCGGCAATCCGACGATGCCGCAACGGATGGACATGAATCAGACTCCTGTTGGTGCGGCCCGGCTCAGGCCGGGTCGCGCGAAGGGGGGATTGCGGGGTCTCGGCGGTGCAGGCGATTCATCGCCTTCTGCCCGCCATCGGTCAACATCACCGGGACGGCATCCGCTGCCGCGGCCACCGCCTCGTGGATCGCTCCGGCCTCCGCGGCCGGCGGGCGCCCCAGCACGTAATCCAGCACGGCATCGCGGTCACCCGGGTGCCCGATGCCGATTCGCAGCCGCCAGAACGCATCGCCGAGCCGTGCGATGATGTCGCGCAGCCCGTTGTGGCCGCCTGCGCCCCCGCCCTCCTTGAGGCGCACCACCCCGGGCGGGAAGTCGAGCTCATCGTGCGCCACCAGGATCGACTGCGGCGCTATGCGATAGAAAGCGGCGACACTCCTGACGGACTGGCCGCTCAGGTTCATGTAGGTCATGGGCTTGAGCAGCCAGAGATCCGTGCCGGCGATGCTGGCGCGGGCCAGCTCGCCCTGGTGGCGGCCCTCGTGGCGCAGGCTGGCGCCGGTGCGGCGGGCGAGCTCGTCCACCAGCTCGAAGCCGGCATTGTGCCGGGTGCGCGCATACGTGGGGCCCGGATTCCCGAGCCCCACGATGAGCGTGAGCGGCAGGCCCGCCATGCGCCGCCGTTATTTCTTGCCGCCCTCCTTCTTGGCCGGAGCGGCGTCCTTCTTCTCCTCGCCCTTCTTGGCTTCGGCTCCGGCCGGCGCTGCGCCGGCGGGCGCCGCACCAGCGGCAGGCGCCGTGCCTTCGGCCGGCGTAGCGGCAGCGGCCTCGGCAGCGACCGGCTCCGGCTCCGCCGCACGCGGGGCATGGATCGAGACGATCGGGATGTTGCGGTGAGCGAGCTCCGGGATCGAGACCCCCGGCGGCAACGGAATGTCGGCGAGGAACTTGGTGTCGTTCAGGCTCATCTCGGACAGATCGAGCTCCAGGAACTCCGGCAGGTCCTTCGGCAGGCAGCTCACCTCGATCTCGGTACGCATATGCGACACGATTCCGCCCTGCGTCTTCACGCCGGGGCTGACGCTCGCGCCCTTGAAGTGGATGGGCAGGCTGAGGCGGATCATCTCGTTCTCGATGACACGCTGCAGATCGACGTGCACTACCACGTTCTTCGCGGGGTGCATCTGCACGTCCTTGACGATGGCCTCCTGCGGCGTACCGTCGATTTTGAGCTGCACGATGGAGGAGTAGAACCGCTCGTCACCGATCATGGTGAGCAGGTTCTGCTGATCCAACACCAGTGGCTGCGCCTCCTTGTGGCCGCCGTAGAGGATGGCCGGCACCTTGCCGGAGCGACGCAGGCGGCGGCTCGCACCTTTGCCTTGCGCTCCGCGCGGGTCCGCGCCGAAGCTGAATGAAATACGCATGATGATCTCCGATGTTGACAAACACGTGCCAGCGCCCGCGACCAGGACCGACACACCCAAATTCTCAATCTACATATAAAGAGCTGACGGATTCCTCGTCGCGGATGCGGCGGATGGTCTCCGCGAGCAGCGCCGCCACCGAGAGCTGGCGGATGCGGTTGCAGCCTCGCGCGGCCGGCGAGAGCGGGATGGTGTCCGTCACGACCAGCTCATCGAGCGCCGAGCGCGAGATCCGCTCCACCGCCTCGCCCGATAGCACGGCGTGTGTGATGTAGGCGACCACCTTGGCTGCGCCCTCGTCTTTCAGCGCCTGCGCGGCATGGCAGAGCGTCCCGGCAGTGTCGATCATGTCATCGACCAGCATGCAGGTCTTGCCCTCGATGTCGCCGATGATGTTCATCACCTTCGACTCGTTCGGGCGGGGCCGGCGCTTGTCGATGATGGCGAGCTCCGCATCGTCGAGGCGCTTCGCAAAGGCCCGTGCCCGCACCACGCCCCCGACATCCGGCGACACGATGACGACGTTCCGATACGCCTGCTTCCAGGCATCCCCGAGCAAAACCGGCGACGCGTAGACGTTGTCGACCGGCATGTCGAAGAACCCTTGTACCTGATCCGCATGCAGGTCGACCGTGAGCAGCCGGTTCACCCCGGCGCTCGAGATCATGTTGGCCACCAGCTTCGCCGTGATGGCCGAGCGCGTCGCCCG
>DASVWT010000131.1:0-32850 GCA_036393055.1 Steroidobacteraceae bacterium
TGGCGGATGTAGCCGTCAAAATGACGCGAGAGCAGGAGATGCAGAAGGTGCGCGAGCGCGCCGCGGAAGCGGCCGAGGAGCGCGTGCTCGATGCGCTGCTGCCGAAGCCCCGCATGATGGGCTTCTCCACCGACGAGCCGGCGCAGCCGCGCGATGCGGAGACGCGCCAGAAATTCCGCCGCATGCTGCGCGATGGCGAGCTCGACGAGCGCGAGATCGAGATCGAGATCCGCGCGCTGCCGATGGGCGTGGAGATCATGGCGCCCCCGGGCATGGAGGAGATGCAGCAGCAGCTGCAGTCCATGTTCCAGAATCTGGGCGGCAATCGCACCCGCAACCGCAAGGTGAAGGTGCGCGAGGCGCAGAAACTGCTCGTGGAGGAGGAAGCCGCGAAGCTCATCAACGAGGATGAGCTCAAGGTCAAAGCGCTCACCAACGCGGAGCAGAACGGGATCGTCTTCATCGACGAGATCGACAAGGTGACACGCCGGCAGGAGACGATGGGCGCCGACGTCTCGCGCGAGGGTGTGCAGCGGGATCTTCTGCCGCTGGTCGAAGGGTCTACCGTGGCCACGAAGTATGGCCCGGTGAAGACCGATCACGTGCTCTTCATCGCCTCGGGCGCCTTCAGCCTGTCGAAGCCCTCGGACCTCATCCCGGAGCTGCAGGGCCGGCTGCCCATCCGCGTCGAGCTCGACTCCCTCAAGGTGGGCGATTTCGTTCGCATCCTGACGGAGCCTGACGCGTCGCTCACCTCCCAATACCAGGCATTGATGGGCACTGAAGGGGTGTCAGTGCAGTTCGGGGAGGATGGCGTGCGGCGCATCGCCGAGATCGCCTTCCAGGTGAACGAGCGCACCGAGAACATCGGCGCCAGGCGCCTGCACACGGTGATGGAGCGGCTGCTGGAGTCCGTTTCCTACGAGGCTTCGGAGCAGGGCGGCTCGCAGGTGACGATCGATGCGAAGTACGTCGATGAGCACCTCGGCAATCTGGCCAAGGACGAGGATCTCAGCCGCTACATTCTCTGATACCGGTCATCGTCGCCCCAGGCGGTGATCCGGGTCCGGGACAGCGGGTGCCAGCGCGGCATCGCCCTCACCTTTGCTGGTGATCGTGCTCCCAGGCGGTGAGGAAATCGATCAGTGAGATCAGCTTGGTCTCGCCGCCGGCCTTGCCGACGTCGGTGCTGAACCTGCCGTCCACCGCGATGAAGGGGACACCCTGCACCTGATAGGCGTTGGTGATCTCCTCGGCCTGCTGCATCTGCGTGTTGACGTAGAACGAGTTGAACGCCTTCGCGAAGGCTTCGGCGGTGACTCCGTTTTGCACGGCCCATGCCTGCTGCTGCTTGAAGGTCTCGTCCGCGCTGTTGGCGAAGAGCACGGACTCGCTGCCGGTCTGGTCTTCCAGGTTGTGGATGTAGGTGAACACTTTCTCAACCAGGTCGTCGCGGCCAAGAGCCTCGAGGGTATAGAAGAGCCGCGCGTGCGCCCGGTGCACCGGGCCCCACATCACCGGTACGCGTACGTACTGGACGTATGCGGGCTTGGTCTTGAGCCATGCGCGGATGTAAGGCTCCAGCGCGTAGCAGTGAGGGCAGCCCAGCCAGAAGACTTCCAGCACCTCCACCTTGCCGGGTCCGACGGTGGTGGATTGGGCGGGGGAGACCACATCGTAGTTGACTCCCGCCTTCCACTGGCTGCTCGATGGCAGGGCGGCGCTCGAGGGCACCGCGGCCAGATGCTCGAGTGAGGTGCTGCCGGAATCGGCCGCCTGGGCGGTGCTCACCGGGTCGCCCGCGCCGGAAGCCGTCGATGCGTTGCTCGCCGCACCGCTCTGCGCAGCGGCAGCAGGCTGACCGTTGGCCGTTGCGGGCGCACCAGTACTACCTGGCTGGGCGGCGACCGGCGCGGTGGCCTGGGCGGCTTGTTGCGGTGCCTGACTCTGGCGCGAGCAGGCGTTGAGCGTCAACAAGGCTGCAGCCGATAGCGCGAGGACGGCGGGCAGCGAGAGCTTTCGGGTCATCGGGTGATTTCCTTGCCTCAGCGCAGGCCCTGTACGTAGGAGGCGACGTCGCGGATCTGCTCCGGCGTCAGGCGCTTGGCGATGTCGAACATGATGATGCTGTTGGGTGTTGCGGTCGTGGCGTCCGGGCCGCTGTAGCGCGTGCCATCGGCGTACTGCTGCAACTCCGTAACGACGTAGACCGACTGCTGCGCCCGGAGTGCCGGATACCCTGCGGCCGGATTGCCGCGGCCGGAGGGGCCATGGCAGGCGACGCATGCGGGAACGCCGCTGGCGTCATCGCCATTCATGTAGAGCGCCTGGCCTGCCTTCCAGTAGGAAGGGTCAGCCTCGAGGCCGGTCGGGGTTTGCGCGGCGAAGAACACCGCCACGTTGTCGATGTCCTGGTCGCTGAGGGTCGCCGCCATCGGCTGCATCACGGGGTTCTTGCGGATGCCGTCCTTGAAGAGATGGAGCTGCTCCGCGACGTAGACGGCATTCTGGCCGGCGAGGCGCGGCCACGCTGGATTCTGGCTATTGCCATTCGGGCCGTGGCAGGAGAAGCAGACGGCGGCCTTGGTGGCGCCCGCCTGCACGGAGCCGTCCGTGTATGGGTCCGGGGTGATGGGCGGAGTAGCTTTCGCAGGGCTGCCGGTGGGCGTCGCGGCACCTGCGGCGGCCTGATTCGAGCTCGTGGCCTTTGCGGCCGGTTGCTGCCCGGTGTCCGCGGCGCGGGAAGTGACCGGGACGGCCAGCGCGATCACCAGTGCGGCCGCCAGTGCGATGACCGGCGCGATCGCCGGTGCGGCGGCGGACGAGGTTGCCAGCGGTGCTCTTTTCGCCATCGTTTCGCTCTTTCCCCGAGTATCGGCAGTGACGCGAAAGCGCCGGATTGTACACTACGGCCGTGGCTGTATTCCCCAACGCCAGATTTCTGATCAGCGCCGCCGCTGCCGGGCAGTTTCCCGCCGATCAGGGCGCGGAAGTCGCTTTCGCGGGCCGCTCGAATGCCGGCAAATCCAGCGCCATCAACGCAATCGTCGGTCGGCAGGGGCTGGCGCGCACCAGCAAGACACCTGGCCGCACGCGCCTCATCAATTTTTTCGAGCTCTCACCGCATCAGCGCATCGTGGATCTGCCGGGATACGGCTATGCGAGCGCGCCGGAGAGCGAGCGCCGCACATGGCCCCGCCTCATCGAGGCGCTGCGCGCGCGCGATGCGCTCAAGGGGCTTTTCGTGATCGTCGATGCGCGCCGTGGCATCGGCGAGGGCGATGAGGCACTGCTCGAGTGGGCGCTGCCGCGGCAAAGGGTGCACGTGCTGTTTTCCAAGGCGGACAAGCTGACCCGCAACGAGGGCCGTCAGGCGCTCGCCGCCGCGGCAGCGGCACTGGCGGGCCGCGCGACGGTACAGCTCTTTTCCGCACACTCCCGGGCGGGCCTGGAGGAGGCGCAGCAGGTGCTGCGGGCCTTGCTCGACGCGAAAGAAAAAACCCCGATGGCCTCTGGTGAGGCCACCGGGGCAGACTAACCCGGCACAGGTCTCGTGTGAACCGGGTTGACCCGCTCAGGGAGGGAAGCGGGGAGTGCCGAAGCACTCAGGGAATTAGAGGAGGGAGGGTGGCGGAAGTTCCGCGGGGTTCGCGGCAAAAAAAGCCTTTCTAATCAGCAAGCTGCCCCTGCCGAAGCCCCGCTCACGCCAGCGTGCGCTCCAGAGCTGCCACGTCGACCGGCTTCTTCAAGTGCCGGTCGAAGCCTGCCGCGCGAGCCGCGGCCTCGTCGTGATCCCCCGAGATCGCAACCAGCAGGGTCGAGCTCAGCTCCGGCCGAGCCCGCAGCCGCTGCGCCACCGCATGCCCGCTCATTCTGGGCAGGTCGAGATCGAGCAGGATCGTGTCGGGCCTCAGGCGCTCCACGGCCGCCAGCGCGGACAGGGCGGAATAGGCAACCTCGACCCGATGTCCCATGGTCGCGAGTATTGCAGCGAGGGTGTCCGCCGAATCAGCATTGGCATCGACCACGAGGATGGATTTCGAGCGTGCAGCAGCCGTATCCCGCGGCACGCCGGGCGCCTGCGCGGATTCCAGCCGCCACAGGTGGATGGTGAACGTGGAGCCGCGCCCCTCGCCGGCGCTCGCGGCCTCGACGCTGCCGCCGTGCATCTCGACCAGCCGTTTGACGATCGCGAGCCCGATGCCGAGGCCGCCCCGGGAATGCTCGCGCGTCTCCTCGCTCTGGACGAAGGGCTCGAACAGTTGCGGCAGCAGGGAAGGCGCCATCCCGGCGCCGTTGTCCCGCACGCTGACCGAGATCTTGGCGCCCGACTCCACACAGGCCACATGGATCTGACCGCCGGGCCGGGTGTACTTCGCCGCGTTTTGCAGCAGGTTGGCGAGGCACTGAACGAGCCTGGCGCGGTCGCCGAGCACCAAGGCAGGCGTCTCCAGCCGCTGCAGCCTCAGGACGTGCCGTTTTTCCCGGATGAGCGGCTGCACGGTCTCCAATGCATGGTCAAGGATCTCCCCGATCTCCACCGGGCTCTCCTGCAGCATCAGGCGGCCTTGCTGGATCCGCGAGATGTCCAGCAGATCGTCTACGAGCCGTGTGAGCTGATCCGTCTGGCGCTTGAGAATGGCCAACGGGTGGCGCACCGCCGCCTGATCGTGCAGCACGTGGCCGAGGACCTCGCCCACGTTGCGAATGGGAGCGAGCGGGTTGCGCAGCTCATGGGCCAGCATGGCGAGGAAGCTGTTCTTCTCGCGGTCGCCGCGCTCCAGCGTTGCAACTCTGACCCGCAGGCTGGCCTCGGCCGCGTGCCGCGCTTCCTCGGAGGTGACGTGCTCGATCAGACGGGCGATCTGCCGCGCGAGCGCATCCAGGAACAGCAGCACCGCATCCGCAGGCTGATAGGCGCGCCGCCAATGGGTCGACAGCATCCCGAGCGGCTCTCCGCCGCGGGAGAGCAGGGGTGTCGATTGCACGGCGCGAATACCGCAGAGCCGCATGTGGCGCAGGTCCTCGGTGCCTGCCAGGCGCTCGTCGCTTTCAACATCCGGGATGATGATGCGCTGACCCCGGTCGAGCGCCTGGCCGCAGCAACTGCTCGAGCCGGCATCGACCCGCTCCCAGAATGCCGCTGCTTCCGGCACGAAACCCCTGGCGGCCACGAGCCGCAGCTGCCGCCTGTCTGGGACGCTGGCCTGAATGCTGGCGCAGTCGGCGTGGAGGAGCCTCGCCGCGACATCGATGACCCTGACGCAGAGCGACTTGAGATCGGCCGCGCCGATGAGCATTCCTACCTCATCGAGCGCCGTCGCGGCATCAGGCGGACCGCCACCCTGGATATCTTCCACGCCCCACTACCCCTGTCCGGCCGACGCTGCATCGAACAGTTGGCTCACGGAGCGGTATAGGCCGGGTCTGAGGCAGTGTAGCACGTGGATCCGGCGTTGTGTCAGCTTGCGTCCGGTTGCGCATCGGGAGCGGCGCGCGCAAACGGCGACAGTGTCTCGAGGTTGGCACAGATCGCCCTCAGGGTTGGAAACGGCTCCAAGTTGCATTTGAAGCGGCGGGCATTGAACATCTGCGGCACGAGGCAGACGTCCGCGAGCGTCACCTGGGTGCCAGACATGTGGCGGCCGTCGCCGCTCGCACGCCGGGCTTCCTCCTCCAGAGCGCCAAAGCCCTCGGCGATCCAATGCCGATACCAGGTGTCCACCGCCGCCTCGTCGTGGCCGAGCGGGGTGCGCAGGTAATTCAACACGCGCAGATTGTTGAGAGGATGCATCTCACAGCAGATGGCGAGCGCCATCGACCGCACGCGCGCACGATCGAGGGGCGGGCGCGGCAGCAGCGGCGGCTCGGGGTGAGTCTCCTCCAGGTACTCGATGATGGCCAACGATTCGCTCAAGCAGGCGCCGCCGTCCTCGAGTGCCGGGACGAGACCCTGAGGGTTGCGGGCCAGGTAGTCCGGCCGGCGGTGTGCGCCCTGGCGCAGATCGACCGGCACGGTCTCGTAGCCGATTCCCTTGAGGTTGAGCGCGATGCGCACGCGATACGCCGCGGAGCTGCGAAAATAGGTGTAGAGCTTCATGGCAGGTAGAATACCGCGATGGGCATCTGGCGCACCGAAGTCTCCCCCGAGCTGCTCGAGCGTCTCTCGCGCGGCACCTTTGCCGACCGGATCGGCATCCGTATCACGGAGGTCGGCGCAGACTATCTGCGCGCGACCATGCCCGTCACGCCCGAGGTCCATCAACCCTATGGCGTGCTGCACGGCGGTGCGTCCGTTGCGCTTGCCGAGACGGCGGGCAGCGTCGCCGCGAATCTGTGCGTCGATCGGGAGCGGCTGGAGTGCTTCGGCCAGGAGATCAACGCCAATCATCTTCGCCCGGTCGCATCCGGTATCGTCACCGCCACGGCGCGTCCCTACCACATCGGCAGCCGCAGCCACGTCTGGGGCATCGAGATCCGGGACGAGCTTGGCCGGTTGGTCTGCGTCTCGCGTCTGACGATGGCCATCGTGCAGCGGCGGCAAGCGGTCTCATGAGGACCAGGGCGATGTGCGGTTGGATCGCGATCACGGGCGCGCTGCTCGCCTGCGGGGGCTGTGGCTTCAAAGGCCCACTCTATCTTCCGGAGCGCAACCCCACCGTGGTAACGCACCCGCGGCAGGCCGGGGAGCCTGCGCCGGCCGCGGGGCAGACACAGGCACCCGCTGGGAACACCAAGGGCAAGAAGGCGCCACCTGCGAGCCCGGCTGCGACTCCACCCTCGCCGCCTCCATCATCATCGCCTCCACGATAATCCCGCATTGCTCGGCCCATCCTGCGCTGCGGGCGATTCCGTCCACCGTATCTGCCGTATTCGCGCCATTACGCGCGGCGACGTCGCGCTGCCGCTCGATTAGACTTCGGGCTCTTGCCGAGGCGAAGGTCCCATGGACGTCGATGTCGAAGCAACCCGGATCCTGCGCGAGGTCTTCGGGTATCCGCAGTTCCGCGGCGAGCAGCGGCAGATCATCGGTCATCTGGTCGCCGGCGGCGATGCGCTGGTGCTCATGCCCACGGGCGGCGGCAAGTCTCTCTGCTATCAGATTCCGGCCCTCCTCCGCACCGGCATGGGCGTGGTCGTCTCACCGCTCATTGCGCTGATGCAGGATCAGGTCGCGGCGCTGCAGGAGGCGGGCGTGCGCGCGGCGGCTCTCAACTCCGCCATGAGCTGGCAGGAAGCGCAGCGGACGGAGCGGCAGGCGCGCAACGGCGACCTGCAGCTGCTGTATGTCGCGCCGGAGCGCCTGCTCACCGAGCGGTGTCTGTCCCTTCTGGACCAGTGCGCCGTCGCGCTCTTCGCCATCGACGAGGCGCACTGCGTCTCGCAATGGGGACACGACTTCCGGCCGGAATACCTGCAGCTCGCCGCGCTGGCCGAGCGGTATCCGGGAGTGCCGCGCGTCGCGCTCACCGCTACCGCGGACATCGCCACGCGCAGGGAGATGATCGAGCGGCTGCGCCTGCGCGAGCCGCGAGTATTCATCGCCAGCTTCGATCGGCCCAACATCCGCTATCGCATCGGCGAGAAGGACAATCCCCGGCGGCAGCTGCTGCACTTCATGCACGAGGAGCATCCCGGGGAATCCGGCATCGTCTACTGCCTGTCGCGGTCTTCCGTGGAAGATACCGCGGAATTCCTCGTCCGCTCCGGCGTCGATGCGCTGCCGTATCACGCCGGGCTCGACAGCGGTACGCGCGAGGAGAACCAGCGCCGCTTCATCCGTGAGGACGGCATCGTCATGGCCGCGACCATTGCCTTCGGCATGGGCATCGACAAGCCCGACGTGCGCTTCGTCGCGCACCTGGATCTGCCGAAGAGCATCGAAGGTTATTATCAGGAGACGGGCCGTGCCGGCCGCGACGGCCTTCCCGCGGATGCGTGGATGGTTTACGGGCTGCAGGACGTGGTGCAGCAGCGGCGCATGATCGAGCAGTCGGAGGCCAGCGCGGAATACAAGCGGGTGGTCAGCGCTAAGCTGGATGCTCTTCTCGGCCTGTGCGAGACCACGCAGTGCCGGCGTGTCCGCCTGCTCGACTACTTCGGCGAGGCCGCCGCGCCCTGCGGCAACTGCGACAACTGTCTGGAGAGGCCCGACGAGTGGGACGGCACGGTCGCGGCGCAGAAGCTGCTCTCCTGCATCGCGCGCTGCGAGTCCGCCACCGGCTTCGGCTTCGGTGCGCAGCACATCATCGATATTCTGCGCGGCAGCCGCACGGCGAAGGTCGAGCAATTCCGCCACGACCGCCTGAGCACCTTCGGTATCGGCGCGGACCTGGAGGTGGCGCAATGGCGCGCGGTGCTGCGACAGCTGGTGATGCTGCGCCTGATCGAGGTCGACACGGAGCGTTACAGCGTCCTGCGGCTGACGGCCGCCTGCCGGGAAGTGTTGCGCGGGCAGCGCGCGATCCGATTACGGCGGCCGATCGACCGCAGCGCCATGCGCATTGCCGCCCGCCGCAGCCGGATAGACCGCTCGCGGGTGACCGGGGCGCAGGCGGCGCGCGCTCTGTCAGGAGGCTCCGGGTCACCCGGGGCCGACGATGCTCACACGGCTCTCTTCCAGGCGCTACGCGCGTGGCGGCTGCAGGTGGCGCGCGAGCATGGCGTGCCCGCCTACACGGTATTCCACGATTCCACCCTGGAGGAGATCGCCCGACGGCGGCCCGGCTCGACCGAGGAGCTGCGGCTGGTGAGCGGAGTCGGAGCGGTGAAGCTCGAGCGCTATGGCGCGGCGGTGTTGGATGTGATCCAGGGCGCGCCGCCGCTTTGACCACTTCCGCGTACTGCGCGCCCGGCCTGCCGCGCTTCGCCAACAGCGGCGGTTGGGGCGATGCTGATTCCGCGCTCCCTCTCCTTGAGCCAGCGCGTCTCCACCGCATGCGGGTCTGATCGCTTCACGCTGGTAGCTGCCGGCGGGGGCGCGGGATCCTCGCCGAGCTCTGCAGTCCCTCAGCGGCGATTTCCGGCGTGGGTCCGTTGAGCTGCGCCCGCAGCCAATCGGGTCCCGAGCCCTCGATGGCGGCCACCTCGCCCGGCCTGGCGCCGAGCCCGAACCGATTGGCCGCAATGGCCGGCGTGAGCCCCTCGATCATGAGCCTCATAGCGCACGGGGCAGGCTGCCGGTTGACGCAATATACTGCCGCAATGCCCATGACCGATTCCCCCGACCTCGTCCTGGTCGACGCGTCCTCTTATCTCTACCGCGCCTTCCACGCGCTGCCGCCCTTGAGCAACTCCCGCGGCGAGCCGACCGGCGCGGTGCTCGGCGTCCTGAACATGATGACCAAGTTCCTCAAGGAGTGCCGGCCGAAGCGCATTGCGCTGGTGTTCGATGCCCCTGGCAGGACCTTCCGCGATGATCTCTTCGCGGAGTACAAGGCGCACCGCCAGCCTATGTCGGATGACCTGCGCTTACAGATCGAGCCACTGCTCACCATCCTGCGCGCCCAGGGATTGCCGCTGCTGCGCGTCGAGGGCGTAGAGGCCGACGATGTCATCGGCACGCTGGCCTGCCGGGCCTCGCGCGCCGGCCAGACCGTCCTCATCTCGACGGGCGACAAGGACATGGCACAGCTGGTCGACGGGTCGATCACGCTGGTCAACACGATGAGCAACACGGTGCTCGACCGTGCCGGGGTCAAGGCCAAGTTCGATGTCTTCCCGGAGCAGATCATCGACTACCTCGCCCTGGTCGGCGACAGCTCCGACAACATACCCGGCATCGACAAAGTCGGCCCGAAGACGGCCGCGAAGCTGCTCAACCAGTACACATCGCTCGATAACCTGATCCGCAACGTACAGGAGGTGAGCGGCAAGGTTGGCGAGAACCTGCGCGCGGGCCTCGAGACGCTCGACCTCTCACGCAAGCTCGCCACCATCCACAGCGATCTCGAGTTGCCCGTCACGCTGGAGGAACTGGTGCCGGCGGAGCCGGACGTCGAGCGCCTGCGCGAGCTCTACACGAGATACGAGCTGCGGTCGCTGCTGCGACAACTCGACGGCCCCGCCGTGCCGCCTGCGCTGGGGAGGCCTCCGGCAGGACCGGCTCCGGCTCCCGCACCGGCTGTGGCGAGGAACTATGAGACGCTGTCCCGGTGGGAGGACTTGGAGCGTTGGATTGCGAAGCTGGGGGACGCGGAGCTGATCGCCCTCGACACCGAGACGACCAGTCTCGATTACATGAGCGCCGAGCTCGTTGGAATCTCCTTCTGCATTGAGTCGGGCACCGCCGCCTACCTCCCGCTGGGCCACGACTACGCGGGCGCGCCGCCGCAGATCGAGCGCGCACGGGCGCTCGAGGCTCTTCGACCGGTCCTGGAGGATCCGGAGAGGCCGAAGCTCGGCCACCACCTCAAGTATGATGCCCACGTGCTGTGCAATCACGGCATCCGGCTGGCCGGAATGCGCTACGACACGATGCTGGAGTCCTACATCTGGAATAGCGTAGCTACGCGGCATGACATGGATTCCGCGGCCCTCTGTTACCTCGGGCTGCGGACCATCACCTACGAGGACGTGACCGGCAAGGGTGCGAAGCAGATCGCCTTCAGCCAGGTGTCGGTGGAGCGAGCCTCGGAGTATGCGGCCGAGGATGCTGACGTCACGCTATGCCTGCATCGGGCGCTCTGGCCGAAAATCCAGAGCATTCCAGTGCTGCAGCAACTCTACGAGGAAATCGAGCAGCCGCTCGTGCCGGTGCTCGCGCGCATGGAGCGCCGGGGCGTGCTGGTCGATCGGGAGCTCCTGAAGGCGCAGAGCTCGGGATTCGCGGCTCAGCTGCAGGAGCTGTTGCAGCAGGCGCGGCGTGAGGCCGGATACGACATCAACGTCGATTCCCCAAAGCAATTGCAGCAGGTGCTCTTCGAGAAGCTGGGTCTGCCGGTGTTGCGCAAGACGCCGACCGGACAGCCATCCACGGCGGAGGATGTGCTGGAGGAGCTGGCGGCTTCCTATGCGCTGCCACGAATCGTGCTCGACTATCGCGGGCTGGCCAAGCTGAAATCCACCTACACCGACAAGCTGCCGGAGCAGATCAACCCGCGTACCGGCAGGATCCACACTTCTTATCACCAGGCAGTGGCTCAGACCGGCAGGCTCTCCTCGACCGATCCCAACCTGCAGAACATTCCCATCCGCCGTCCCGAGGGGCGGCGCATCCGGCGTGCATTCATCGCGCCGCCCGGACACGTGCTCATGGCCGCGGATTACTCGCAGATCGAGCTGCGAATCATGGCGCACCTGTCGGGCGACGAGGGGCTGCTCGCCGCCTTCGCGGAAGATCGCGACGTCCATCAGGCGACCGCGGCGGAGGTCTTCGGGGCGCCGCTCCTGCAGGTGACTGCCGACCAGCGGCGGGCCGCGAAGACCATCAATTTCGGCCTCATCTACGGTATGTCGCCGTTCGGGCTCGCGCGCCAGCTGGGCATAGAGCGGGGAGCGGCACAGTCCTATGTGGAGCGCTACTTCCAACGCTATCCCGGCGTTCGGCGTTTCATGGACGATACGCGCGCCCAGGCCCGCGAGCGCGGTTTCGTGGAGACGGTCTACGGCCGCCGCCTCTATCTGCCGGACATCCGCTCCGGCAATGCTGCGACGCGCCAATACGCAGAGCGCAGCGCGATCAACGCGCCCATGCAGGGCACCGCGGCCGACATCATCAAGCGCGCCATGATCGCGGTCGATGCATGGTGCGCGCGCGAAGACGCCCCGGCGCGTCTGATCATGCAAGTCCACGACGAGCTGGTGCTGGAAGTGCGCAGCGATGCCGTGGAAGCAGTTGCGCAAGCCGTCCGGGAAAGAATGACCTCAGCCGCGGATCTGCGCGTGCCGCTTCGGGTTGATGTCGGCACCGGGGCCAACTGGGACGAGGCGCACTGAGGGGATCAGTTTGACGGCCGGCGGTTCCCGGCGCTCAATTCACGTAACGCGCGCACGAATTCCGCTAGGGCCGGCGACGCGCGCTCCGGCGACTCGACGGCGAACCCCAGCTCGCGTCTAATCTGCGGCAATACGGGCAACAGCGCCACTCCCGGCGGCGTCTCCGGAAAGGCGACACGAGGGACGATGGATATTC
Source organism: Steroidobacteraceae bacterium (assembly GCA_036393055.1). Lineage (GTDB taxonomy): Bacteria > Pseudomonadota > Gammaproteobacteria > Steroidobacterales > Steroidobacteraceae > 13-2-20CM-66-19. Next base: position 12,134 of record DASVWT010000131.1, read on the forward strand.
CGAGGCCTTCTCTCACCAGGCTCACGAGGGTCGAAAGATCCTGTACGTCGAACCTGACGCTGAGTGGAATTTTGTGACGCGCATATGCCCGCCGGATCAAGCGCTCGCTCACGTACCTCGACATGATGAACGGCTCGCTCGCCAGCTCCCGCACCGAAATCCGGCCGCGCGTGGCAAGCTGCGAGCGGGCAGGGGCGATGAGGCAGAACTCATCCGCCATGAGCGGGACGGCCTTCAAATCGGCGATCGGCAACTCGACGAGGGCGATATCAATCATCCCGCTGCGAAGCCAATCGGTGAGCTGCTGCATGCCCTGACTCGGCTCCTCCAGCAACACGATCTCGACTCCCGGATGGCGGCGGCTGAAATGGGCCACGACCTTCGGCACGAGGCTCACCGCCGCGCTCGGAATCGAGCCGATCCGGATACGCCCCGAGAGCATGCCGCGGGTGCTGTCCGCCTCGGCCTGGATCGCGGCAACGGTCGCGAGTGCCTGGCGGGCGTGGGCGGATATTCGCGTACCCACCTCTGTCAGGCGCGCACCCCGGCGGTCCCGGGCAAGCAATGAGACTCCAAGCTCCCTCTCGAATTCCGCGATGGCGTGACTCAGTGACGACTGCGACATCTCCAACGCCGTCGCAGCGCCGGTGAACGAGCCGCTCTCGCCGATTGCCAGCAACGCCTTCAGATGGTGCAGCTTCATACATGCATAGTGTAGATGGAAATCATCTAAATCATCAATTTGATTCATGCATGGGCCGGCCCTAGAATCGTCACGAACCGCTGTTTCGGCGTATCCGTCGGAGAATGGCCCCAGTGCGAGAGCTCGAGACCCAATACCGCGTGAAGTTCGATTTCGAGATCGATTTCGCCAACGGCGGCGGCATTCAGGGGCAGGACTTTCGCCTCGACATCAGAGGCGAGGCCATCAGCGACCAGGAGGTCGCAGACCTCATCGTCAAGGATCTGAGGCTGCTGATGGTCGCGCGCGTGCGCATCCTCAACAAGGAGATCCTCCGTGAGCCGCACAGGCGCGCGGAGGCTCGACGGGAGGGAAGCGCCGGCAGCTCACGCGCGATGATCGACCTCAGCCACGCCATCGAAACAGGCATGGTCACTTACATGGGACTCCCTGCGCCATTGATCTGCGACTTCCTGAGCCGCAAGGACTCCGAGCGACACTACTCCCCGGGCACCAGCTTCCAGATCGGCAGGATCGAGATGGTGGCCAACACCGGCACCTATCTCGATAGTCCGTACCATCGCTGCGAGCATGGCCAGGACATCTCGCAGCTGGAGCTGTCGACGGTGGCCGGCCTCGAAGCAGTGGCTGTCAATGTCGAAGGCATGAGCGGCAGAGCGGTCGATCGCGCCGTCTTCGTGCCGATCGAAGTGCGCGGCAAGGCGGTGCTGGTGCGTACGGGCTGGTCACGCCACTGGAGAACCGACCGGTATTTCGACGGACATCCTTTCCTGACCGAGCTGGCGGCGCGTTACCTCCAGGAACAGGGCGCAGCCCTGGTTGGAATCGACTCCCTGAACATAGATGATACGTCCGGCGGCGACCGCCCTGTTCATACCATCCTCTTGGGCGCAGGCATTCCCATCGTCGAGCACCTGTGCAATCTCGAGGCGCTCCCGGCTTCGGGCTTCGCATTCACGGCAGCCCCCGTCAAAGTCAAAGGCATGGGAAGCTTTCCCGTGCGGGCATACGCGACGATGTCATCATGACCACCGCCGAAGCTGTCATCGAGGTCCTGGGTTGGCTGGGTGCGGCGCTCCTGGTAGTCGCTTACGCGATCGTGTCCTCCGGACGGGTTGACGGCCGCAGCAAGCTGTACCAGTCACTCAATATCACCGCCAGCGTCCTTCTCGGCGTGAACACAGCCTGGCACCACGCGTGGCCGTCGGCGGTGGTCAACGTCATCTGGGTAGTCATTGCCGCGGTTGCACTGATGCCGGTGCTGGCACGCCGGGCCGGGGCTCACCCACGAGTCAGCGCCGATTGATCAGCTTTTTTTGATTTTCGCGGCGACGCGCCGGTAGGCCTCCCGGAAGGGGATGCCTTCGGTCACCACCAGGCGGTTCGCGTCCTCGGCCGCGTTAATCGCGGGGTCGAGGCGGATGCGAGCGGGGCGGAAGCGCATGGCATCGAGGGCGGCGGGGAGGATGTCGAGAGTCTGTTGCGCGAGGTCGATGCTGCGGAACAGAGGGGCTTTGAGGAGCTGCAGGTCGCGCTGGTAGCCTGAGGGGAGCTTGGCGCAGAGGCCGAGCGCTTCCGTGAGGCAGGCCTGCGCCGTTGCGGAGCGGCCGCGGATCAGCTCGAAGACGTCGGGGTTGCGCTTCTGCGGCATGATCGAGGAGCCGGTGGTGAACGCATCGGGCAGCTCGAGGAAGCCGAATTCCTGGGTGTAGAAGAGCAGTACGTCGGCGGCGAGGCGGCCGAGGTCCTGCATGAGGAGCGCGATCTCGAAGAGCACGCCCGCTTCCGCCTTGCCTCGCGAGAGCTGCACCGCCGTCACTGGCTGGTGGAGCTCGGCGAAGCCGAGCTTCCGACGCGTCGACTCGCGGTCGATTGGCAGACCGGGCGTGCCATAGCCTGCCGCCGAGCCCAGCGGAGATTTCCCGACCCGTCGGCGAGCCTGGCGCAAGCCCTCGGCGTCGTCTCGAATCTCTGTCGCATATCCGTCGGCCCAGAGTGGCACCGAGCTTGGCATCGCCTGCTGCATGTGGGTGTAGCCCGGCAGCACGGTGCTTGCCTCACGTTTCGCCAAATGCGCCAGTGCCTCGGCAACACCAAGGGCGCCGCCGCTCAGCTCTTCCACGGCGTCCAGCAGGTAGAGCCGCAAAGCCGTCAGGACCTGATCGTTGCGCGAGCGCCCCAGATGCACGCGCCCGCCGGCAGGCCCGATCCGTTCCGTCAGTCTGCGCTCGAGCGCAGTCTGGCCGTCCTCGTCCGCCAACTCGATATGCCACTGGCCGCGAGCGTGCTCGTCCGCCAGAGCCGTCAGGCCACCGTGGATCGCGTCCAGGTCGGCGTCCGACAGCAACTTTTGCTCGTGGAGCATCTGCGCGTGAGCGATTGATGCACGCACGTCATAGCGCACCAGGCGCTCATCGAGCGCGAAGTCTTCCCCCGCCGTGTAATGCAGCACACGGTCGTCGAGAGGCGCGCCCTTGTCCCACAAACGGGTCATGAGTGATTCCGGCTCCTCTCGGCGGACGCGGATTTCGCGATCACACGGCGGCCTCGGTGCAATGTGCCAATAGCACTCGGTGCAATATGTCGATTGAACCGAGGCGTCTGGCAGGATTGAAATCGGCCGTGCATCAGGGGGTCTGCGCTCCCTGCTGCTCCGCCGGCGTGAGCGCTTTGGTATCGGCGACGATCAGCGTGCCGGTCCCCTCGTTGGTGAATACCTCGCCCAGGATCCCCTCGGGCGCTGCATATGAGACCACATGGACGCGCCGCACGCCGCCGCGGATCGCATCCTCGATCGCCTTCGCCTTCGGCAGCATGCCATCGGCGATGCGCCCCTCCTCGCGCAGGCGCTTCAGGCCCTGCAGGTCGATATAGGAGATGAGCGATCCCGGATCGGAGATGTCCCCGAGGATTCCGGGGGCGCCAGTGCAGAGGATCAGCTTCTCCGCGCCGAGCGCGGCGCCGAGCGCCGCGGCGACCGTGTCCGCATTGATGTTGAGCAGCACCCCGCTGTCATCCGCCGAGAGCGGACTCACCACCGGCATCAGCCCGTTGTCGAGCAGCTTGCGCATCGCCGCCGGGTCCACCTCGTCGATGTCGCCGACGAATCCGTAGTCCACCACCTCGCCGCTCGAGCCGATCTTCACCGGCGGGCGCTTGTGCGCGCGCACCAGCCCGGCATCGACCCCGCTGATGCCCACCGCCTCGATATCCAGATCGCGGCAGATGCCGAGAATCCGGGTGTTGATGAGCCCGTTGAGCACCATGGCGGAGACGTCGATCGACTTCTGATCGGTGATCCGCCGGCCCTCCACCATGCGCGTCGGGACGCCGAGCGCCGTGGAAAGCTCCGTGAGCTGCGGGCCGCCGCCGTGCACGAACACCACCCGCACCCCGAAATAGTGCAGGATCGCGATCTGCTCGATGAGGACCCGCGTGGAGTCGGCGTCGGCAAACACCCCGCCGCCCGCCTTCACGACGAAGGTCTTCCCCTTGTACATGCGGATGTACGGAGCGGCGTTCTTGAGCGCCCGGATCGCCAGGGCCTGATCGCCAGGATGCATGATCATGTCAGTTTGTCCCTCAGAGGCTCTTCAACATGCGATAGAGGACCGCCATCTGCGCGGTGAGGCGGTTGTAGGCTTCACGCTGGACGATGCTGCGCGGGCTATCGAGCACCTCGTCCGCGACCGCCACGTTGCGGCGCACCGGGAGGCAGTGCATCAGGCGGCAGTCGGAGGCGGTATGCGTGAACCAGTCGTTGCGCACGCACCAGTGCTGCAGCTCGGCCCGCAGGCGCGCATCCGCTGCCGCGTCGCCATAGCAGGAGGTCGCGCCCCATTCCTTGGCATAGATGATGTTCGCGCCGGCCAGCGCCTCGTCGCGATCGGCAGTCTCGCGCACGGAGCCGCCCGACGATGCCGCGGCCTGGCGCGCCTTCTCCATGATGGGCGGCGGCAGGGCGAATCCCTCCGGTCGCAGCACGATGACTTCCATGCCGCGCAGCGCCGCCATGTGGACCGCTGTGGCCGGCACGGCGAGCGGCAGAGCGCGCGGGTGGTACGCCCAAGAGAGCACGAAACGGCCGCTTCGCGGCACGCCGAGGTCGTCCATCGTCTTCCAGTCGGCGAGCGCCTGGCATGGATGGCTGATCGCCGACTCCAGGTTGATGAGCGGCTTGTCGACCAGGCTTGCCATCGCACTGAAGGCGGTCTCCGCAAGATCCGCAGCGAGGTCCTTGCCGTCAGCGAATGCACGTACGCCGAGCGCGTCGCAGTACGACGCCAGCACCGGAATGCCCTCGCGCACGTGCTCTGCGGCAGCGCCGCTCATCACGGCACCGAGCCGGCTCTCGAGCTGCCACGTTCCCTGGCCCGGCGTGATGACGAACGAGCTGCCGCCGAGCCGCGCCATGCCTGCCTGGAAGGAGGCGAGCGTGCGCAGCGACGGGTTTAGAAAGAGCAGCCCCAGGATCTTGCCTGCGAGCGCATGCGGCTCGGGGCGCGCCTCCAGGCGCCGCGCCAGCTCGAGCAGCGCCAGCACCTCGTCGCGCCCGAGCTCTGCCAGGTCGAGAAAGCGTTTCACTCGGGCAGGCTCGCTAGCGCATCGCGCAGCATGTCGACATGCTCCTCCTGCAGGATGAACGGCGGCAGGAGCCTGACGATGTGGCTGTCGCTCGCGGTGCCGGTCAGGATGCCGCCTTCCAACAGCTCGGCCTGAATCTGCTTGGCCGGCCGGGTGGTGCGCAGACCCAGAAGAAAGCCTTCACCCTGGCTGGCCTTCACCGGCCCTACGATGCAGGTGCGGCGGATGTAATCCGACACGCGCCGCACGTTCTCCAGCAGATCCTGCGTCTCGATGGCATCGATGACGGCCTCGATGGCGGCGCAGGCCATCGGGCCGCCGCCATAAGTCGTGCCGAGGAGCCCCAGGCTCAGGCTCGCCGATACCTTGGCGGAGGTCAGCAACGCGGCGCAGGGAAAGCCGTTGCCGAGCGCCTTCGCCACCGTGATCATGTCGGGCATGACACCGTAGAGATTGGCGGCGAAGGGGTGGCCGATGCGGCCGAAGCCGCATTGCACTTCATCGAAGATCATTTGCGCGCCGACCTCGTCGCAGCGGCGGCGCAGCGCCTGCAGGTAGGGCTTGCCGAGGTCGATTGCGCCCGCGAGACCCTGCACCGGCTCGACGATCACGGCGGCCGTGCGGTCGGTGACGTGGGCGGCGATGGCCGCAAGATCGCCGCGCGGCATGAAGCTGACATCGAACGGCTTGCGCGGGAAGCCATACCAGCCGTCGGAGCCCCAGGTGACGGCCCCCGATGCCGCCGTGCGGCCGTGGAAGGCGCCCTCGACCGCGGCGACATGCGGCCGGGAAGTCATGCGAAACGCCAGCCGCAGCGCGTTCTCGTTCGCCTCGGCGCCGCTGTTGACGAAGAACACGCTGGTGAAGTCCAGCTGCGAGAAGCGCACCAGGCGCTGCGCCGCGCGCGCGCGGATGCGCATGGGTATGGCGTTCGTCTGGAAATTGCACGAGCGGGCCTGGGCGGTGAGCGCTTCGGTCCAACCAGAATGCGCGTAGCCGAGCGCCGCGACCGCATGGCCGCCGTAGAGATCGAGCACGCGCTCGCCGCGGCTGTTGAGCAGCCAGACGCCCTGGGCGGAGGCGACCTCGAAGGGATACTGGGCGAAGACCGGGGCGAGGAAGTCCCGGGCCGGGATATCGGTGGCTGCTGCCGTCGCTGCGGAACTCATGCTCTTTCTGTTCCTCTCTCTTCACGTCCAGCCGGGCGCGCAGGCCGCGAGGCCGGTCGCCTCCGGCAAGTCGAACATCCGGTTCATCCACTGCACGGCGCCGCCGGCCGCCCCCTTGTTGAGGTTGTCCAGCGCGCACATCACCGCCACCGTGCGGCCATTCGCCGCGGCCGAGAGCTGCGCGTAGTTGGTGGTGGCAACTTCCTTCACCCGCGGCGCGGAGTCCGTCACCCGTACGAACGGCGAACCGGCATAGAACTCGCGAAGCGCCGCCAGCACCTTCGAGGTGTCCGCCGCCGTCTTCAGGGGCGCCTGCACAGTGAGGTGGATGCCGCGGGCGAACGGCCCGGAATGCGGCACGAAAGCGAATTCCGCCTCCACGCCGGTCGCGGCACGGGCGCAAGCCGCGACCTCCGGCGCGTGTCGATGCATCAGCGCGTTGTAGGAATAAAGATCGCTGTGGCGCAACGGATGATGCGTGCCTTCCACCGGCTTGCGTCCGGCACCCGTGCTTCCCGTGATCCCCGTCACGAACAACACAGGCGGCGTGAGGCCCAGGGCGAGGAGCGGCACGCTGGCCAGCAGAGTCGCCGTGGCGAAGCAGCCGGGATGGGCGACGTGCGGCGTCTCGAGCTTGCGCAGGTGCTCGGGCACCGCACAGGTGAACTGCTCGAGGAGTCCCGCAGCACCATGCGCATGCTTGTATACCGCTTCGTAGTCGGCCGCGGAGCGGAAGCGGAAATCGGCCGAGATGTCGACCACGCGCGGCCGCGCTCCGGCACGCGCGGCAGCCTGCAACAGAGAGTCGATCAAAGCAGCCGAGACGCCGTGCGGCGCCGCGGAGAAGACCGCGCATTCCGGGGTACCGGTCACGAGCGCCTGCACTTCGGCCGCTGACTTGAAGCGGGTATCCCCGTATGCGGCGGCCAGATGCGGGAATGCCTTCGCGACCGGCTCTCCCGGCTGACTGTCGGACATCACCGCCGCCAGCTCGAAGCGCGGATGCCCCGCGAGCAATCGCAGCAACTCACCGGCCACGTAGCCCGTGCCGCCGAGCACGATCGTCGGGATGGACTGGGTGCGAGGCTCCGTCCCTGCGCCTCGCCCTTCGGGCCGGCTATCGCCGTCCAAAATCGTTCCAGACGATTTTGTCATGCGGCCGACTCCCGGGCGACGCCCACGGCCTGCATGACACGATCACCGAGCGCGGCACCCGCGCTCATCGCGTTGAAAGCCGGCACGCCCATCTGGGTCGTGATGATCTCGACCCCCACCTGGTTGTCGGTGGAAGGACCGGTGACCGCGCAGGGCTCGATCCCGAAGCGGTCGCGCAATAGCTTCACCCCGCCCCAGGCGGCGACCGGGTCGTTGGCCGAGAGCACGACGCCGGTGAGCGCGGCGCGGATGTCGGGGCATTCCAGGATGGCATCGACGCCGTAGGTGCCGAGAATGCCGTCGCCGAGCTCGAACACGATCACGTCGGGCTTGCCGGCGGAGAGCTCGGTCAACATGGTGCGTGTGAGTGCAGGCCCGTTGATGCGGGTGGTGGTGACGACCCCGAGGTCCGTGAAAATGCCAGAGCGGCGCGCACCGGCATCCTCCATGGCCAGGATATCCCGCCGCAACGATACGCCGGTTGCCTTGAACGCATCGATCACCAGCCCGCGATGGCGCATCCGGCTGATGATGGCGCAGGCCGCAGCAGTCTTGCCGGCTTCCATGCAGGTGCCCGCCAGCGCCACGATCGGCACCTGACGGGTTTCGAGCTTGGCGTCGAGGTCCAGCCGGCGCAGGCCGGCTCGCGCGGGTACGCCGATGCGCTCCCCGAGATAGGGGAAGTGCAATGCGACGCCGAGCACGCGGCAGTCGAAGGGCTTGCCCTTGTCGGGATTGATGGAGTCGCAGATCCCGAGCACGCCGCCGATGTTGAGCATCTGGATGATGTCGCCCGCCTGAAGCGACGGCGGGATGTGCCCGGAGTAGCCGAAGAGCGCCTTGCGGTGACCGAGGGCGCCCACGACGATGTCGCCCTTGTTCACCTTGGCCATGCGGCCGCTGTTGAGCTCCAGGGTGTTGTAGGTGGACTTGTTGGTCAGCACCTCGACGACCACCACCACGCCCTCCTCGGAGGGGATGTCCGTCGAGATGCGCACCTCGTGCGACAGGCCGCAGGCCTGCGCCACCGAGGCGATCTTATCGACTACCACGCTTCTCATGCCGCTCACCATGTCAGGATTCCTGGGCGCGCTCGCCGGCGCGCCGGTGAAATACGCCCGTCAGGGCGACGATCTTGGAGAAGCCGAGCGCGTCCGTGGGCGTCCACTCCCCGGCCGCTTCACCGTACACGCCTTTGGAGGCGGACATGAGGGAGTAGGGTGACTCGACGCCCTCGACGAAGAGATTGCCGGGGCGAAGGTTGACGCGCACCGTGCCGGTCACCCGCTCCTGCGAGGAGAGGAGCAGCGCCTCGATGTCGCGACACACCGGATCCAGAAGCTGGCCCTCGTGCACGAGATCGCCATAGGGCTGGGCGACAGTCTCCTTGATGCGCTGCTGGCGGCCGGTGAGCACGAGCTTCTCGAGCTCCCGGTGGGCGGTGAGCAGCACCTCGGCGGCGGGCGCCTCGAATGCGACGCGGCCCTTCGTGCCGATGATGGTGTCGCCGAGATGGATGCCGCGGCCGATACCGAAGGGTGCAGTGAGCGCCTCGAGCGCCTCGATGAGGGCGACGGGCGGGAGCGCGCGGCCGTCGAGCCCGACGGGGCGGCCCTGCTTGAACTCGATGACGTGCGACTCGGCAGGACGCGGGCGGGAGAATGCGTCGCGCGACAGCACCCAGGCGTGATCCGGAATGCTGCCCGTGGAGGTCAGAGTCTCCTTGCCGCCGATGGTGACTCCCCAAAGCCCCCGATTGACCGAATAGGCCGCTCCGAAGGGGGGCACGGGCAGCCCGCGGCTTTGCAGGTAGTCGAGCTCCTCCTGCCGCTTGAAGGCACGATCGCGCACGGGAGCGAGCACTTCGAGCTCCGGCGCCAGCGTGCGCATCGCGACCTCGAAGCGGACCTGATCGTTGCCGGCGGCGGTGCAGCCGTGCGCGATCATGTTGGTGCCGAGCTTGCGCGCCATGTGCGCCATGGTCTGCGCCTGCATGACACGCTCCGCGCCCACGCAGAGCGGGTACATCTGGCCACGCTTGACGTTGCCCATGATCAGGAAGCGCAGCACCTGCTCGAAGTAGTCGGCGCGCGCATCGATCTGGTGGTGCTCCACCGCGCCGAGCGCTTTGGCGCGCTCCGCCAGGGTACGCGCGGCGGACTGGTCGATACCGCCTGTATCGACGGTGACGGTGATGACGGGACGGCCGTGGTTCTCCTTCAGCCAGGGCACCAGGAACGAGGTGTCGAGGCCGCCGGAATAAGCGAGAACGATGGGCTGGTCGCCCTTCAGGGGATCGCGATTGGGCATGCTCAGACTCGGAAAATGCCCTGCAGCCGCGTGACGAGAGCGTCCTGCGCGCGGCCGTGGGCGGTTGCGATGAAGATGGTGTCGTCACCGGAGATGGTGCCGGCGACCTCGGGCCACTCCGCCCGGTCGATGGCGACGGCGACGCTCTGTGCCGCGCCGATGGTGGTCCTGAGAATGGTGAGCGACGGGCCGGCGCGCTTCAGTCCACGCACGAACTGCGCCAGCATGCCGAAGTCGCCGTTGGTACGGGACACCTCATCCGGAGGCAGCACGTAGCGGCCGCTCGCCTTCAGCACGCCGAGGTCCCGCAGATCGCGGCTGACCGATGACTGCGTCACCTCGAACCCGTCGGCCTGGAGCAGGCGTGCCAGATCCTCCTGCCGGCGCACGTGTCCGTCGCGCAGGATGCGCACGATCGCTTGGCGGCGCTCGAGCTGCTGGGCGTCCACGGATGGATCAGGGCGGCATGTGCATAAAATTTCGTGAAGTGTGCATATTAATGCGAACGCTGTCAAGGCCGACTGGCGCCTTGGTGGTCGCTCTCGTGCAGGGCCACCCTCCGATTAGGCGTCACCTTGGGGGCGCGAGGCCCGACGACGAACACCAACTCAGCAGACCAAAGCGATCGATGTTCGCATGTCGACAGCTGCATCCGTCCGTTTCTGCGGAAACTCGCAAGCAAACCGCATGGACCCGTGTGCTGCGACGGCGCAACCTGTATCGCGACGATTCGCTGCCACCGGGTGCTGTCAGGCACTGTTTTGCGATAAGCTCGACATATCGAGAGGGCTGATGATTGCCGTCATGCAGGAAGACCTCGTCCGTCGACACCGACTGACAGTTCACGAGTACTACCGCATGGCGGAAGTCGGCCTCCTGGCGCCCGATGCGCGCGTCGAGCTGATCGAGGGAGAGATCATCGACATGCCACCGTCAGGGCCTCCTCACGCGTCTGTCTTGAATCGGCTCTCTGAGAAGCTCATTCTCGCCCTCAGCGGCACAGCCACGGTTCGTCAACAGTCACCGATGCATCTCGACGACTTCTCCGAGCCGGAGCCGGACATCGCTGTCGTGAAACAGGGTCACTATGGGGTTGCACATCCGCGACCGGCAGATGTGCTTCTGGCGATCGAAGTCAGCCTGAGCTCTCTGAGCTTCGACCGAAATCGCAAGCTCCCGCTCTATGCCCGCGCCGGAATCCCCGAATATTGGATCGTGGATGTGGTCAAACCCGTCCTCCACGTATTGCATACACCTCAGAACGGACGCTATCTGCATGAGGCGTCGATTCCGCGTCCGGGACTCCTTACTCTTAGCGCGCTCGCGGATTCACAAGTGGACCTGACCGGCCTCTTTGAGGGGCTCTAGCTCGCAGCATCAGCTCAGCACCACCAGCAGATCCTTCGCATCCACCTGCTGCCCTGGGCTGACGAGTACTTCCGCCACTTCGCCGTCCGCCTCTGCGCGGACCGCGGTTTCCATCTTCATCGCCTCCAGCGTGGCGAGCAGATCGCCGCGCGCCACTTTGCGGCCGGCAACCACGGCAACCGTCGCAATGGTGCCTGGCATCGGGGCGCCCACCTGCTTGGGGTTGCCGGGCTCCGCCTTGCGCTGCGGCGGGCGCTCGGCTACCTGGCTGCGATCTGGCACGCGCACGGAGCGGGGCTGGCCGTTGAGCTCGAAGAACACCGTCCGGGTGCCGTCCTCGTGCGTATCGCTGGATGTCACATAGCGCACGATGAGCGTCTTTCCACGCTCCAGCTCCACGCTCACTTCCTGGCCCGGCTCCATCCCGTAGAAGAACACGGCGCTCGGCAGAATGCCGACGTCGCCGTACAGCGCGCGCTCGGCGGCGTAATCGAGCCACACGCGCGGGTACATGAGGTATGAGGCGAGGTCGTCGTCAGTTACCGGACGCGTGATCTTCTGTTGGATCTTGGTCCGCTCCGCCGCAAGGTCGACCGCCGGCAGGTCGGCGCCTGGGCGCCGGGTGAGCGGCGCGGTGCCCTTGAGCACCTTGCGTTGCAGCGCCTCGGGGAAGCCGCCGTAGGGCTGGCCCAGGTCGCCGCGGAAGAGCTGTACCACCGACTGCGGGAACGGCACGTCCACTTTCGGATCGAGCACCTTCTCCGGAGTGAGGCCGCTGGTCACCATGAGCAGCGCGAGGTCGCCTACGACCTTCGAGGTCGGCGTCACCTTGACGATGTCGCCGAACATGGCGTTGACGTCGGCGTATGCCTGGGCGACGTCGGGCCAGTGTGCATTGTCTATGCCCAACGAGCGAGCCTGCTCCCGCAGGTTGGTGTACTGCCCGCCGGGCATGCCATGCACGTAAACCTCCGACGCGCCGGAACGGATGTCGCTCTCGAACGCGGCGTAGAGCCTGCGAACCTGCTCCCAGTAGACGGAGAGCAGGCGCAGCCTCGCCGGATCGACGCCCGAGTCCCGCGGCCCGTGGCGCAGCGCTTCGACTATGGAGCCGAGGTTGGGCTGGGACGTCAGCCCGCTCATCGCGTCGAGCGCGCCGTCGACCGCGTCGGCGCCGGCCTCGATCGCTGCGAGCACACTGGCCGCGGCGATGCCGCTGGTGTCGTGAGTATGGAAATGCACCGGTAGTCCGACTTCCTCCTTCAGCGCCTTCACCAGGGCATAGGCGGCGCGCGGCCGGCATAATCCCGCCATGTCCTTGATGCCGAGCACGTGCGTGCCGGCGGCCTTCAGCTCACGCGCGAGCTTCAGGTAATAATCGAGCGTGTACTTCTTCTCGTGCGGATCGCTCAAGTTTCCCGTGTAGCAGATCGCGGCCTCGCAGAGCTTGCCCGACTCCAGCACCGCCTCGATCGGCATCCGCATGTTCTCGACCCAGTTGAGCGAGTCGAAGATGCGGAACAGATCGATGCCGCGCTCCGCGGCTCGCGCGATGAAGAAGCGGACCACGTTATCGGGATAGTTGGCGTAGCCCACGGCGTTGGCGGAGCGCAGCAGCATCTGCAGCAGCAGATTCGGCACGCGCTCGCGCAGCATCCCCAGGCGCTGCCACGGGTCCTCCTTCAGGAACCTCATCGCGACATCGAAGGTCGCCCCGCCCCAGCACTCCAGCGAGAAGAGCTGCGGCAGGAGGCTCGCGTAGTAGGGGGCGATCGCGGTCATGTCGATGGTGCGCATGCGCGTCGCGAGCAGCGACTGATGCGCATCCCGTAACGTCGTATCCGTGAGAAGAACCCGCTCCTGCCCCAGCATCCATTTCGCGAAGCGCTCCGGCCCCAGCTCCTCGAGCTTCTGCCGCGTGCCGGGCGGCGGCGGATCGGCCAGCGCCGCCTGCGGCAGCTTCGGTGTCTCCAGTCTCACCGGACGCGGGCGGCCGCGCGCCTCCGGATTGCCGTTGACGATGGTCTCGGCGATGTAGGTCAGGATGCGAGTGGCCCGGTCGCGCTTCGGCGGCCAGCGGAAGAGCTCCGGCGTCTCGTCGATGAATCTCGTCGTGTACTCGCCGTGGGCGAACCGCGGGTGGGTGATGACCTGGTCGAGAAACCGCAGGTTGGTCACGACGCCGCGGATGCGGAATTCCCACAGTGCGCGGTGCATGCGCGCGTTGGTCTCCTCCGGTGTCGGGGCCCAGGCGGTCACCTTCACCAGCAGCGAGTCGTATGACCGGGTGATGATGGCCCCGGTGTAAGCCGTGCCCGCATCCAGGCGGATGCCGAAACCCGCGGGGCTGCGGTAGGCGGTGATCTTGCCGTAATCCGGGATGAAGTTGTTTTCCGGATCCTCCGTGGTGACGCGGCACTGCAGCGCGTGGGCGGAGATGCGGATCTCCTCCTGCGGCGGTACGCCGCTCTCCGCCGTCCCGAGCCGGGCGCCCTCGGCGATGCGGATCTGCGCCTTCACGATGTCGATGCCGGTGGCGCACTCGGTGACGGTATGCTCCACCTGGATGCGCGGGTTGACCTCGATGAAGTAGAGCTTGCGGGAGTCGGCATCCTGGAGGAACTCCACCGTTCCGGCGTTGAGATAGCTCGAGGCTCGGCCGATGGCGAGCGCCGCGGCGCACAGCTCGGCGCGCTGCGCCTCGCTCAGGAACACCGCCGGTGCGCGCTCCACGACCTTCTGGTTGCGCCGTTGTACCGTGCAATCGCGCTCGTAGAGGTGAACCAGCCCCCCGTGCGCATCGCCCAGGATCTGCACTTCCACGTGCCGCGCGCGGCGCACCAGCTTCTCGAGGTAGACCTCATCGTTGCCGAACGCCGCCTTCGCCTCCCGCCGCGCGACCGGCAGCAGCTCCGCAAGCTGCGCATCGCTTTCCACGACCCGCATGCCCCGGCCACCGCCACCCCAGCTTGCCTTGAGCATCACCGGATAGCCGATCTCCTGCGCGAGCCGACGGCACCCCTCCAGGCTGGCCGGCAGCGGCGGAGTCGCCGGCATGACGGGCACGCCGGCTTCCGTCGCGAGGTTGCGCGCCGTCACTTTGTTGCCGAGGACGCGCATGGTCTCGGGCCTCGGGCCCACGAAGAGGATTCCGGCGCCGGCGCAGGCCTGCGCGAACTCCGGGTTCTCGGAAAGAAAGCCGTAGCCCGGGTGGATGGCATCCACCCTGGCCTCGCGGGCGATGCGCAGGATGTCCTCGATATCGAGGTAGGCCTCGATCGGGCCCTTGCCGCGGCCGACCTGGTAGCTCTCGTCCGCCTTGGTCCGATGCAGCGAGAAGCGGTCCTCCTGCGAGTAGATCGCCACGGTGCGCAGGCCGAGCTCGCTTGCGGCCCGCATGACACGAATGGCGATCTCGCCACGATTGGCAACCAGAATGCTTCGGATCCGCTGCGACATGAGAGCCTTTACCGATAAAATTCCCTGAGGATCATAGCGGACAATTCCATGCTTTCGATTGCCATTCACGGCGGCGCCGGTGCGGTGCCGCGCAGCTCGCTCTCGGCAGGTCGCGAGCGGCAATACCGCGACGGCCTGGCGGCGGCGCTAGACCTGGGATTCGCCACGCTCGAGAAGGGCGGCTCCAGCCTCGATGCGGTGACCGCGGCCGTTCGCGCGCTCGAGGACAACCCGTTGTTCAATGCCGGGCGCGGTGCGGCGCTCACCCGCGACGGCGCCGCGGAGCTCGACGCCGCGATCATGGAGGGCAGGCAACAGCGGGCGGGCGCCGTGGCGGCCGTGCAGCATGTGAGAAATCCGATCGAGCTCGCGCGTCGGGTGATGGAGAAGTCCCGCCACGTGCTGCTGGTGGGGGCGGGGGCGGAGGAATTTGCCCTGGAGGAAGGACTGGCGCTCGTTCCGAATCTCTACTTCCGCACCGAGGAGCGCCGCGCGCAGCTCGAGGCGGAGCGCAGCGGCCGGCCGGTCTCTGACTTGGTCCCCTCCTCTCAGGGCACCGTCGGGGCGGTTGCCCTCGATGCGGCGGGCGATCTGGCAGCCGCAACCTCCACCGGCGGGATGACGAACAAGCGCCAGGGGCGGGTGGGCGACTCGCCGATCATCGGCGCCGGCACTTACGCGAAGAATGGAGTTTGTGCCGTCTCGGCCACCGGACACGGCGAATATTTCATCCGCTCGGTCGCCGCGCACCACATCTGCGCAGCGGTGGAGCATCGCGGCCTCCCCCTGGAGGAGGCGGTACATGAATTGCTGCACCAGAAGCTCCGTGAGCTCGGTGGCAGCGGCGGTATCATCGCCCTCGACGGCGGCGGACGGATCGTCACGGAATTCAGTACCGAAGGCATGTTTCGCGGCGCCCGCGACTCGAGCGGGCTGCGGCGGATAGATATTTACTGACTCGAGGGGACTCCCTATGGCTATCGCGCACCGCCTGCTGGTCGTCGATGACAACAAGGACGCCGCCGAGAGCATGTCGATGCTTCTGGAGATGTGGGGCCACGAGGTGGCCTTCGCCTACGACGGCCCGAGCGCGCTCGAGACGGCGCAGCAGTGGCGGCCGGAGGCGGTATTCCTCGATATCGGGCTGCCGGGGATGGACGGGTACGAAGTGGCAGAGCGGCTGCGGGAGCTGCCGCAGGCCAAGGACGCCGTGCTCATCGCCATCACCGGGTACGGCCAGGACGATGATCTCGCGCGATCCAAGCGGGCGGGCATCGACCATCATCTGGTGAAGCCTGTCGCCCCGGATGCGCTGCGAAGTCTGATCGATTCCCTGAGGCTGCATTAACCGTGCTGGGCCGCACGCCGCGCCTCCGCCGCGATCATCTGCAGTCCTTGCATTCGTGAGCGCTCCAATGCTGCCGCGTCGTCCTCCGCTGCGGCCGTCAGCATCTGCCGCCACAAGCCGACCCGCTTGAGCCACCGCGGGCGCAACCATCCGGCGCCGCGCTCCGCCAGCTCGTGCACCTGCGGCACCGTGCAGGCGCCGAGCAGGCTGGCGCAGCGCGGGTGGATGCCGAGGACGAGCCGCGCGCCGGCCGAATGGCTGCCGACCAGTGACCAGGCGTATACGAAGACCGAGCGGGCGACCGAGACGGACTCAGGCAGCGTGAAGAAGGAGCTGTGCGGGGCTCCCGATGCATCCGCCACCCGCGGGCCGCTCAGCGATTGCCAGCGCTGCGGCTCCCCGAAGCAGGCGTCGACCAGCAGGTAGGGGCAGGCGGCTACCTGCCACCGCGAGCGCTCATCCAGCGCCCGCCAGAGCTCCCCGATCTGCCGCAGCGCGGGCGGACCCTGCGGGGCCGGGGCGAGGACCTGCTCCGCGAGCAGGCCGACACAACGGTGATTGAGATCCGCCAGGGCCTCGAGCATGTCCCGCCGCAACCAGCAGGGGCGGCCGAAAGCGCGCAGCTCCAACGCCATCAACGCCTCGTTACGCAACATGACGGCAACTCCCTCCCATGACAGTCACCCGATGGTACCCGCACACCGGCAGGAGGCAACAGGCAGAATTGGGTTTTTTTTCCCATTTTCGGGTAGTTGTAATTTTCAGAATCTTTCCCAACAATAGCCCGGGTCTCGTCCGACAAATCACCGACGGCGGGGGAACCGGCCATGCGCATCCTGGAAGAACGCTACGACCGCGATCGGCAGCGCCTCGAGCTGGCATTGCGCTTCCTGACACACGAGGCCCGTACGCAAACGGTCCGGGAATGGACGGGGCTCAGCCAGCACCGCATCCGCAGCCTTTATCGGTCCAATACCGGCCCCGATGCCTGTTATGTCCCCCGGCATCGAGGCCAATCGCCACACCAGGCGGCCTACTTCATGCGCTCGGTTAAAATCCAACAGGAAACCGCTGTCCTGGCGAACTATTTTTCCCTGGCCGGGCTGGTGCCGTTGGAGCCCTCGGCCGCCGCGGGCGCGGCCCTTCCGGGCATCGGCTCCGGCCATCTGCTCTGCGATGCCTTCGAGACCTACGGCATCATGAGCACGGCCGCCTCGATCACGTTCGAGTACGGTGTCTTCCTCGCGGAGTGCCTGGCGCGGGGCGATCAGCTGCGTCTGCACAACTGCTGCGACTGCGGCGGCCTGATCGTGGTCGAGCGCTTCCCGATCCGGGAGAAGCGTTGCCATCACTGCGCCGGCGCGGCGCGCCGGGGGCTGACCGCCCGCCTCGGCTGATAAGATCGCGCCATGGATACGGGGCAGCCGAATTTCTTCTCGGGTCCTTACATCGACCGCCGCGCCGAGGAGCGGGAGCACCCGGATTGGGCGCGGCGGGCCCTCGAGGATCCGCGGACTCTCTTTCTCGTGGCCAGCGGCACCCGGCATCTGGTCTATACGCAGCCGGAGCCACGCATCGCCTTCCTGGACGGGGCGATGCCGGCGGCCCTGGCCGCCGCCGATCCGAGCCGCCTGGTCCTCCTCGGCTGGTTCCGCGAGCGCCGCTGCGTGCTGGTGGAGGTCGGGGAAGAGATCTCCCTGTCAATGCCGCGGCATGCCTCGTTCCAGGAGCTGCGCCCGCTGTCGCCGCTCCTCGCCGGCGAGGAGGCAGGCCTTCTCGCTTATGCGCGGGCGCTCTCGATCTGGCGCAGGCGCCAGAGGTACTGCGGTGCATGTGGAGCCCCGACCATTGCGCAGCGCGCGGGACACTGCATGCGCTGCTCCAGGGAGGGCTGCGCGCAGGAGTTCTTCCCCCGGCTGGACCCCGCGATCATCGTGCTGGTCACCGATGGGGAGCGTGCGCTGCTCGGCCGGCAGGCGACCTGGCCGGCGGGACGCTACTCGACCATTGCCGGTTTCGTGGAGCCGGGCGAGAGCCTGGAGGATGCCGTCGCGCGCGAGGTCATGGAGGAGACCGGCGTGCCGGTCATCGGCGCGCGGTACGACTCCTCCCAGCCCTGGCCCTTTCCCGCCTCGGTCATGATCGGCTTTCGGGCAAGGGCACGGCCCGACAGCCCGGCCCAGGGCATCGGCGAGCTGGAGGATGCCCGCTGGTTCACCCGGGAAGAGATCCGCTCGGGCGCCCCCCTGCTGCCGCCCGTGCATTCGATCTCCCGGCGTCTGATCGCTGCCTGGATGGAAGAAAAGTAGGGCCGCATGTGCCTGCTCGTCCTCGCGTGGAAAGCCCACCCACGATACCGGCTGGTAGTCGCTGCCAATCGCGACGAGTACCACGATCGCCCCGCCGCGCCGCTGCGCAGCTGGTCCGATCCCCCGGACATCCTTGCCGGAAGGGATCTGCGCGCCGGAGGCACCTGGTTGGGGCTCGACCGGCATCGCCGCTTCGGTATCGTCACGAATTTCCGTGAGCTCGTGCGCGCGCCCGCGATAGCCCCCACACGCGGAAGCCTGATCCCGCAATTCCTCGGCGGCGCAGCCGCTGCGGGCGAATACCTCGCCGCGCTGGAGCGCGAAGCCGCTGAATACGGCGGCTTCAACCTGCTGTTGGCGGATGCCGATTCCCTCTGGTACGCCTCGAACCGCTCCGCCCCGTTCGCGCGTGCCCTCGCGCCCGGCGTTCACGGGCTGTCCAACGAGCGGCTCGACACGCCCTGGCCAAAATTGCGCCGCGTACGGCGCGGCTTCGAGGAATGGCTTCGCGGCGGCGGTACCGCGGAAGGCAGTGAGCTCTTCGACCTGCTGGCCGATCGGACGCGTGCGGCGGAAGAGGAGGTCCTGCCGAGCACCGGCCTCACCCCTGAATGGGAGCGAGCCCTGTCCTCCCCCTTCGTCCTCGACGAGAGATACGGCACGCGCTGCTCCACGCTCGTGGCGATCGAGCCCTCGGGCGCCTGTTTCGTCGCCGAGCGGCGCTTCGGCCCGGCCGGCGACCGCCTCGGCGAGACCCAGTACCGCCTCACGCCTGGCGAGTGGCCGGCCTCCGAGACGGTATAGCGCAAAGGAACCGGCGCCCCGGGGGAGCCCCCTGAGACCCGCTATCGCAAGGAACCGGCGCCCCGAGAAACGGTCACGTCTACAATCCGCGTTTCATCCGCCCGGGATTCGTCGCACGTATCAATGGCGCAGCGCAATTCGTTACGCGGGGCTCTGCCGCGATGGCGAGCCTCCGGTGTCTTCGTGCTGCTCGGATGCGCGCTCCTCTGGCATCAGGCCCGGGCGGGGGTCGCCATCACCATCCAGGGCGTGGCCGATCCGCTGCGCAGCAACGTGCTCGCCTACCTGAGCTTCTCCCGTTATCAGCGCAGCAAGGATCTCACCCCGGATACCGTCGACAGACTGCAGAGCCGCATCGGCCGGGAAGTGCGCTCGGCGCTGCGCCCGTTCGGATATTTCCAGCCTACGGTGCATTCGAGCGTCACGCCCTCCGGACCGGGCAACTGGCAGGTGACGATCGCGATCGATCCCGGTACCCCGGTCATCCTGCGCAACGTGAGCGTGCAAGTCGTCGGTCCGGGGGCGAAAGCCAGGCGGTTCCGGCGTATCACCTCGAATCTGCCCTTCCACACCGGGGAGCGGCTCGATGAGGGCGCGTACGAGGCCGTCAAGAACGACCTGCTGCAGACAGCGGCGACCTACGGGTACCTCGATGCGAAGCTGACCCGGCACGAGCTGCAGGTGGACCCCGCGGCCCACACGGCAAGCATCGCGCTCGAGCTGCAGACCGGGGTGCGCTATCGCTTCGGCGACACCACCATCCGGCAGCAGGCCGTGAGCGAGAAGCTCGTGCGCCGTTATCTGCGCTACCGCAAGGGGCAGCCGTTCGACTTGACACAGGTGTTGCGCACACAGTTCGCGCTGGACGACAGCGAGTACTTCAGCAACCTCGAGGTACTCACCGGAACACCCGACAGAACGGATCATACCGTGCCGGTGAGCGTCCATGCCGACCCGAGCCGACCCAACGTGTACTCGATCGCAGCCGGCTACGAGACCGACACCGGCGCGCGCGGCATCATCAGCTGGCAGGACCGGCGGGTGAACTCGTACGGCCACAAGATGAGCGTCGATCTGGAAGCCGCCCAGGTGACCAAGTACAGCCTGCAGAGCCGTTACATCATTCCGATCGGCGATCCGGCCGTCGAGAATCTGACCCTCTCGGGCATCGTCGTGCAGCAACAGCTCGCCGATGTCAATTCGCGCACCATGTCGCTCGGGCCGAGCGTGACCCGCGTGACCGGGCGGTGGCAGATGGTCTGGTTCGTGAACGGAGTGCATGCCACCGGGACGGTGCAGGGCGTCCCGGAGTGCGCCACGGGCAACAGTGCCATGCCCTATGCGCAATGCCTCGACTCGACCGGAGCACCGATCCCGAGCATCACGGCGGGCACGGCGAGCAACGACCTGCTGGTGCCCGGGGTCGACATCGCCTCGGTGCCCAAGGGCTATCTCGGCGAGCCGATGTTCGAGCATGGCCTCTTCGCCGAGATCCGTGGCTCGCAGGG
>DASVWT010000132.1:0-3530 GCA_036393055.1 Steroidobacteraceae bacterium
CCGGACTACCAGGTGAGGGGCGTGGAGCTGCAGATCGCCGCCAACGTATGGCGCGGTCTCTCGGTCAACGGTGCCGCCGCCTGGAACAGCGGCGAGCTGAAGAATTCGCCCGCGCTGATCGGCAATCTCCCGAGCACGAACTCCGGCAAGCCGATCACGGATTTCTATAAAAAGGACAAGACCACCGGGC
Source organism: Steroidobacteraceae bacterium (assembly GCA_036393055.1). GTDB lineage: Bacteria > Pseudomonadota > Gammaproteobacteria > Steroidobacterales > Steroidobacteraceae > 13-2-20CM-66-19. The sequence continues at coordinate 191 of DASVWT010000132.1, forward strand.
AGTGGGTTCTCGCGGGGCCGGTGGCCAATGTGTACGGCGATCAGGGCAGCCCGCTCGCCAACTCCCCGCCCTTCGAGGGCAACCTGCGCGCGCGCTACGACTGGACGATGGGCAGTTACCTGCCGTACGTGCAGGTGGGGATGCAGCATCAGTCGCACTCGCTGTCCGCCTCCGGCAACGTCGAGGCGTATGACCAGCCGGCCTGGACGACCTACGACCTGTCCGCCGGAGTGGCGAAGGACAACTGGACGGTTTCGCTCGTCGGCACGAACATCACCAACGTGAACAAGAGCCTGTTCACCACCAGCCGGCAGTTCATCCTGACGGAGACGCCCATGCGCCCGAGAACGATCGAGCTCACGTTCGGCTACGCTTTCTCCGAGCACCGCTGACCCACGGGACGATGCAGGGCGGGACTGGAGTAGAATCCCCCTGATGCATGCCGACAGTGCCGCCCCGCCGCGCCCCGACACCGGGCCGGCGGGCGTGCGCGGCTTCCTCGATCGCCGGCAGTTCGCCGAGGCGGTGCGAGCCGCTCAGGCGTTGCTGGCAGATCGTCCGGAGGACCGCGACCTTCTTTACATGCTCGCGGTCGCGCAGCGCTATCTGGGCCAGATCCCGGCGGCGCTGGCGACGCTTGCACGACTCGAGCAACTGCATCCCGATTACCCCCGGCTGCATCAGGAAAAGGGGTACTGCCACGTTGCACAACGCTCGGCGGCGCCAGCCATGGCCGCTTTCGAGCGGGCGGTGGCGCTCAATCCGGCGCTGCCCGGCAGCTGGCGGACGCTGCAGACGCTCTACAATATGGCGGGCCGGAAGGCGGATGCGGACAATGCGGGCGCTCACGTCGCCAAGCTCGCAAGCCTCCCCACGGCGATCGTAACGGCGCGCAGCATGTTTGCCGACGGTGAGATCGAGGCCGCCGAGTCCCTCGTGCGCCGCTATCTGCTCGAGCACGGCGATCACATCGAAGGGATGCGCCTCCTGGCCCAGATCGGCATGAAGCTCGATGTGCTGGACGATGCGGAGCTGCTGCTCGAGGCGGTGCTCGAGCGGGCCCCGGATTATCGGCCCGCGCGCTACGACTACGCGCAGGTGCTGTTGCAGCGGCACAAGCACCGCCAGGCGCGGGAGCAGATCCGCATGCTGCAGCAGGCGGAGCCCGAGGAGCGCGCGTATCGCATCACTCAGGCGACTCTCTCGACCGAGCTCGGCGAGTGCGAGCAGGCCCTCAGCGAGTACCGGCGGCTGCTCGAGGAGACTCCCGACCATGCGGAGTTGTATCTGTCGATGGCCCACACGCTCAAGACCCTCGGCCGGCAGCAGGAGTCCATCGAATCCTACCGGCGCGCCGCGCAGCTCCGGCCGGCCTACGGCGATGCCTACTGGAGCCTGGCGAACCTGAAGACTTACCGCTTCACGGATGAGGAGCTTGCGGCGATGCGCGCCGCCGAGTCGGCGCCGCGCACTGCGCTCGCGGACCGCTTCCACCTCTGCTTCGCGCTCGGCAAGGCCCTCGAGGACCGCGGCGAATACGCGGAATCCTTCGCCTACTACGATCGCGGCAACGCGCTCAAGAAGAGCGAATGCCGCTACCGCCCGGAGTTCATCGAGCGCAACACCCGCCTGCAGATCGAGACATGCACCGCGGAGCTCTTTGCAGCACGTCGAGGCTGGGGAGACCCAAGCGACGCGCCGATCTTCATCGTCGGGCTGCCGCGCGCCGGCTCCACACTGATCGAGCAGATCCTGGCCTCGCACTCCCGGGTGGAAGGGACGATGGAGCTGTCGGATATCCCGCGGCTCGCGCAGAGCCTGCAGGGACGCGAGGGCGGACAGGACCGGGCGCGCTATCCACGCGTGCTCGCGGAGCTGCCGGCGGAGGATTTCCGGCGCTTCGGTGAGCGCTACCTCGCCGACACCGCGCTCTACCGTTCCGGAAAGCCGCGCTTCATCGACAAGATGCCGAACAACTTCCGGCACCTCGGCCTGATGCACCTGATCCTGCCCAACGCCAGGATCATCGACGCCCGCCGCGCGCCCATGGCCTGCTGCTTCAGCAACTTCAAGCAGCTGTTCGCCTCCGGGCAGCAGTTCACGTACTCGTTCGAGGATATCGCGCGCTATTACCGCACCTATGTGGAGCTGATGGCGCACTGGGACCGCGTGCTGCCCGGCAAGGTGCTGCGCGTGCAGCACGAGGAGCTGGTCGGCGACTTCGAGCCGCAGGTGCGCCGGATCCTCGATTTCTGCGGACTCGACTTCGAGCCTGCCTGTCTCGAGTTCCACAAGACCGCGCGCCGCGTGCACACCGCGAGCTCCGAGCAGGTGCGCCGGCCGATCAACACCGAAGGGCTCGATCAATGGCGGCATTTCGGGCCCTGGCTCGGGCCGCTCGAGCAAGCCCTCGGTGAGCTTGCGCAGGAGCAGTCATGACCGAGCAGCCCGCAGGGTCGGCGGGACGGGGACCGCGTGAGCATGGGCGCGGGCGCGGACGCAGCGGCCACACCGGGCGTTCCACCGGTCCTTCGCTTGCGCCCATCCCCCGCCTCGCGAACCGCTGGCCGCCGCTCGAGATCCTGACGGGCGAGCAGGTGGAGCGCATCGTCGGGGCCGCCTTTCGCGTACTGGAGGAAGCGGGACTCGAGATCCGCAGTGCCGCAGCCCGCGAGATTTACGCCAAGGCCGGCGCCCTGGTGGACGAAGAGACTCAGCTCGTCCGCCTCGGGCGCGACATCGTCGGGGCGCACCTGAAGCTCGCGCCGTCGACCTTCGTCCTCCACGCCCGCAATGCCGAGCGGCATCTGCACGTGGGCGGCGACGTCGTCAATTTCGGTCCCGTGACAGGCGCGCCCCACATCAACGACCGGGAGCACGGCCGGCGTTACGGCGACATCGAATCCTTCCGCAACATCCTGCATCTCATCCACTCGCTCGGTGTCCTGCACTGGCAGGGCGGGATCGTGGTGGAGCCCGTCGATCTGCCGGTGGCCACCCGCCACCTCGCGATCTACCAGGCGCACATCGAGTGCTCCGACATCGTCTGGGCCGCGCGTGGAATCGGCGGCGTGCAGGCGCAGGATGCGATCGCAATGTCGGCCATCGAGCACGGCTGCACGATTGAAGATCTGGCAGTGCACCCGACCCTGATGACGGTGACCAACGTCAACTCACCGCGCCGGGTCGATGAGGAGATCCTGGACAACATCATGACGATGGCCCGCCATGGCCAATGCGTCGTCATCACCCCGTTCACTCTCATGGGCGCGATGGCGCCGGTGACACTGGCCGGTGCGCTCGTGCAGCAGACCGCCGAGGCGCTCGGAATCGTCGCGCT
>DASVWT010000133.1:0-15229 GCA_036393055.1 Steroidobacteraceae bacterium
GGCGCGTTGCCGGAGGACTCGGGTGTGCTCATAGGCTGCAGCAGAGATTCTCGAATGGACGACTCACGCCAGCACCACCTCATCACCTTCCACACGAAAGCGCGTCCGGAACCCTGCCTTCTCGCTGCTCTCCTCCAGGAACGCTCGCACCGTATCGAATTGCGACTCACCGGCGCGGAGCATCCGCGGCGCGCTGTCGTCCCCGATCCAGGCCGGACAAAAGCGACTCTCGAGGCCGCCGCCCCGATGCAGCACGAGTTTCGCGACACCCGTCGGCCGTGTGCTCTCCGGCATCACGAAGCGGCGGCCGAGATCCCATTCGGGATGGAGGCTCACGAGATGGCGGAACGAGGACGATTGCAGGATGGCCGGGTCCCAGACATGCGGTTGCTCGATGGCGAAGTTTCCGAGACTGTAAAAGATGGGGCGGCTGCGATACAGCTCGATGCCTTTCAACAGATGCGGATGGTGGCCCAGGATCGCGTCCGCACCGGCGTCTATCAATGCGTGCGCGACCTCGATCTGATAGTCCGCCAGCACGAAGGGGATCATGTGGATTCCCCAATGCAGCGACACCAGCACGCAATCGGCGGCTTCGCGCGCAGCCCGGACGTGGCCGATCAGCGCGTCGAGATCCTCGCGATGCGGAAAGGTTCGCGTACGAGGCGGCGTCCCGGGTTGGTCCGGCTCGATCGGCTCGTACACGGTAAAGGCTCGCAGCGGCGCGCACCCGGGCTTGCCGGCTTGCGCCGCATAGCCTTCGGGCAATATCGAGCACGCCGCGATGATCGCAACGCGATGCGCCCCGGCCTGCAGGTAGGCAGGCTGGAGGGCTGTAGAAAGGTCCTCTCCCGCCCCGCAGGTCTGAACCCCCGCTTGGGCGAGGTGTTGCAGGGTATCCGCCAGCGCTTCGTACCCGAAGTCCAGGCAGTGGTTGCCTGCCAGGGAGACCACGTCGATTCCGGCATCCCGCAACGCGGGAGCCATCGCCATGGGGGCACGCATGGCGAGCCTGGCGTTCGGCGCCTTCGAGCCGCGCTCGCTGATGGGAGCCTCGAGCTGTGCGAAACACAGGTCAGCCGCCTGCAATGCCTCGCGGCATCCGATGAACATGGACGCGCAGTCCGAGCGCCGGACGGCGACATCGCCGCAAGCGACTATGCTCGTCATTGGATGGCTTCCGCGGAAGTCGCGGCCGCGGGCAGCAGCCGCATCGAAAACACGAGCACGCAACTGGCGAGCAAGACACCCGCGATCAACAAAGAGGGCCCGCTGAAGCCGCCGCTGCGCTCGAGGACATAGCCGACGAGGTGCGGCATCACCAGACCGCCCGAGCTGCCAGCGATGTTGATGGCAACCACCGCTACGGGAAGCGTGCTCTGGGTCAACAGCCGGGTCGGGAGCGCCCAGAAAGCCCCCTGCGCCGCGCCGAGGCCGATTCCGGCGATCAGCAGCGCCGCCAACGCCGCGCCCCCTGTTCCCGCCGCCCAGGCGCAGACTATCGCCAGGCCGGAAACCGCGGCCGGCGCGGCAATGTGCCAATAGCGCTCGCCGCTGCGATCCGAGTGAGCCGAGTTGAGGTACATGCCGAGCGCCACACCGAGCCAGGGCAACGCATTCACCCAGCCGATCTCCAGAGTGCCGACACCCGTCAGCCGTCTGATGACCTGCGGCAGCCAGAACATGATTCCGTAGGCGCCCGACAGCAGTCCGAACCAAAGCAGCGCCGCGGCCCACACGAGCGGTGTTCGCAGCACGCTCCAGTCGTTGGAATTCCGCGAGCGCACGCGGTGCGCAGCATTCGCGTCGAGCCAGCGCCGCTCCTCATCGGACAGCCAGTGGGCATCCTGCGGAGCGTCCGGGAAGTAGAGCCAGGCCGCAAGGCCGAGCAACAGCGCGGGCACCGCCTCCGCGATCAGCATCCATCGCCAGGGAGCGAAGCCAAGCGGCGGCTCGAGACTCATCAGCCACCCCGAGATCGGGCTACCGATCACGATCGAGATCGGAATCGCGAGCATCGGCAGGGCGAAGGTCGTGGCGCGCTCGCGCTCGGTGGCGAACTGACTGAGATACAGCACAATGCCCGGCGCGAGTCCTCCCTCGGCGAACCCGAGCAGCACACGCAGCGCATAGAGCTCGACAGGGGTGTGCACGAAAGCGAGGCCGCCGGCACAGAGGGCCCATACCACAGAGCACGTCGTCAGCCACCGGCGCATGCCGACACGCTGCAGCCACAGAACGCTCGGATACTGGCCGGCCAGGAACCCCACGAACAGCACCCCGGCGCCGAAGCCATACTGCGCCGGCGTGAGTCCCAGCGCGCCGTTCATGCCGAGTGCGGCAAAGCTGATGTTGACGCGGTCCAGCGAACTCACCAGCATGAAGGCGATGGCCGGTATCCCGAGCCGCCAATGGACCTTCCTGCCGATCCGCTCACCGAGGCCCATGCGCAGAATCTCCTTCGTTGGGGGGCTCAGTCATGTCGAATTTGTAAGCGCTTGCATTCTTGCTGTCAAGCCTGCCCGGCTGACGGCGCTTGGCATAGACTGCCGTAATCGACCGCCGCCGATGCCGCCCATGCCCTCCCGTCGGACCCCCAATCCGGATTGCAGCTCCCGTGGCATGCTCCTATCCATCGAGTTCCTTTTGGTGCTGTATCTCGCGAGCTATGTGCCGTACGCGACGCTCACTCGATGGCTCGCGACAATCACCTATGCGCCCTTTGGACGGCCACTCACAGGACTCGAGGTATTGCCGGCAGTCAACATCCTGTGCGGCGTGATGACGTATTTCTTCATATGGGCCAGCGGCTGGTGGCGCGAGGCCCACCAGGCCCGCCTGTTGGGGATGACGTTGCCGCGCCCTACCCGCTGGACTCTCCTTTCGGGGGTCGGTGCCGCGTTGCTCTTGTTCACGGTGCCGCTCTCGTTCACGTTCCGTGACGTCAGCATCCCCTTCATGCAATTGCTGATGCGCGGCGATGTGCTGATCATTGCGCCGGCGGTGGATATTCTGCTCGGGCGGCGCGTTCGCTGGTTCTCATGGATTGCACTCACTCTGGTGGCCACGGGCCTGTCGATCACGATCGATGCACGTGGCGGCCTCCATCTGCCGCCGCTCGCCATCGCTACCATCGTGCTTTACACCCTCGGGTATCTGGTGCGCATCTTCGCCATGACCCGCGTCGCCAAGACCGGCGATGCGCGCACCACCAAAGGCTACTTCGTCGAGGAGCAACTCATCGCCATCCCGCTTGCCGTGGCGGCACTTGCGGCACTCTCCGCTGGGCACTGGGGGACTCAGGGGGACCAGCTCAGGTTCGGATTCATCGCAGTCTGGAGCAGCGGGCAGGTGCCCTATCTCGCCTTGCTCGCGGCGCTGCTCTTCTTCATCTCGATATTCGCCATCCTCATCCTTCTTGATCGCCGCGAAAACACCTTTTGCGTTCCCTTCGAGCGGTCTGCGAGCATACTGGCCGGGCTAGCGGCCACCTACGTACTGGCCGCGATGGCTCTGAGCGCCCCGCCCACGCGCGCCGAGATTGCCGGCGCCCTGCTCCTCATCCTCGCGATTGCGCTTCTGTCGCTTGCGCCACGGCTGGCCCCGAGAGGTCGACCCGCAGCCAGCAGGACCCGTGATGCCTCGACCTAGCGACAGCCTCGCCCTCGCGCGATGAGCAGCCATTCGCGAGCGCCGGCTGCAGATGTTTCGTCTGGCCTCAGCGCACGCGTGGCACGCCACGCGACCGGGTTCGACTCTCGCAGCCTGGCGCCATCAGTCGTTCACGCCGCCCACCGCGCCATTCTGGACGGCCTCGGCGTAATGCTGGCCGCGAGCGGCGAGAGTCCTGACGTGCCTCCATTCCACGACTGGGTGCGGACCCAGCCCGGCCCGCCGCAGGCGATGGTGCTCGGCTTCAACTCACATGTGAGCGCCTCGCAGGCTGCAATGGTCAATGGGGCCATGGCGCACGCGCTCGACTACGAGGATGCTTTCGATCTCGCGCCCTTGCATCCCAACGCCTCGCTGCTGCCGGCCGCGCTCGCCATGCTGGAGTCCCGCGGCTCTCCCTGCTCCGGCCGCGAATTCCTCACGGCTGTCGCCTTGGGCTGCGACCTGGTCTGCCGAATGGGGTTGTCACTGCAGCGGCCGCTCGAGGCCGGCGGCTGGTATCCGCCGCCGATCCTCGGCGCGTTCGGCGCCACCCTGGCTGCAGGGCGGCTCGCAGGTCTCGATGCGCGCCAACTCTGCGACGCCTGGTCACTCCTGCTCGCGCAAAACAGCTGCCCGGGGGAGATCAAGTTCAGCACGGAGAGCACGATGCGCGCCGTCCGCGAGGCTTTCCCGGCACATGCGGCCGTCGCTTCCGTCGAGCTGGCTGCGCGAGGGGTGCGCGGCTTCGATGCACCGCTCGAAGGCAAGGCGGCGTTTTACGCGCTCTTTGCGGGAGGCGAGTACGATCCCGACGCGCTTCTGGAGGGCCTCGGGGAGCGCTTCTGGATCGAGCAGCTGAGCTTCAAGCGCTGGCCCTGCTGCCGTGGCACCCACGCGTACATCGAGGCCGCCCAATGCCTTCGCCGCGCTCACGCCTTCTACACGCAGGATATCGAGAGCATCGTATGCATCGGAGGCGATCTGCAAAGGATGCTGGCCGAGCCGCACGCGCAAAAGCAAGCCCCACGGACGATGATCGAGGCCAAGTTCAGCATCCCGTTCACGGTCGCACTTGCCCTGACCTGCCCCGAGGTCACGCTGGGCAGCTTTGCATCGGGCGCTCTGCGCGATACCAACCTGCTCGCTCTCGCGGCCAAGTGTCGATTCCAACTCGATCCGCAGGCGCATTCTGCGGCGGCAGGCGAGCTCGAGATCCGCTTGCACGATGGTCGCAGGCTTCGTCACGCCGTCGCGCGCGCCCTCGGTGAGCCCGCCCGGCCGTTGAGCGACGAGGCGTTGCGGGAGAAGTTCATCGACTGCGCATCAAGGGCGGCGAATCCAATGGCCGCAGACCGAGCCGCTCGCTGTGCCGATCGTATCCTCGAGCTCGATGGAGAGGCCGATGCGGCGGCTGCGCTGTGCTCGATACTCGCCGACCGCGACTGAGACAGATCGTGCCGCACCGGCTAAACAGCGGGGTGCACGACGCGGATGTAAGCGCTTGCAGATTACGCCGACTCCTCGCTACACTGATCCGGCGCTGCCCCGCAGTACCGAGTCCCGGAGTCGAAGAGTCGTGCCCAGCACTCGAGCCCGCCATGCCCTGATCACGCTGCTGGCCGCGGTCTGCGTCAGCTGCCTCGCAAGTGCGTCGCAAGCAGGCGAGTCGGCACCCCAGGAGCCCGCCGGATGGTGGGTCCCGGATTCCAACAGGATTTTTCCGGAACGGGCGAACTATCCGGATGCGACCGGCATCGTCACCGTGCTCCACGCCGGCGGGCCTGTCGATACCCGCGGCAATCCGTTCTTCACATCGATCGGGGAAAATGGGCGCGCCTGCGTCACTTGCCATCAGCCCACCGATGGCATGAGTGTCTCGGTCAAGAGCCTCGATGCGCGCTGGGCGGCGACCCACGGGAAGGATCCGATCTTCGCGGCCACCGACGGCTCGAACTGCCCTTCGCTGCCGCAGGATGAGGCTTCCTCGCATTCCCTGTTGCTCACCCGGGGGCTTTTCCGCATCGCCAGGCCCTGGCCGCCGCGCACGCCCGATGGCCATCCCATCGCCCCGCAATTCACCATCGAGGTCATGCATGACGCCACCGGATGCAACCTCGATCCGATCTATGGCCTGAAGAGCGCTCATCCGATGGTCTCGGTGTTCCGACGGCCCCGCCCGGCGGCAAACCTCAAGTATGTGACGGCCTATGGCTTCGTGTTCGACCCGAAGACCGGGCTGCCGCTCGCCATCGACCCGCGAACAGGCTTGCGCTACGCCGGTAACCTGATGGCGGACGGGCGCGTCCGCACCCTGCAGGAGCAGGCGATCGATGCACTGCGCAGCCATCTGCAGCGTTACGCGCCGGTGAGCGCCAGGCAGATGCGGGAGATCATCGACTTCGAGACCCGTATCTACGTCGCGCAAAGTTACGATTTCGCGGGCGGCTCCCTGACCGCGGACGGTGTCCAGGGCGGCCCGGATGCGTTGGCCGCTGCCAAGCCAGGTGTGCTCGATGGGCCTTACGATGCCCAGTGGGCGGAGTTCGCAGCATGGGCGAAGGACGATCACGACCCACAGTTGACCGCCGCGCAGAGCGCCTTCCGGGCCTCGGTGGTGCGCGGCATCGACTTCTTCCGCAACCACACGTTCCTCATCACGGACTCGGCGGGACTCAATTCGATGAACTTCGGCAATCCCACGCGCAACACCTGCAGCTTCTGCCACAACATGACCCGCACGGGCATGGATGTCGCCCCCGGCCAGGTGGACCTCGGCACGACCAATCTGCCGTTCGCCGACCCGGCACCCGATCTGCCGCTCTTCAAGCTCACCTGCAAGCAGCAATACCCCCCGCATCCGTTCCTGGGCCGCGTGGTCTACACTCACGATCCGGGGTACGCGTTGACCACCGGCAAGTGTGAGGACATCGGCAAGATCACCATCCAGGACATGCGGGGGATCGCCGCGCGGCCGCCTTACTTCTCCAACGGCTCGGCGCATACACTGCGCGATATCGTCAACTTCTACGACCGCCGTTATCACATCGGGCTGACAGAGCAGCAGAAGACGGACCTCATCAACCTCCTGAGGGTTCTGTGAGCCTGCCGGGAAAGAGGCGCGCGCGAGCGCTCGGTCGAGCCGGCCTTGCCGGCCTCATTGGTCTCGGGCTCGGGCAGATTGCGCTCGCCGATGCCGGACGCGCATTCGTCGGCTGTCCCGTGTATCGCGACACCAACAGCGGCCGCAAGTCAGGATGCTGGCTCGCCATCGACCCTTCGAGCGGTATACGCTACGACATCAGCCTCGGCCGCACCAAGCCGCAGATCGGGCGCGAAGTGCTGGTCGAAGGGCGTCTGCAGTCTGCGAGCGATTCGAGTAAGAGCCCGGTAGAGCATCCTCCTTGCGGGGGCGTCGTGCTGACACCGGTGGTGGTTTCCGTCCTCTCCTCGATCTGCCCGGTCTTCATGCTGCCCGCCGAGGGTTACACCGGCAGGCGCTTCGTGCTCGATCCGAAGGTGGTGCTGGCGCCTGCCGACGTAATCGAAAAATTGCCGCCTCCGCCGTATCGTGCGCGGACCTGGTGGATCGAGTTCACCTATGGCTCCGACTTTCTGCAATACCAGTACAGCGAGATCATTCTCGATGAGATCGGCCGCTACATCCGCGCGAGTCACCCGCGAGACGTCGAGGTGATCGGCTACGCCGTGACACAGCCTCGCATGATCTCGGGGCGGCAGATCGCGGAAAGCCCGCAGGTTGCCAGGCAGCGCGCCGAAATGGTGGCCCTGGCCCTGAGCCGGCTCGGTGCCACGCCATCCGTGCTGCACGTCACGTGGCGGGATAATCCCGCTCCGCTGACGCATCAGGCCGGGCTTGCAGAGGCTTCGCGACGACGCGTCGACATCCGACTCTCGTACTAAGGGACAAAACCGGACGGGGATTGCGTCGGCGCGATAGACGATCGACGGTGAGCGATTCCCTGGCGAGCGGCGCAGAATGCAAGCGCGTACCTCCCGGCGCGCTTTCCGGCGGCGGCTTGCACGGTTGACTGATTGCGGACATGATCCTGCGATCCATATGCCGACGAGTAAGTCCCAAGCGCGGACCCGGGCCAGCCGACCGAAAAAGCCCCAGCCTGTCCCGCGGGACACGGAGCTCGCGCCTTCCATCGCCACCCTGGACGCCGTCGCGCGCGCGGCGGAAGTCTCCTCGGCGACGGTGTCACGCTTCTTCAATTCACCCGACATGCTGTCTGCGCGCACCGCGCAACGGGTTCGCGAGGCGGTGGAGCGCCTGGGCTATATCCCAAACCTGCTGGCGGGGGGTCTGGCGTCGAGCCGCACGCGCCTGGTGGCAGCGGTCATTCCCGAGATCTCGCAATCGCTGTTCGCCAGCACCATCCAGTCTCTCAGCGATACCCTCGCCGACAAGGGCTACGGTGTCATGCTTGGGCTGACCGGCGCGCACGATGAGCACGTCGAGCGGCAGATTCTCTCGATCATCGGCCGCCGGCCCGAGGGCATCATCCTCACCGGCGCCAACCTCTCCCTGGAGACGCGCCGGCGCCTGAAGAGCTCCGATATCACGACCATCGAAACCTGGGATCTACCGCCCGAGCCGGTCGATCTGGTGGTCGGCTTCTCGCATGAAGCCGTCGGCCGTGCGATCGCCCTTCATGCGCTGAAAACGGGGCGGCGGCGCGCCTTCGTGGCATCCGCGACCGGCGTGCGGGCGCTGGCGCGCCGTTACGGGTTTGCCAAAGCGATGCTGGAGGGCGGGGCTTCCGAGCCCGTCGTCGCTGCCTCCGTCAGCCCGACGACCTATCGCTACGGGCGTACGGCCGTCGCGGCGCACCTGGAGGGCGGCGGACGCCCCGACATCATCGTCTGCTCCTCGGACTGGAGCGCGCACGGGGCGCTCGATGAGCTGCGCTCGCGAGAGATCAAAGTGCCGGATGACATTGCGGTGATCGGATTCGGCGACCTGGAATTCGCCTCCGATATCGAGCCGAGCCTCACGACCGTGAAGATCGACGGCCATGTCATCGGCCTCAAGGCCGCGGAGTTTCTCCTGCGCCGGACGCAGGGACAGCGGATCGATCAGCCGGTCGTGGACATCGGCTTTACACTCGTTCGACGGGCAAGCGGTTGACGCTTGGGCGGCCCGCAAACCAGATGTCTCCCGAACTGATCTATCCCCTCCCACCTCCCCCCGCTCCAGGGGAGGCCGTTCAAGTCGCGCCTGGCGTGCTGTGGCTCCGAATGCCGCTGCCGATGTCTCTCAACCACATCAACCTCTGGGCACTCGCCGATGGAGACACCTGGACCGTGGTCGATACCGGGATGCAGACGACGGAAACCGCGGCGGCATGGCAGAGCGCTTTTTCGGGCCCGCTCGGCGGCCGTCCAGTCGGACGTGTGATCTGCACGCACATGCACCCGGATCACATCGGCATGGCCGGCTGGCTGACCCGCCGCTTCGAGTGCCAGCTGTGGATCACGCGCCTCGAGTATCTCACCTGCCGGATGCTCGCTGCTGACACTGGCCGGGAGCCACCCGCCGATGCAATAGGCTTCTACCGCGCGGCAGGGTGGGACGGCGATGCGATCGAGGATTACAAGACGCGTTTCGGCGGATTCGGCAAGCACATCTATGCGCTGCCGGACAGCTTCCGTCGGATCACCGACGGGGACGAGTTGGAAATCGGCGGCCGCACCTGGCGCGCCGTCATCGGACGCGGCCACTCTCCCGAGCATCTATGCCTGCATTGTCCAGAGCTCGCCCTGATGATCTCGGGCGATCAGGTGTTACCCCGGATCACCTCCAACGTGTCGGTGTTTCCCACCGAGCCGGAGGCCGACCCGCTCGCCGACTGGCTTGCCTCGATCACCGAGATCGCGCATCGGGTGCCTGACGATGTCCTGGTGATGCCCTCGCACAACGAGCCGTTTCGAGGCTTGCACCTGCGCCTCGGCCAGCTCAGCGCCCGGCATGAGGAGGCGCTCGATGGCCTGCGAGAGCTGCTCCGGAAGCCCCGGCGGGCGATCGACGTCTTCCCTGTCATGTTCCGCCGTCCTGTGGGCTTGAGCCTTCTCACCTTCGCAACGGGCGAAGCCCTTGCGCACCTCAACTGCCTGATTCATCGAGGGCAGGTCGTGCGCGAGCTCGATGGCGAAGGAATCGCCTGGTATCGATACACGCGTTGATCCGCTGGTTCCGAGCGCATTTCACGATCGGTCGAGACACACGAAGCGGCCCGAAGGAGGACCGGCTGGCGTTGCTCGAGCGGAGCCTGTGCCCGACCGGCGAGACCGTCCTCGGCCTCTACATCTACACCGCGAGTGTCCAGCTGCTTCGCAGCCTGAACCGCAACCCGGCCTACCGCGCAATAGTCGTCGCCTACTGCACGCTGGTATACGAATAATCCAGCCGCGGGGTCAGGGTCGCATCGCCAGGCAACCACGCCGTGTACTGAACGCCCAGGCTCGCCGTCCACTCGGGTGAGTGCAGATACAGATTTGACGGAAGCCGGGGTGTTCCGGCGCGCGCGACGGGGTTTCAGCCGTCCTGATTCCGGGCGAGTCCGGCCAGGACTTTCAGGAAAACAGCGCGCTCTGCCGCGGGAATGCGGGCGAGCAGATCCGATTCGAGATCGTCCATGATGCCCTTGGCCTTCTGGGTGAGGCGGCGGCCGGTATCCGAGAGAGTCAGGCCCTGGGAACGGCCGTCCACGGCCTCGCGCACGATGAGCTCCCGATCGGTGAGCCGGGCCACGAGCGGCGCCATGTTCGCGCTGGCGATTCCGAGCAGCCGGCCGACCTCGCTCTGGATCACTCCCGGATTGGCGGCGATCACCAGGAGCACCGTGGCTTCGGCCGGCCGCAGGTCGAGCCGCGACAGCCGCGCCGCCAGCTGCCCCATGACGGCGGCGGATACGCGCCGCAGCGCATAGCCGGGAAGTTCTTTCAATGGATCGTTGATCACGAGCTGATTGTCCCCGAATTGCCTGCGCACTGCTTGCCCGGCTTGGCGGAACAACTATAGTATATAGTCATTCAACCTGACGCGGGATATGCCATGCGCCTCGAGCAGAGCCAATCATGAGCGTCCAATCCGTCCCGCGCTCACGCGAGAGCCAGGTCGTCGCGATCATGTTCGTGACCTGGGGCATCGTGTTCCTCGATCGCATGTCGGTGCTCTATCTGGCGCCTTACATCGCGCCGGCCCTGCACCTGAGCAACGCGCAGATCGGCCTCCTCGCCGGCGTCATGGCGGCCTGCTGGGCGGTCTCGGCCCTCGCCTTCGGGGCCGTCTCGGACCGCTTCGGCCGCAAGGCGGTGCTCGTGCCGATGGTGGTGTTGTTCTCGTTGCTCTCGGCGCTTTCCGGCCTCGCACATACGTTCGGGGAATTGCTGCTCGCGCGCGCCGTGCTCGGGCTCGCCGAGGGCCCATGCTGGTCGGTGACCATGGCGCTCGTGGAGGAAAGCTCGAGCGAGCACACGCGCGGCCGCAACGTCGGCATCGTGGTCAGTGCCGCGGCAATCATCGGGCTGGCGATCGCGCCGGTGCTGACGACGCAGATCGCGGCGCATCTCGGCTGGCGTTGGGCCTTCTTCCTGGCCGGAGCGCCGGGAATCATCATGGCATTCCTGATCGCGCGTTTCGTGCACGAGCCCCGCCGCGAAGAGAAGCAGGAGGGTGAATCGAATGGCGTCGGCCTCGGCGATCTGCGCTCGCTCCTGTCGTATCGAAATGTCTGGATGGGCGCCATCGGTGCGATGGGCTTCATGAGCTGGCTGTTCCTGGTAAATGCCTTTGCGCCGCTATACATCACCGATGTGGCGCACCAGTCCGCCACCACGGCGGGATTCCTGATGGGGGCCGCCGGACTCGGCAGCTTCGTGAGCGGCCTCATCGCACCGACGCTTTCCGATCGTCTGGGAAGGCGCCCGGTGCTGGTCGTGATGGGCCTCCTCTCGCTCGTCCTGCCGCTGGCTTTGATGCTCCGGCCCCTCTATGGCCAGCTCTGGGCGCTCGCGGCGATTCTCTTCCTGACTCAAAGCGGCCAGGCGATGGCCGCCATCTGCATCGTGCTGGTGCCCGCCGAAAGCGTGCCGCGCCGCCTGGTCGGCTCCGCGATCGGCTTTGCGACCCTGTTTGGCGAGATGTTCGGCGGCTTCGCCGCCCCGATCGTCGGCGGCTCGCTCGCCGCGCAGCACGGCCTCGCGACGCCTCTATGGATGGCCGCCGCAGGCTCGATCATCGTGGTCCTGGTCGCGCTCGCCCTCAAACCCGCGGCGGCGGTCGTAGAGGACTCAGTGGCACTGGTGTGAGAAGAGTATGACGCCGGGCAACTGCGCAACCCTGAGCCCATTAAGGCCGACCGCAGTCTTCGAGCTCACGGTACGCGTGGGTGAGGCGCTCGAGCTGGGCGAAGTCGGAAGCGGCCGCCGCCGCATGATTCCCATTCTCGGCGGCGAGCTGCACGGATCCGACGCTCGCTCCGGTGACAGCGGCATCGTCCTGCCCGGTTGGGCCTCACCGCTGGTTGAGCGAGCACGTCTTTCTGGCGCGCGGCGTGCGCTTTCCCGACCGCGTTTGCCTCCTGGTATTCCAAGTCGATTGAGAGGGAGCTGTCAGCGCAGATGGCGCGAGCACCACGAATTTCACTGCGTGGGGCGAGCTCGAGCAAGTCGAGTCAGAAGCTCTTCACGATCCTCGTTCGGAGGCCACGCCGCCGCGTCCCGCTCCTGGGCGAACCATGCCTGCATGCCCGTGTCATCTACGGCGTACTCTCCCCGGGACGACTTCCACACCACACTCGGGGTGTGGTCGCGCAATGACTCGATGGCCGCTTGGACCATGGGCGTGCTTACCTTGCGCCCGAGAAGCGCACTGTAAAACTGCTTGGAGTCGGCATCGTAGGGCCGGAAAGCGGATCCTTGCTCGAGCATGCGCCAGAGCACGTACTGCTCCAGCGGCTTCAGCCCCAGGTATAGCTGCCGGCGCGATTTTATCTCCTCCTGCTGAACCTTGCAGGCGCCGGCAAGTATGTCGTTCCCAGCCTGGGTGTGGGTGGTTTTCGGGCGTTGCATGATCTCCTCCAGGACGTGCTGAAGGAACTGCGGGCGCAACCCAACCGCCTTGAATGCCTCAAAAAGCTGGTCGATGTTCACCGGCTTGAGCCAATCGTGGACCTTCTCAAGCGCCATGCCGAGCCGTTCGACATAGGAGCGATCCAGCTCCGGCATGTGGTGGATCTGCGATCCATAGAATGGTGCGTTGGCCGAGTTCACCAGGCGCAGGAGCTTGTCGCGGTCGGACCCTGAAAATACGAGCAGCAGGCGCTGCTTGCCGGGGGAGTTGAGCTGGTCGCGCGCGGACTTCAACGCGAACATCGCCGACTCGCCCGCCTCGGTGGTCAGGGTGTGCTGAGCTTCATCGAGCATCAATACGATCTGCCGGCTTGCCTCTTGGCTCAACAGCTCCAGAACCTTCGGGATGGAGGTTCCATCGGGCTGGCCGACGCGCGACAGATCGATTTCTACCCCCGCAAGCTTGACCTTCGAGAGCGCGGCCGCCAGCCGGCGTGCGGGACCTTGAACCTGCTGGATCCGGGCGGCCAGCGCCTCGGCGAGCACATGGGCGGGATCGCGCCGGGATTGGGCCCAGAAGTCCACGTATACGACCAAGCAGCCGCGACCCTCGAGTTCGGGCCGAAGGTCAAATTGCAGGAATTTGGACTTGCCGGTGCGCCGTGGCGCCGCCAGAAAGAGGCCGTTCGGGGCGTCACTGAAGGGATTCTTGCCCTGCAGGTCGTCTGCCAGCCGGCGGGCCAGCTCAGGGCGGTGGTGATACAGAATCATGAAAGTATCCGTCTATATCCATTATTTGAATATTATATTTAAATCATAGATAGTTCTCAATACTCGTGCGGTCAGCGGCCGACTCCGCTCATGCCGAGCCGCCCGCCACGGCGCGAGGGGCTTCCGTCATCGCGAGAACGATCACCGGGGATGACAGATCTGATGCGCAGGAGTCTCGACCACACGCCAGCGCCCATTCCACTTCGATGCCGCCTCGGTCGATTACGACGAGCGTAACGACTTCACGCATCCGAGCCTGACTGCGGCCATGTTCGAGGAGTCGCTGAGTCGAGAACAGGGTACGGTTCGCCCCCTTGGCGAAGATCGTGGGGCGCGCGTATCCGCCGGGGAGTCGGTTCAATTGCTCCACCCTGGGAACGGAGCGCATCCTGAGCGCCTCTCTGATCGTCACGCCGTCGTAACCAGTGCCCTTGAGCTCCGGTACATAGCGGGTGATCTGATCGTCGATGGAATGAATGTGATTCTTGTTTCGGTAGATCTCGGTGAGATCGAGCCGTGCTTGAAGCTCATGCCTGGCGTTGAGCGACACGCGCAGGATTGCGCCCGCTGCCGGCCTGCCGTAACCTGACTCGCTCCTCCGGCGGGACACTTCATTTATGCCGAAACCCTTCGTGCTCCACGTCAATGGCCAGGAACGCAAAGTCACGGCCGAGCCCGACAGCATGCTTCTCTACGCCCTGCGCGACGATCTCGGGCTGCGGGGACCGAAGTTCGGGTGCGGGCTCGCGCAATGTGGGGCGTGCACGGTGGTGCTCAACGGAAACGCCATCCGCTCCTGTGTCACGCCGGTCTCCGCGGTGGGCAGCGGACACATCACCACCCTGGAAGGACTCGGCACCCTGGAGCGTCCGGGACCCCTGCAGCAGGCGTTCATCGACGAGCAGGCCGCGCAGTGCGGCTATTGCATCAGCGGCATGATCATGTCGGCGCACGCCCTGCTCGGCCGCAAGCCCGACCCGACGCGGGATGAGATCAAGCAGGCGCTGAACGGGAATCTCTGCCGCTGCGGCACGCACATGCGGATAGTGCGCGCCGTGGCGCGCGCCGCAAAGAAGGGGAACCCCACATGAGCAAGCTCGATGCACCCTCTGGGCTCGGGCTCAGCCGGCGCGATTTCCTGCAGTCTTCTGGCGGGCTGGTGATCGCCTTCAGCCTGCCTGGACGTGCCGGCGCCATGATGCCGGCCGCCGATCCGACGCGTGCGTTCGATGAGCCCCCTGCAGGACAGCTCTATGCGTGGCTCGCGGTGCACCCGGACAACCGGGCAACACTCTTTACCGGGAAGGTGGACACCGGCACCGGGACGCAGACCGCGCTCGCCCAGATTGCGGCCGAGGAGCTGGATTTTCCGGTCGATCGTCTCGATGTGGTGATGGGCACGACTTCGGAGACGGTTGATCAGGGACCGAGCTACGGCAGCCTCGCAATTCGTATGGCCGGCCCACAGATCCGCCACGCCGCGGCCGCTGGCAGGGCGGTGCTGCTCGATCTTGCAGCGAAGCATTTCGAGGTTTCGGCCGACCGGCTGATTGCGCACGAGGGCGTTATCGAGGTCAGCGGCGGGGCCGATCGCAGGATCACGTACGGCGACCTCGTCGCTGGCCGGCGTCTGAATTACAACATCGGTGCCAGCGGTGAGCGCTTCGAGATGAAGGTAGCGCCTCACGCACGCATCAAGGACCCCCGC
>DASVWT010000134.1:0-2987 GCA_036393055.1 Steroidobacteraceae bacterium
GGACTGCGGCGGGCGGCTGCGCTACCTGGACCGGGACGTGGCGGAGATGCTCGAGTACGTGCCGGGCTACTTCAAGGTCCTGCGCCACGTGCGCGAGAAGCACTCCTGCGTGCGCTGCTCGCGGATCGTGCAGGCGGCAGCTCCCTCGCGCCCCATCGAGCGGGGACTGCCGGGACCGGCGCTGATGGCGCATGTGGTGTCGAGCAAATACTGCCTGCACCAGCCGCTGTATCGCCAGAGCCAGGTATACGGCTTCGCCGGCCTCGCGCTCGAGCGTTCGCTCCTTGCGCAGTGGGTACGGGCGGGCGATCGGCTGCTGAGCCCCCTGGTGCTGGCGGTTCGTCGCCACGTGCTGGGCGGCGGACATCTTCATGCCGACGACACCCCCTTGCCCGTGCTCGACCCTGGGCGAGGACGAACCCGGACCGGATATCTATGGACTTACGTGCGGGATGAACGCACCTGGGGAAGTCGAGAGCCGCCGGCGGTGTGGTTTGAGTACTCACCAGGTCGCGGCGGGCAGCATCCACGCCGGCACCTGCACGGATATCAAGGCGTCGTACATGTCGATGCGTACGCGGGATTTAACGAGTTGTTTGGACTCTTTCCCCAGCGACAGCGCAAGGCGCGGGCGGGGCCGGCGCCTCTGAAGCGGTCCTTATGCTTTGCTCACGCGAGGCGCAAGCTCTACGAGATGCATCTCGCACTGCGCTCGCCGATCGCGGCCCAAGCCGTCGAGCGAATCGATGTGCTGTATGCCATCGAACGGGAGATCCGGGGACTTGACCCGCAGACGCGGCTGCGCGAACGACAGGCTCGTTCCGTGCCGTTGCTTCAGGAGTTGCATACCTGGCTGATGACGCAGCTTGCGCGGTTGCCGGCAAGCTCCGCGCTCGCAAAGGCGATCCGCTACACCGTCAAGCCCCGACACTGGCCGGCGCTGACCTACTACTGCACAGACGGCCGCGCGGACATGGACAACAACGCGGCTGAGCGATCGTTGCGTGATGTGGCACTCGGCAGGCGCAGCTATCTCTTTGCAGGATCTGACGCCGGCGGCGAGCGCGCGGCATCGATGTACACCCTCATCGGATCGTGCAAGCTCAATGGAATCGATCCAGAGGCGTATCTGCGCCACGTGTTTGAACGGATTGCAGATCACCCGATCAACCGGATCGATGAACTACTTCCCTGGAACGTTCGGCTGCCCTCGCCGACGGAAGCCGTCCGCGAGGCGGCCTGACGCCATCCCGACCCTCGGAGATCCTCTCAATGCCCCCTGCGCCGACAGACCAGTGGCCAAATATCGTCGAACTGCTGGATAAAGCCGGCGGTCACATCGGCATTGGACGGATGCCACCGATCGAAGGCGCCGCCGTCGCCGTCACCGAAACAGAACTGGTCGCCAGCCTCGTGCGGCGTGACGGGGAGAGCTTCCCTGAGTTGCTGCAACGGCTGGATGCGGCGATCGGCAAAGCCCTCCACGAGGGCGTGGTGACCAACGAGGTCAACGGCGGCCGCTTCCGACTGGCCCCCCAGCGCGTCCGCAAAAGACGATAGCGGGCCCGGAAACCCTCAAGCGCACCGCGGCATATCGTCGCCCGGACATCCCCGCGGCGGCAATGCGGCCGGGACTACACGCTTACAAAAATGGCCATTCCTCGTTCACGAAGGCCACGCAACGGACGCCCGCCCGGAGCTTGCGCTCTCCGAGTATCCGCGCGATCTCGATCAAGGCGGCGACACCACTGGCGTTGTCGTCCGCGCCTGGACTTCCCACTACCGTATCGTAGTGGGCTCCCAGCAGCAGGATCTCGCCCTCGCGCTCCGCTCCGGGACACTCGACCTCCAGGTTCGCGCAAGGAACGCCCGCCGCCTCGTACTTCTGCCGGCGAACTGCGTGGCCGCCGCGCGCCAGCGCGTGCTCCACGTAATGAGCCGCGGCAGTGAGAGCCTGAGGCCGCCAGACGTTTCGCTCGCCGATCTCGAGCGCAAGGGCGTCGACATGGCGGCGAAGGTTCTTCTCAACTGTGCCCCGCATCCGACGGGCTCTTCTGAGCGGCAATCGTAGGACCTCTGACATCAATCCACCCGTCCGCACAAGTATCGATGACACGAGCCCGACAGAGCTTCGCGGCAAGCGCAGGCAACGGGGCATATGCACTCGTCGATTCCGCTCGCGTAGTTATCGCCCGCAGCCCGCGCCGCCTAACAAAGCAGGTAGTAACTTCCGGCAGCTCCTCGTGAATCCCCACGATCAATCAATACCGATTGTAGCCATCGCGATTCTCCAGAGTTGCTCCGGCCAACTGTCCACGGGTACCGAGCATCTGTGCGCGCGCTCGCGATTCAGGACCATATGGAGTTTCCGAAGCCGGCGCGCAGCGCACGTGAGCCGCACCGTTGGCGCATCAGAACCAGATCGTGCGGGCTGCGGACGCCGAGCCTCTATCGACGTGGTGAGTGGATTGGGGGTCTATGGAACTGCGGAAACCCGGGGCCTTGACGACCAGTACGTCGCATTTAAGAGCATCAAGAACTCTCTCTGCGGTATGGCCGATGAGGAGCCGCCCCATACGCGAGCGGGAAGCCGCGCCCATGACAAGGATATCGGCCTTCACCTGCTCAACGAAGCGCCCTAGCGCCTCAGGGACGGAGCCTTCAGCAATACGTACCCGTTGCTGCGGCACTGCGTACTCCTCCGCCAACGCCCGCGCCCGGGCTCCCAGGCTGTCGCGCCAAGTGGTAGCCACGTCGGTGCGGACCACCTCGGGAGCGTCTCGCAGTTGCGGCTGCACTGGCATCGCTCGCTCCCATGGAACTTGCGCATGGAGGACGAGGAGCCTCGCTGAGAGAGCGTCGCGCAGGCTGCTTGCCCACCTGAGGATCTCCGCGTCGAGTGCCGCCGGCTTGTCATGCGCATGTCCGGGATCGATGGCCGCGAGGACTACGGTGTCGGTATAGGGGCTCAGTGTCTTGATGAAAAG
>DASVWT010000135.1:0-11295 GCA_036393055.1 Steroidobacteraceae bacterium
GCCGGCAAGGAGCTCGAGGCGCAATGGAAGGCCGTGCGTCCCAATGAGGTGGAGGTGAAGCTGCCTCTGCAGGCGGCGCAGCCGGGGCAGCTCACGCTGCTCGTCAAGCAGTACGGCCCGAATCCGCCGCAGCCGGTGCCGCTGCAAGCCTTCGCCGAGGCCGCCCGTCTCGAGAGCTTCACGCTGCATGCAGGGGACAGTCAGGGCGTTCTCACCGGCAGCCGTCTGGATGAGGTCGCCGGCCTCGCCGTCGCCGGGGTGGCTTTCGCGCCGGGCGCGCTCGCAAGCAGCCAGGGCGTCGACCAGCTCACCATGAGCGCGCAGGATGCCGGTGCGGCTGCCGCACTGAAGCCGGGCGATGCCGGGCTCGCGAAAGTCAGGCTGAAGGACGGCAGGGTGCTCGACCTCGAGGCGATCATCGCCACTCCGCGGCCGAGCGTCACGCTCATCGGCAAGAGCGTGCGGCCCTCGCCATCGGATACCGGCACCCACATTCAGCTGGCGAACGATGACGAGCTGCCGCAGCGTGCTCGGTTGAGGTTCTCCGTGCGTGCGAAGTCGCCCGCGGTCTTCGGACGTGACGAGATGCTGGAAATAGCGACTGCGGATGGCTCGTATTCGACCACACTCAGCCTCGCCAACGGCGGCATCACGCTCGAGAATCGCTCGGTCGCCATTGCCAGCCTCGATCCTGCGCAGGCGTTCGGTCCCTCGGCTTTCGGCCCGCTGCAGTTTCGGGTGGTGGATGGCGGTGTCACGGGCGACTGGCAGCCGCTTGCGACCCTGGTGCGCCTGCCGAAGCTGCAAGAGCTCGTGTGTCCGGCGACACCGGAGCTCGCCTGCAAGCTCTCGGGTAGCAATCTCTTTCTGGTCGACTCGATTGCCACCGATCCGGCGTTCGCACATCCCGTGCAGGTTCCGGACGGCTTCCCGGGATACGCTTTGCCCGTGCCGCACCCGAAGGATGGGCGGCTCTTCGTGAAGCTGCGCGACGATCCCGGCGTGGTCAACCTGGCCTCGGTCGATACGCGCGAGTTGTCGCCGAGCCCGCAGGAAGCGGAGCGCGCCACCGCGCGCCACGCCGCCGCGACACCACCCTCCGGGGAGCCGCCCCCGAAACCAACACCGGCGCAGGTCCCCAAGCCCGCGCCGCCCGATCTGAGCTAACATCTTTTTTTGACGCAGATCTTGACTTTCGGGCGATGAGCCAAAAGAATCCGCGCCCAGCTCAGTCACCCCGGTACCGTATGGACCCAAGCCCTAGCAGCCGCTTCATCGCCGTCGTTTAGGCGAGACGTTACCACGGTCGCGGTCCTGCAAGCCCGCCACCTCATCGTCTCGCCATCCGGCGCGGGACGATGCCTGCCGCAAGGCCACCCTCCACGGTGGCAGCGGCACGAGCCGAGCCCGGCTCCCCGCATCCTCCATGAAGCACCCTCGACACGCCGCGCGCGTTGCACGCTGGCCTGACAGGCTCGTTGCGACGCCGCACCGCGAAGAATGCTTTTGAGGAATGGTACATGTCTTACTCTGATGCTTTGACCGCGGCTGCCGATGCCACGCTGGACGACGTCCATGGCGGGGATATACACGGCGCCTTCGGAACCATCCGCCGGCACGATGTCGGACCCCGCAGCGGCTGGGCCTCGCGGCTTCGGACGCTGCTCGCCATCCTGGGCCCAGGACTCATCGTCATGGTGGGCGACAATGATGCGGGAGCCTTCGGGACGTATGCACAGGCGGGACAGAACTACGGCACGACCCTGATATGGACGCTGCTGCTGCTCGTGCCTGTGCTCTATGTGAACCAGGAAATGGTGCTGCGCCTGGGGGCGGTGACCCGCGTCGGGCATGCGCGGCTGATCCTCAAGCGTTACGGCAGGTTCTGGGGCGCGTTCAGCGTCATCGATCTTTTCCTGCTCAACGCGCTCACCATCGTGACGGAGTTCATCGGCATAAGCCTGGCGCTCTCCTATCTGGGTGTCTCGCGTCCACTCGGCGTGCTGGCCGCGGCCGCCGTCATCGTGGCTGCGGCCGGCACCGGCGATTTCCGGCGCTTCGAGCGATTCTCCATGTTGCTCGTGCTGGGCAGCCTGCTGCTCGTCCCGGTGCTCCTCTGGGTGCACCCGCCCGTGGCGCAGCTCGCGCACGACTTCGTGGTGCCACATCTGCCGCAGGGCAGGCTGAGCGAGATCATGCTGCTCATCATCGCGGTCGTCGGCACGACGGTCGCCCCCTGGCAGCTCTTCTTCCAGCAAAGCTATGTGATCGACAAGCGCATCACCCCGCGCTTCATGCGTTACGAGCGAGTCGATCTGTGTCTGGGTATCGCCCTGGTGGTGCTCGGTGCCGTTGCCATTATCGGGCTGACGGCAGCGACCTTTGCGGGCCGTCCGGAGTTCGGCGCCTTTCAGGACGCCGGGGCGGTCGCAACAGCTCTCGGCAAGTATGTCGGGCACGCTGCGGGCGTGTGCTTCGCAGTCGCATTGATCGATGCAAGCGTGATCGGCGCCATGTCCGTCTCGCTGTCGACCGCGTATGCCATAGGGGATGTGCTGTCGTTGCGGCACTCGCTGCACAACCGCCCGAAGGATGCCAAGACATTCTATGCGGTGTACGGCGGACTGATTGCGCTGGCGGCGGCACTCGTGCTGACGCCCGGCACGCCACTCGGTTTGCTCACCAATGCGGTACAGACCCTCGCCGGAGTGCTGTTGCCGAGCGCGACGGTCTTCCTGCTGCTCCTCTGCAATGACGAGGAGGTGCTCGGGCCGTGGGTGAACGGTCCCTGGCTCAATCTCTTCACCGGCATGGTGATCGGAGTGCTGCTGCTGTTGTCCGTGGTCCTGACCGCCGCGGTGCTGTTTCCGGATCTGGGCGCCGGCACCATGCTCGCGATCCTCGGCGCAGGCGCGGCGCTGGCCGTCGTTGCCGCCGTGCCGCTGTTCGTCAGGACCTTGCGCGCTCCCGCCTGGCGCATCGATCCGCTGTTGCGCGATTCCTGGCGCATGCCCGGCCTGAGCACGCTGGGCGCGGCGCGGCTGACACCGCTCACCCGCCTCTCCATGCTTGCGCTTCGCGGTTACCTCGTGATCGCCGGCGGGCTGGTGATAGTCAGAATCGTGGAGTTGGCCGGAGTACATCTCTGAGGCCGGAACCTTACGTCCCCTTCGCCGGTTGCTGAGGTTGGAGCAGCGGCACTGACCGGGCGAGCGCTGCTCGCCTCGGCGCCTCTGCAATGGCTCAGGTACAGGGGCCGCCGAGCAGTCCGGCCCGAAGCTGCGGGCTCGGCGGCGAGGCGCCGAGCCAGATCGCGAGGAAGGCCCTTGCGAAATCATCGCCCGGGATCGTGCCCTTCACGGCACCATCGAGAGAGTACTGGATGCCGACGCCGGGAATACGGAGGAAGGACATCTTCTGTCCGGCGTGCACGTCTTCCATCCAGCCGTTGAGCCGGGCGATGCGGCTCTGAAGGCCAGGCAGCTTGCCGGGCGCGCTCTTGCCGAAGCCCTCCTGCCAGGCGCTGCGCAGCTGACCGGCGGTCGCGCGGAAGACGAAAGCCAGATCGATCTGCGCCGGCTGCCGCGAATCCAGGATGGCGTCGGCATCGGCGGTGGGGTGCGGCAGGTAGAGCGCGCCCACGTACACCTTGATGCCGAAGATGGTCGCTTTGCGCAGACCGAGGCCGTTGAGTGTCAACGTCTCGCCGCGGGCCTGGATGGTCTGCGGAAAGGTGACGCCATCGCACTCCAGGGCCGGCGCCGCGGCGGCAGGCCCCGTGCAGAGGCATAGGAGGAGCGCCGCTGACGCGATGACGCTCAGCGAGGCAACGGGCGCGCGAGTGCTCATGAAGCCCCTCCAGCCGCCGCATCTGTTGGCGTGCGGCGCCATCCAAGCCTAGCATGACCTCAAGGGGTGGCGGGCGGCCCGCCGACTCCGCGATACTCGCAACCGCTGGTGCAGGTCTCGTGGATGAGGATGCGGCTCAAAGCCGGCAGGCGCGGCGCGAGCCGGTCCCAGAGCCAGGCCGCGAGCCGCTCGCTGGTCGGGTTCTCCAGGCCGGGGATCTCGTTGAGGTAGCGATGATCGAGCGCCTCGTGCAGCGGCGCGAAAGCGGCCGAGAGCTCGGCGAAGTCGCACACCCAGCCGAGGTGCGGGTCCACGGGACCCGAGACGTGCACGGATATCCGGAAGGAGTGCCCATGCAGCCGCGCGCACTTGTGTCCGGGGGGCACGTTGGGCAGCCGGTGCGCCGCCTCGATGCGGAATTCCTTGAAGATCTCCATCTGCAGCAATGTATCAAACCCGATGCGACGCACAATAACCGGTTATCACCGCGATGAGGAGCAGCACTGGGTGGCCGAGCTCGACTGTGGGCACAATCAGCACGTTCGGCACAACCCGCCGTGGGTCGTGCGCCCCTGGGTGACGACGGAGGAGGGAAGGGCGGGGATGCTCGGAACGGAGCTGGATTGCAGGAAGTGTGATCGGGGCGAGGGGGCGGATCGGGGCGGCAAGGAGTAGGGCCGTGCCACTGGCCGTCCGTGGCGGCAGGCCATCCGGCCCAGCCATCCGTGGCCGGGCGTTCACTTAAAGGCACCGGCTCACCCATGCTTCGGAACACTCCCCGAGTACACGGCGGCGAGCCGGGCACTCCCGATCTGGTGGATGGCCCGCGAGACGGCCTCTCGCTGGCATTCCCGGCTGGCGGCAAACGCGGCGAGATCACGCGAGTCCGACTCCGGGCAGACCGTCCGGGCGGCGCTCACGATGCGCTCGTAGAGGGCACGTGTGCCTTGATCGGACGCGAGGTCGCGCGAGCTGTAGTAGACGATCGTTTGTGGTGCCTCGGCGGCCGGCTGGGCGGTCGCCGCGATCGCGGGCGATCCGAGCAATGCCGCAGTGGTGAGTGCGCCCAGAGCGAGGGCGGAGAGGGTGCGCGGGCGGACGGCGGCGTGCGAAGCGAAGCGGCTCATGTGATGTCTCCTGTTGAATGTTGCTGCGGTGACTGCGTGTTTGTTTCGACGCGCATATGAGACACCGCGGAGGCGTCGGCCGTAAGCGCCCCGGCAACGTATTGATCCCGACCGCCGACGGATCCGGCCCAGGTGCCCGCTCCGCCCGGATTCTTGCTCGACTTCCGCGGCGCGTGCCCGGTCATTTGGTTTGCGCACGCGGCAAGACCGCCCCGAACCGTCATGCGACGTGCCAGTCCCCGCCGCCGGCGGAATCGTCCCCGAAAGCGCGGCTCTGCCCTCGTTGCCATTGTGGTTGGCGTAATCTATGCGCATGGCCCCGCGCATCCGCCCCCCGCTGCTGATCGTCACGGCTTTCTGGGCTTATGTCGCCGCATCGAATGTGCTCTATGCGAACAGCATGCAGGCGAATCTCACCGCTTTGCATGTCGCGCATTTCTTTGCCGGGTGGGAAGCGCGCCTGCTGCAGCATCTTCTCCTGTATCCGGTACTGCTCGCGTGTATCTGGGGATCTTTGCGCATCGGCTGGCAGCCCTTGGGCCGACGACTTCCGCCGCAGCTGATGCTGGCGCTGGGATTCGCGGTCTGTGCCAGCCCGGCTCTCGGGCTCGGGGAACTGGTCGTCGGGGATGGCATGGGGCATTCGCACATGCACGGCGCGGGCGGATGGTCCACCATGGGAAGCGAGCCTGGCTCAGAGTGGTTCACCTGGCTGGCGAGCGCCACTCTGTTCCTCCTTACCTACGGCTTCGCGCTGGCCCTGGTCAACGGCTTCGATTTCTATCGGCGGATGCGCGACTCGCAGATCCGCTCCGCTGCCCTGGAGCGGGCGCTCACGGCTGCGCATCTGGCATCTCTGCGCATGCAGCTCTCGCCGCATTCGCTCTTCAACCTGCTGCATACGATCCGAGGTCAGATCGACTGGGACCCGGCCGCGGCCCGCACCATGATCGTGCAGCTCGGCGATCTGCTGCGCCGGCTGCTCAATGCCGGTGAGCGTGAGTATTCGCGCCTGAGCGATGAGATGCAGTTCGTGCGCCTCTACCTCGAGCTGCAGCAGCGGCGCTTCACGGACCGGCTCACCCTCGGGATTCCTCATGCCGCGGAGCTGCCATCCGCCTGGGTTCCGAGTCTCATCCTGCAGCCGCTCGTCGAGAATGCGGTGGTGCACGGGCTGGCGGGCCACCAGGGGCCGGTTGCCGTGCGCGTGTCGGCGTCCAGCGCACACGGCATGCTGACCCTTCGAGTCATCAACACCGTGGCCGCGGAGCGCGCGAGCCGCGAGGGGGGAATAGGGCTGCGGAACGTGCGTGACCGGCTTGCGATTCAATTCGGCGAGCGGGCGTCGTTCCACACGGCGCCGGATGAGAGCGGCCAGTGGGTCGCAGAGATCCGTATGCCGCTACTCACCGACGTCATCGAAGCCGCCCCCGCGCCCACCTCCGCGGAGCCGCTTTGATGCTCGATGTGATCATCGTGGACGATGAGCCCGCGGGACGGCGCACGCTGCGCGAGTGTTGCGCGCGCGAGCCCGATCTGCAGGTGGTGGGCGAGTACGGCGACAGCCGCGCAGCGCTCGAGGCGATTCGCGCACGGCCGCCGCATCTGCTCTTTCTCGACATCCAGATGGACCTGCTCGATGGCGTGTCGCTGGCGCGCTCGCTCGATCCCCGCACCTTGCCGCTCATCGTCTTCGTCACCGCCTACGATCAGTATGCGCTGGAGGCATTCGACGTCAGTGCGGTGGACTATCTGTTGAAGCCCTTCGACGATGAGCGCTTTCGGCGCACCCTCGAGCGGGTGCGGCGCCGGCGGGAGGCGGATACCGCCGCACAGCGGCAGGAGGCGCTCGATGCGGTATTGGCGCGGCTCGAGCGCGGGGCCCCTGCCGCGGCGGGCAGGCCGCGCCTGCTCGCCGAGATCGGCAGCCGCATGCACATGCTCGATGTGGCGCAGATCGAGGCCGCCGAGGCGGACCGCAACTACGTAAAGCTCCTCGTCGGCCGCGAGACCTTCCATGCGCGCAGTACTTTGCAGCAGGCCGAAAAGACTCTACAGTCGCAGCCCATGCTGCGCATCAGCCGATCCTGTCTCGTGAACATCAACCATGTGCGGGAAATCAGTCGCACGCCGCGCGGGGATTTCATCCTCGTGCTCGCCGGGGGCGCCACCGTGACGAGCAGCGAAGGCTTCCGTGACACGGTGCGCCAGCATCTCGAGCGCTTGAAAGTCCGTCCGGGCTGAAGGCGCCGATCGTGCCCCTGGCACTCAGCGGCGGCCAGCCGGTCCCCGAGAGCGGCTTGCCCGCACGTGGCAAGCGTGCCGGGATTCTGGCGCTCGCCGTCCTCACGGGGGTCAACCTCCTCAACTACCTCGACCGCTACGTGGTCGCGGCGCTGCTGCCGGAATTCAAGCGCGCGCCGATGCACCTCAACGACTTCGAGCTCGGCACGCTGATGAGCGGCTTTCTGATCGTCTACCTGCTGGCGGCGCCGGTGTTCGGGCGGCTGGGCGACCGCGGCTCGCGGCCGCGCCCGCTCGCCATCGGTGTTTTCCTCTGGAGTCTGGCGACCGGCCTCTCGGGGCTCGCGCGCAGCTACGCACAGCTCCTTGCCGCCCGAGCCCTGGTCGGGATCGGCGAGGCGGCCTACGCAACCATCGCCCCTTCGCTGCTCGCCGATTTTTTTGCGCGCCGGACTCGTGGGCGGGCTTTCGCGATATTCAACATGGCGATACCGGTGGGGGCTGCGCTCGGTTACATCGTGGGCGGCGTCATGCGCCAGCGCTTCAGCTGGCATGCGGCCTTCTATGTCGCCGGGATCCCGGGGATCTTCCTCGCATTGTGGATCCTGCGGCTGCCGGATCCGCCGCGCGGTGCGAAGGAAGAGGACCTCTCGGAGAACCGTTCCCAGCCAGGAGAAAGCGGCACGGGGGAGCGCTCCTGGTCGGTCTTCCTGCGCCTGCTGCGGCAACGGCCTTACGTGCTGACGGTGCTGGGATATGCCGCCTACACGTTCGCGCTGGGCGGTCTGGCCTTCTGGATGCCGACCTTCCTGGAGCGGGTGCGCGGCATACCGGCCGTCAAGGCGTCGGCGGGGTTCGGTGAGATCGTTGTTGTCACCGGCTTCGTCGGCACGTTCGTCGGCGGATGGCTGGGCGACTACTGGCTGCGATACTCCCGGCAGGCATATCTTTGGATGTCGGGTTGGATCACGGTCCTCGCGGTGCCCGCCGCGTACCTGGCACTCGCTGCCGCGAAGCCCTCGGTGTTCTACCCCGCGCTCATCGTCGCGGAGCTCCTGCTCTTCATGTCGACGGGCCCGATCAGTACCACCGTTGTCAATCTCGTCAGGCCGGCGGAGCGTGCCTCGGCGGTCGCCCTCAGCATCTTCACCATTCATCTTCTCGGCGATGTCTTATCGCCTTCCATCATCGGCGGGCTGTCGGCGCTGTCCTCGCTCGGGGCCGCCGTGATGGTCGTGCCGGGCGCGGTGGCGGTCTGCGCGGCACTGTGGCTCTGGGCCGCGCGCACGGATGCCGCATCGGCCATCGATACAATCTGAAAGAGAGGGGAATCCATGGTGCCGAGTTGGTTCGAATGCCCAGGGGAAGGCGCGCGCGCGCTGCTCCTCGCCGTGGCGCTGCTCTTCGCGGCGTGCGGGCCGGCGCTCGCGCAGACGGACGAGATCCAGGTCTATGACGCGGCGATCGCGCCGCAGGGCGTCTTCAATCTGACACTGCACGACAATTACACGCCGGCCGGGGGGAACGAGCCCGCGTTTCCCGGGGCCATCGTGCCGCAGCACTCGCTCAACGGCGTGCCGGAGTGGGCCTACGGCGTGACCGACTGGATGGAGGCGGGTCTGTACCTGCCGCTCTACAGCGTGACGGGTGACGGCGCGGTCCGGTTCAACGGGTTCAAGCTGCGCGCGCTCTTCGTGCGCCCGCATGCGGCCGGGCGGCGGTTCTTCTACGGCATCAACTTCGAGTTCAGCTACAACACCCCGCACTGGGATCCGCACCGCTATACCTCGGAGATCCGGCCCATCGTCGGCTGGCACGTCGGCCGGGTGGACTTCATCCTCAATCCGATCCTCGACAACGACTGGGACGGCTTCGGCCGCCTCGACTTCGCACCCGCGACGCGCCTGGCCTGGCACGCCTCGAAGACCTGGGCGGTGGCAGCGGAGGAGTACGATGATTTCGGGCCCGTGGAGCATTTCCGGGCGGCGGGTGCCCAGCAGCACCAGCTGTTCGGGGTGCTCGACTACTACGGGGCGGTATCGGTGGAGGCGGGCATCGGGTTCGGCCTCACGGCCGCCACCGATCACCGCATCGTGAAGCTCATCCTCTCCCGGGATCTCGATTGAGGCCCGCAGCCCCCGCGGACCTCAGCGCGAGACGAAGGCTCTCTCGATGACGTAGTCGCCGGGCTCGCCGATGCCGGGAGAGATCTCGAAGCCCCGGGCGTCGAGCAGGCCGCAGGTATCCGCGAGCATTGCGGGACTGCCGCAGACCATCACCCGGTCGACCGCAGGATCGAGCGGCGGCAGCCCGAGGTCGTAAGAGAGGCGTCCGGACTCGATCAGGGTCGTCAGCCGCCCGCGGTTGGCATGAGGCTCCCGGGTGACGGTGGGATAGTAGAGAAGCTTCTCCCGCACCCATTCGCCGAGCAGCTCATGCGTCCTCAGGCTCTCGATGCGGTGCTTGATCACGGCCGTCTCGCGCGCCCAGCGCACGCCGTGCACGAAGATCACGTGCTCGAACCGCTCGTAGACCTCCGGGTCCTTGATGAGACCCATGAAGGGGGCAGCCCCGGTGCCGGTCGAGAGCATGTAGAGCCGCTTGCCCGGCTTGAGGTCGGGCAGTACGAGTGTGCCGGTGGGTTTGCGGCTGACCAGGACCTCATCGCCCTCGCGGATGTGCTGCAATCGGGAGGTGAGCGGGCCGTCCGGTACCTTGATGCTCAGGAACTCCAGGTGCTCCTCATGATTGGCGCTGGCTATGCTGTAGGCGCGCAGCAGCGGGCGGCTGTCGACCTTGAGCCCCACCATCACGAACTGCCCGTTTTCGAAGCGCAGCCCCGAGTCCCGAGTGGTCGTGAAAGTGAATTGCGTATCCGTCCAGTGCTGCACCGAGAGGACGCGCTCGCTGCCTATCGCCGCCAAGAGGGTCACCTGCCTTTTCGGCTGTTCCGGCCGGGTATTCCGGCCGGCGTATTTTAGCGGGCATGGTGGCCTGCGTGGCGCCAATGAGCTATGCCATCATAATCGCACGTTATCAAAGGGGCCGAAGAGCCCGAGGGGGAAGCCGTGACCGAGCCCAATGCCCTTGTGGCGCTCGAGAGCCGCCTCACACAGCTCGCGCGCCAGGTCGCGCGCCTGGAAGACAGCCATGCGGTCAAATGCCTGCAGTACAAGTACGGCTACTACATCGACAAGTGCCTCTATGAGGAGGCGGTTGCGCTCTTTGCCGACAGCGGCGAGGTTCGCTTCCTCAATGGGATCTACCGCGGCAGGGCCGGCATCCGGCGGCTCTACTGCAACTGGTTCCGAAAGTACTTCACCGGCGGGGTGAACGGGCCACTGCGCGGGCTGTTGCTGGATCATCTGCTGCTGCAGGATATCGTCGATGTCGCCGAGGACGGCTGCACCGCGACGGGCAGGTTCCGCTGCGTGCTGCAGGGCGGCTGCCACGAGAGCATGCCCGAGCCGATTCCGAACTTCCCCCGCCAGTTCTGGGAGGCCGGCATCTACGAGAACACCTACGTCAAGGAAGAGGGAGTCTGGAAGATCAAGTGCCTGCACTACAACATGCTCTGGCGGGCCGACTATCATCAGGGTTGGGCCAACAGTGTCGTGCATCTGACGCCCATCACCCGCGCCTATCCTGATGATCCCAACGGCCCCGACGAGCTCCTGCCGGAGAGCCCCAGGACGTGGCCGGAGACCCGGGTGGTGCCGTTTCACTACCCGCACCCGGTCACCGGGAAGCGGTGGGGAGAGTAGGCGGGGTCAGCCGATCCGGCAGTCGAGGGCGATGCCGGCGAGCTCGTAGCCCTTCCTGAAATCGCGGATGTGCCGGGCCATCCAGCCGCGCGCCGCCTCGGCGTCACGCTTGGTCGTGGCCTCGAGGATGCGCCGCTGCGCGGCGGCGATACGCGAGCGCGCCTGCGGAACCTTGTCGATCATGACGCGCAGCGACGGCTCCAGGAGGTCGAGCAGCGGCTCCTGCACGAGGCCCAGCACCTGGTTGTGCGCCGCGCGCGCGATGGCGCGGAAGAACTCCGCCGTGTGATGAACCGCCTTCTCCGTGTCGG